>JBEKAN010000174.1:0-8931 GCA_050015895.1 Verrucomicrobiota bacterium
TGTTTGGCGACGTTGAAGGCCCTTTGAAAAATCCGGTTCAACTGGCCGCCGGTGTGCTTGTGGCGGAGGGCCAGCTGGTACGCTTTCTTGAGCTGGCCCAGGATTTCCGTCTCGCCCAGGACCATGGAATCCAAACCGCAAGCCACCCGGAAGAGGTGTTCCAGGCCGCGGGCGCCGCTGTGGCAGTAAAACTCGCCGCCCGGCGGCTCCTCCCACCGGTGATAGTCAATCAAAAATTGGCGCAGGGCCGCCGCCGCCTCCCGGTCCGGGGACCCGGTCACGGCGTAGATTTCGACGCGGTTGCAGGTGGAGAGGATGACGGCCCCGTCCGCCCCCGTGGCGCGGCGCAGTTCTTCCAGCGCGCCGGGGAGGGCCGCGTCGGAAAAGGCGAACCGCTCCCGCACCTCCACAGGCGAGGAGCGGTGGCTGAGGCCGATGACGAGGAAAGGCATGGCGGGGCGAAATTTTAGAATTTGTGGGTTGGGGACAAAAGGTTGACTCCCCAGAAAGTCAAGAGCACAAACACGAACGTCCCGATGGCGCCCCAGGCGAACCGGCGCCCCGACTGGGCAAACCGGCTGTGCCAGACCAGCAGCCCCAGATACAGGAGCCAAACCAGGGCCGACCAGGGCACTTTGGGGTCGGTGGCCAGGGGAAGTTCGGGGCGTTCTCTGGGCAGGAACGGGATGAAGGCCAGGCCAGTGGTGAGCAGAAGGAAGCCCGCCCAGAGGAGGCGGGAGGTGATCTTTTCCAGGCGGTCTATGGGCGGGAGCAGCGAGAGAACGGCGCGCAGCTTGCGGAATTTCAGGTCGTGCTCCAAAGTCAGATACATCAAGGCGGCGACGGAGCTGAATCCGAAGGCGCCGTAGGACAAGAGCGACAAGGCGGCGTGCAGGCTCACCAGGCCGTTGCGGAATTGCGGGCGGGCTTCGTGGACATCCAGGGCCGGCATCAGGGCAAAAACCCCGATGCCGAACAGAATGGGCGCGACCAAGGCCCCCAGGTGGCGCAGCTTGGGAATCAGCCCCAGGGCCAGATAAGCCGCGACAATGGTCCAGGCGACAAAGGTCATGGCCTCGTAGAGATTGTTGACGGGGCAGCGGTCAAAGCTCAGGCCGCGCAGGATCATGGCCCAGGTGTGGAGGGCGAAGCCCGCGAGCAGGATAATGTAGTTGACACGATCATCGCGGCGGAAGCCCCGGCGCCACAGAAAAATGGAGTACACGGAGCCGCACCCATAAAGGATCACGGCCAGCAGAAAACAGGTTCGCGAGTCATGCCACAACACAGCATTATGTTAATTCAGCCGGGCGCGGCATTAAAGTTCAAAGATGGGTTGCTTTTCGCCGCGAAAGAACTCAAAGAACGTCATCTTGGCGGGGGGTGGCTTTGGACGAACTGGGTGACGGCCTGGGAGAGGGTCAGATGCTGGGAATTCATCATTTCCACAATGGAGGCGCTGGCGAAGGCGGTGGCGGGAGAGGTGCCTTGCACCTGCCATGCCTGACCGTTGAGAAAAACGATGGAGGTGCCCGGCGCCATGGCCTGCACAAAGGAGCCGTCGTCGGCATACGGGGCAAGCTGCCCGTTGGGGCCGGAGGCCGTGACCGCCAGCACGCCAGGATAAGCGGCCGGGTAGGTGGGCGCTGTGCCGGGGGTGTTGCCGGAGGCGGCGACAAAGAGAATCCCCTTTTGCGTCCCCTCCGCGATCAAGTCGCGCAACATGCTGCTGTCCCCGGTGCCGCCCGAGCTGATGCTGATCGGGTTGGCGCCGGCATTGACGGCGGCGATGATTCCCTCGGCCAATTCGTAGGTGGTGGTGCTGTCGCCGTCGGGATAAACATCCACGGGCAGAATTTTGCCGGGCGCGTCGGCCATGGCCTGCAGCATGGTCTCGAACATGCTGGTTCCATGCGTGATCAGGTCGTCTGAGGGGTTGGGCTGCCCGACCACACTCAGCGGCGTCAGGGAATAGGGTTGCATGGGGGCCTGCATTTGCACTGCGGTGTCTATGAGGCCGAGGACCTTCCCGTTGGCCGGAGTTGTGGGATTGAGCAGCGAGGCGGGGCCGGCGGGCGCGGCCAGCGGATCGCTTTGGGCGAGGGTGGGAGGATCCACCACGTAGTTGGAATCCACGCGCGCGACCGAGGTGTCGCCCCCCAGTTGGCCGGCGGCGGCGTTGGCGGCGGCTTCGTCGGCGAACTGCAACCGATAAAGGCGGAGGCTCTCGTCGCGCTCGAGGACTTTTGCGCCCAGCGCCCGGGCGATGTCGTCTATGGACTCGCGGGAATTGCGCTTGAGGCGGATGATCAATTCGTTGGGAATACGATAGTCTCTTGGGGCGTCGGGCTTGGGGATCTCGACGGCCTGGGTGGCCGCGCCAGCGACGGTGCGATAGACCAGCAGGCGCGGAATCCCGTTGGACACGTCGCGCGTGTAATTCACCCGGGCGAGCAGGCGGTTCAAGGCCTCCTCCATGGACACGTCTTTGAACCTGGCCGTGACGTTGGCCGTGGTTCCCGGCTCGATATAGACACGCCATCCGGTGGCGGCGGAGATTTTCTGAAGGAGTTTGGGCAGGTCCCAGTCCTTGATGTCCACCGACACGCCGTTTTGGTTGGTGCGCCAAAGCGGGGCGTCCTGCGCCCCGGCCCGGAACGCGGGCAGCAACACCGCCAGGAAGCCGCCAAGAATCAAAAATCGCAAAAGCCTTGCCATCTGTGCGCAGAAGATAGCAGAGAAAAGCCAAACGCGAAAGAAAAACAAATGCCGCGCCGGGGTCCGCTCGCGGGGAGGAAAATGAAAAGCGGGTGGGATATGCCTCGGTGACGGCAGGAAAAGTTCGGGCCCGACTCTGACGGGCCGTAACATTTTTCCGAGAAATCGAGTCACGGCTCGAAGTTGGAACAAATTACGGAAGCGCACCAACGGTGCGAGGAGTCTCGCCCTACAGGCCGCTCGCCCTGCCGGCAGGGGCTTGACGCGCCACGAGCGCCGCGTATGCTTGCGTTATGAACCCATCGGCGCAAGAAACTCCGCGGACATCCCGGTTTTTCCGACGCCGCTGGCTGCGAAAGCCTCTTTTCTGGCTGGGCGCATTCGTCGCGCTGGTGGTGTTGTATTACGCGGAGGAGGATTGGCGCGGGCGAAGAGATTGGAACCGTTACCGGCAGGAAATGGAGGGGCGCGGCATATCGCTTGAGTTTCAAGCTTATGTTCCAAAACCGGTTCCTGCTGAGGAGAATTTCGCCGAGGCGCCCATCGTCAAATCCTGGGTCCTGAATTACGGGAGCGGCGTTCTTACCAACGACCTCTACACGCGGGCGAAGAACAATATATCGACAACCAACATCGCGGACAAGGGCCACCGGCATTTTGTGGACCTGGTGGCGTGGCAAATGGCCTCCGTCGCACTGCAAAACAGATCATTGAAACCGGACCAGCGATATGAGACGGATCAAAGCGGCCTTGCCGCAAGGGCATCCGCGGCCCTGGCGGTTTTGGAAGGGTTGAAACCCGATGAAGCCGATCTTGCAGCAATTCGCATGGCCAGCGCCCGGACCAATTCGGGCTTTCCTATCCACGACGACCAGGAGGATCCGTGGCAAATTCTCCTTCCCCACCTCGGTGAAATCACCTCAGCATGTGGGCGGTTAAACCTTCAGGCGTGCGCGGAACTGGCGGCGGGGCAGTCGGAAAAGGCCCTGGCCGATGAGAAGCTGATGCTCTATCTTGCCGACTCCATCAAACTGGAACCAATGGTCGTCTGCTATCTGGCGCGGATGAGTTGCTTTCAGACTGCGGCCCAACCGGTTTGGGAGGGGCTGGCGGAGCGCCGTTGGACGGAATCGCAATTGCAAGAACTTGAGCAATCGTTCCAACACTATGATTTCCCCGCCGACCTGGATCAAGCCCTCCAGGGCGAGAAGACTTACAAGCTTAGAGAGTTGGAATACGTCAAGAAAAAGGGACTGGCATCGAGTCATTCCGTCGGTCAAGAAAAGCCAGCATTCACCACCTTCTCGGATTTGTTGCATCAAGCGTCTGTGAACGCGGTCGGTCGGATCGCCCCAGCGGGTTGGTATGACTTTGAGCGGCTGAATTACTGCGTTCTTTTTGACGCGCAAATGAAAGGGGTCATGGATGTGGCCGCCGCGCGGATTTTTCCCGCCAAACTCGCATCCAATTACGCCGAATTGCCTCAGCGGTTAAAACACGAAGAGTGGCCGACTCCCCTGAAATTCATCGTGTATCATCAGGCAATGGCGTCGCTTCTCATGGAGTATGGAACATCACTTCCCATGAAAGCGGCCGCCCCGCAGACCGCTGCCAACCAAGCGGCCATCGCGTGCGCGTTGGAGCGATACCGGCTGGCCTACGGACAATTCCCCGAGACACTGGACGCGCTGACGCCGCGGTTCATCTCCCGACTGCCCAATGACGTGATCGGCGGCCAGCCCTACAAATATCGCCGCACGGCGGACGGCCAATTTATTCTTTACTCCGTCGGCTGGAATGAGAAGGACGACGGCGGCGTGCCGGGCCAACGATTGTTTGATGAGACGGAAGGCGACTGGGTGTGGGATTACCCCGCCCAGCAATAGCGCATTGTAGCGGCGGTCTATGACCGCCGAAGACCGACGGAAAAGAGAGCATGGCGGCGGTCACAGACCGCCGCTACAGCCGCCGCTCCGCTATGGCGCGATCCGGAGTCTCGCCCTGCCTTCGTGACGTACTACCTCCGCAGGCGGATTCAGTTCAGGAATTTTTGCTCCTTGAGCCAGAACAGGCAGTCGGCGGCCCAGGGATGGGGATTGGCGAAGGGCGGCTTGTCCGCCAGGCCCATGCCGTGCCCGCCCTTTTGGTAAATGTGCAGCGCAAATGGGACGCCGTTCTTCCGCAGAGCGGAGGCGAAAAGCATGGTGTTTTCCATCGGCACGGTTTTGTCCTCGTCCGTCGTCCAGAGGAAACAAGGCGGGGTGTTGGCGGTCACATGGAGTTCGTTGGAAAGCTCCTGGACCAGTTCGGGCGGGGGATTTCTGCCAAGCAAGCTGTCCTTCGAGCCTTGATGGGTGTATTGGCCCATGGTGATGACGGCATAGCAAAGCACGCCGATGTCAGGGCGGGAACTTTGCCGCTCCACCGGATCGGCGGCGTCCGGGTTGCCGGAGTCAAAATGGGTCAGCAGCGTGGCGGCCAGGTGTCCGCCGGCGGAGGAACCCATGATGCCCACCCGCTTGGGATCAATTTTCCAGTCGCCGGCTCCGGCGCGGACCAGACGCACGGCGCGCGCGGCGTCCTGCAACATGGCGGGATGGCGGTAGCCGCTGGAGCCGAGCCGGTATTGGAGGACGAAGCAGGTGAGGCCGTGCTGGTTGAGCCAGAGGGCGTAGTCCTGTCCTTCGTGCGCGGAGAGATGGGTATAAGCCCCGCCGGGACAGATCACCATCGCCGCGCCGGTGGCGGCGCCGGGCGCGGGCAGGAAAGGGGTGAGAGTGGGGATGTCATTGCTCTTGGAGCCCAGCGCGCCGGGCGCGCCGTTGGGCCAGAGAACAATGGGAGTTTGCGGTTGAGCCTGACCCATAATCATGGAAGAAAATAGAACCAACGATGACAAAATCAATTTCATATTTATTCCTTTCTTACCGCCGGGCGCATCTTGGAACCACCACCATTGAAGCGAACGAACCCCTCTCCCCGCTGCGCGGGGCGAGGGAATTGGCAAATCGCATAATTGGCAAATCGCATGGTGGTGGTTTCATGATGCGCCCCTTACCGCCCCCGCGGCGCCGGCATTGTGCCGTCGTTCAAGTCGGGATCGAAGCTGCGGGCCGGCTCGGAGGCGGGCGCGGCGGCTTTGGCCGACCACAGGGCGGCCACTTGTTCCGGGGTGAGGGTGGCGGAAGGTTTGAAGCGGCCGCCGCCCATGTAGTCAAGCAGGGAGCGGCGGAGCTGGAGCAACTCGGCCCCACCGTCCTGCCGGTTCACATTGACGGCCGAGACCAACAGGCGGCCGGGGCCGACGTTGCACTCGAAGATGACGCCCAGCCGCCAGTTGCGGTTCCAGTCGTCAATGGCCGCCACAATCGGCCGCAAGGAGAGCGGGGCGGCGGACAGGTTGACGGAGCGGACGCCGTTGATGATCTGGGTCCACTGCCAGTCGCAATTGATCTCGGTGGGGAATTCGGCCAGGGCGGGGCTGTTGGTGTCGCAGAGCAGACCGAGCATGGCGTCGAATTTGGGCCGGGGATTTTGCGGCGGGCGGACGGTCATCTGGATGTTCCAGAAAATGGGCGTGCCGGCCAGGGCCGGACTTTTCGCCGGATCGAGATCGCCCGGGCCGGGGATGAAGAGCGCCCTGCCGCCTTCCGCCAACCGCCGGGCGGCCTCCGTCCACACGCTGGTGACCAGCACTTCGCCCGAAGGCTGGGCGGGGGCGGCCGCGGGATAGACCCAGAAGTTCCAGTCGTTTTCAACCGCAGTGCCGCGCAAGCCGACCACCAGTTTGTAGGCGGCGGGAGCGGGGAGGTTGGACAGGGCAATGGCAACCCCGCCCAGCGGGCTGTTTTTGCCAATGGGAATGTCGCGCGGCTCCCATTGGCCGGCGGCGAGGGACCGGCCCGATGTGTCAACAATTTTATAGACCGGCGTGACGCCCGCGAGCGGTTGTTCGCCAAAATGGTTGATTTCCACGTCGCAACGGAGTGTTTCGTCGCTGGCGAAAACACGCCTGGCCAGCCGCGCCAGCGGCACTGTCGGCCCTGCGAAACGGCGAAATTCCGCGGCGGTCACGTAGCTTTTGGGTCGCCAGAAGGCGTCCACCACGCCAATGAGCGCGGTCCCCTGGCCCAGGTAATCGTGCAAGTCGAGCAGTTGGAATCCCGACAGGCCGGGGGTGCGCTGGCTGGCCTCGATTTCCTCCTTGTAGGCGGCGACTTGAAAACGGCCCGACGCCAGCGCCAAATCGTGGTTTTGGTCCAGCACGCCCTGCTGTTCGGCGAGGTACTTGAAAATGTCGTAATTGCCGGGGCGCAGATAGCCGGTGAACTCCCGGATGACATCGAAGTCGGGATAGGCGCACCACTGGCCCACTTCGTGGCCCAGGACGGGGATGTGAACGGTTTCCAGCCCCCGGCGATAGTCGCCGCCAAACCAGCCGCCGGCGCCGCGCAACTGCGCCCCGCCGAAAGCGACCAGGGTGGCGAATTGGGCGTCGGCCACTTGCGAGCGGTCGCCCCAGCCGGTGCCTGCGGAGTAGAGGCGGCGGTTGTCCTTCTTGTACTCCGCGGCGGCCCATTGGGGTGTGAAGGTCTGATAGCTTCGCGGCTCGTTGCTGGGCGAAAACAAAATGAAGGAGGGGTGGTTGCCAAACTCCTGGAGCACCCGGTCGGTCTCCTCATACAGCCTCCGCTTCATGTCCGCGCTGCCAAAATCATTCCACATCCCGCACTCGGGCTGGAAATAAAAACCCATCTCGTCGCCGGCCTCAAACGCCGCCTCCGGCGGAAACCACGAATGGAACCGGATGCCGTTCAGTCCGTAGTCTTTACAGACCTGAATGATCCTCTTCCAGGACGCGACATCCATCGCCGGAGCGCCGGTGAGGGCGAAATCCCCGCCGGAATGGGTGAGGCGCAGGTTGGCGGGCGCACCGTTGAGGAGCAGGGTCTTGTCGTCATGGCTGATTTCACGCAGACCGAAGCTCACCTGTTTGACGTCGTCCGCGCCGCCGCCCCGGAGCGCGATGGCCAGGTGCTGGAGGTTGGGGTGATATTCGTCCCATGCTTTTGCGTCGTCGCCCAGGGCGATTTTCATTTCGGCCTCCCCGTTGGTCGCGTCCCACTGCACCGCGCTTGAATTGTTTCCCACTTGCAGACTGCCCGAGCCAGCCTGGCCGGTGGCGTTACCGATCCTCACTTTGAGGAGCGCCGACTTGTTGGTCAGGTTCGGAAACACCTGCGCGTCCGCAATCCAAACCGGCGTCGTGGCGATCAACTCAATGCGGCCGACAATGCCGTTCCACGTCGCGCCCAGCGAATCGGAGACGCTGTGCCCGTCCACCAGATGGCCCACGGCCGGAAGCTGTGTGCGGTTGTCCACGCGGATACTCAGGCGATGCTTCCCCGGAGACAGCAGGCCCAGGTCGGTGATGTGCGGGGCGACCAGGCTGTCGTTGGGCGGAAAGGACTTGTCATCCACCCAGACGGTGGTCTGCCAATGCGCGCGCTCCAAGAAGAGTTGGAAGTGGAGGCCCCGCCAGTCGGCGGGGATCTGAATGTCGCGCTGGTACCACGCCACGCCCAGGTAATGTCTGGGGGGCTGCGCCAGAAACGGCACCTCCACACGGCCCGGCTGGGAGAAATGTTCGCGCAGGGAGGCGGGCTGGAGCTGCCACCAGTCGCCGCCGAGCGTGAGGACCCAGGGAGTGTCAACCCTAATTTCATCACCGTAGCCCTGCGCCTGCAGGATGCCCGGCAATTGGATGCGGTTCGTCAGGTCCGTGTTGAACCACTGTTGCGCGATCCCGTCCCCCGGCGGCAGGCCGGAGGCGGGCGCGCCACGGGCGCCATCGCCGGGCTGGGTTTGCGCGGAGGCCGGGTCCAGGGCGAAGCGCCATTCGCCCGACAGGTCGAGCTGGCTGCGTGGCGCATCAGCGTGGCGGACCACGCTACTACAGGCCAATCCTCCCGCCAGGACAATCAGCCAAAGCCTCTTGAAATGGATCTTCACGGCCTCAGTTTGGCCTCGCGGGAACGGTCGTGTCAATTTCCCAGCGGGGTTGGGGCGGCGCGCCCCGGATTCTTGGGCAGCGTGAACGCATCTATCGGGTCAGGATGCGAAGGATCAAAACCGGTGAAGTCGTCCACGATGTATTGGGACAGGTCCAGCTTGTTCTCCCGGATGCCTTGGAGCACACACTTGGCCACCTGG
>JBEKAN010000175.1:0-8921 GCA_050015895.1 Verrucomicrobiota bacterium
GGCATGCAATACCAAAATCTCTCCGCCGCCGATTTTGGCGTCAATGTGGACAGTCAGGGCAATTTGCGCGGCTATGCCTACGGCGCGGACATCGGCTGGGTCAATTTCGAAACCAACGGCGACCCGCAGGTCAGCCTGCTGACCGGCAACTTGAGCGGCTACGTATGGAGCGCCAATTGCGGCTGGATCAGTCTGAGCAACGCCGAGGCTTATGTCCAGACGGACATCCTGCCTCCGACCATAACGACCGGCAGTTTGTTGCCCGAGGCCGTGGCCAACTCGGGCTACAACGAGACGTTGATGCCGAGTGGCGGCCACCCCGACATGTGGTCCGTGACTTCCGGCAGTCTCCCGCCGGGCCTGGGCCTGAGCACCGGCGGCGTCCTGAGCGGCACGCCGACCACCCCGGGCACCTACACCTTCACGGTCCGGGTCACGAGTAATGGCGAGAGCACAACGAAATCCTTCACGCTGATCGTCACGTTGCCCACCACAATTGACGCGGGCAACCGCTACGCCTACGGCGCGAACTTCGGCTGGATGGATTGGCGCGGGAACTCGAACAACGGCGCGGTCCTCGGCCAATACGTCTGCTCGGGCTACATTTACTCCGCCAACGCCGGCTGGATCAACCTGGGCGGCGGCTTGCCAGCCAACGGAATTCAATACCAGAATGATTCCGCCGCCGACTTCGGCGTCAATGCGGACAGTCAGGGCAATTTGCGCGGCTACGCCTACGGGGCGGACATCGGCTGGATCAATTTTGAGGAGACGGGCGCCCCGCAGTTGAGCCTGCGGACCGGCAACTTGAGCGGCTACGTTTGGAGCGCCAACTGCGGCTGGATCAGTCTGAGCAACGCGGTGGCTTATGTCCAGACGGACACCCTCTGGCCCGGTCCGCTGGACCCGGATGGCAGCGGCCTGCCCACTGCGTGGGAGCTGACTTATTTTGGAACGACGGGGATCAATGCCAATGCCGACCCAACCGGCAAAGGCATGACGATATGGCAGGACTACCTTGCGGGCACCAATCCGAACAGAGCGACCAGTATTTTGGAAATCACCGCCGCGAACTTTTCACCGGGCGGCACTTTGGCCAGTCTGACTTGGGACAGCGTGTCGTCGCGGCTTTATTACCTCCAGAAAACGGCAGATCTGACCACGCGGGTTTGGACGGACAGCGGCTTGGGACTCGTATCGCCATCCGCCGGTTCCACCACCACGGCTGCATTCACCGACACCAGCGCGCCGGCGCGGTTTTATCGCGTGGAGGCGGTTCTTCCCCTCTCGCCATGAGCCTTCAAAAATCTCAAGCCGACTGAAGTGGCGACATATTGACCGCCATCCACTTTCGGCTTACGGACTGGACACTTGCCTTATGGACAAATCCGCCTACGCTCCTGCCCATGAAAACATTTATGCGATCCGCGATGCTTGCCCTTTGCTGTGTCACACTCATGGAGTTGCCGCCTCTGGACAGCGCCAGGGCACAAGCGCCGGCGCCGCAGCCGGCGGACTTTGACGCGCGGGCCAAGCAGATTGTGGCCCAGATGACGCTGGACGAGAAGCTCGACCAGTTGCACGGAATCCGGGACACGAACAACTACCGGGTCGTGCCGGGCCTGCCGCGGCTGGGGATTCCCGCGCTGACGGTGGCGAACGGGCCGGCGGGCGTCGGCCCCGCAGGACCGGGACACGAGGGCAATGCGACCGCCCTGCCCGCCCCCATCACGCTGGCCGCCACCTGGGATGTGGAGGCCGCCCGCACACATGGCGATGTCGCCGGGGGCGAGGCCGTGCTGCTGGGGAATTTGCTGCTGGAGTCCCCCGACATCAACATCGCCCGCACACCGCACAACGGCCGCACCTTTGAAAGTTTCGGCGAGGATCCGTTTTTGTCCGGCCGTCTGGCGGTTGCCTACGTGCAGGGGATTCAAAGCCACCCGATCATCGCCAACGTCAAACATTTCGCCGGCAATAATCAGGAGGAGAATCGAATGAGGGTCAACGATGTGATTGACGAGCGCACGCTGCGCGAGTTGTATTTGCCGGCGTTCGAGGCGGCGATCGTGGAAGGCCATTGCGCCTCCCTGATGGGCGCCTACAACAAGGTCAACGGGGCATACTGTTGCGAGAACGACGTTCTGCTCAACCAGATTCTCAAGGGAGACTGGAAATTCGCCGGATTCGTCACCTCGGACTTCCACGCGGTGCATAGCACGGTGCCGACGGCGAAAGCCGGGCTGGATCTGGAGATGCCGACCGGCATTTATTTTGACCAAGCGCTCAAGACGGCTGTGGCAAGCGGGGAGGTTCCCGTGTCGCTGCTGGATGAGAAGCTGGTGCGCCGATTTAGAACCATGATGAGCCGCGGGGTCTGGGACCAGCCGCCCGCGCGCGGGCCGATCCCGGCGGAACACGCGGCCATCGCCATGAAACTGGGCGCGGAAGGCATCGTGCTGTTGAAAAACGCCGGCGGACTGCTCCCGCTCAAGGCCGAGGCCGTTCATTCGATGGCGGTCATCGGCCCCTTCGCGGCGCGGGCTATGACGGGCGGCGGCGGCAGTTCGCATGTGACCCCGATACTCGAGGTCGCTCCCGTGGAGGGCTTGCAGAAGCTTGTCGGCAATGGTGTGAAGATCGTCGAAGACGGCGGAACGAACGCGGCCACGGCCGCCGCCGCCGCCAAGGCCGCCGACGTCGCCATACTGATGCTGGGGGATCGCCAGGCGGAAGGACGGGACCACCCCATCGCCTTGAGCGCGGACCAGAACGCGCTGGCCGCCGCCGTGCTGGCGGCCAATCCGCACACCGTCGTGGTTCTCAAGAGCGGCGGGCCGTTGTTGCTGCCCTGGGCCGACCAGGCGGCGGCGATTCTGGAAGCGTGGTATCCGGGAGAGGAGGACGGGGACGCGGTCGCGGCCGTGCTATTTGGAAAGATCAACCCGTCGGGCAAACTGCCCATCACCTTCCCCAGACAGGAGGGGGATTTGCCGCTGCGAACCGCGGCCCAATATCCCGGCACGCAGGATGTCGCGCAGTATTCGGAGGGACTGCTGGTGGGCTACCGATGGTACGACGCGCAGAAGATTGAACCCTTGTTCGCCTTCGGCCACGGCCTCTCCTACACCGCCTTCACCTACAAGAATCTGAAAGTGGCCACGCCAACGGACGCCAGGAGCGTGACGGTGGAGTTTGACCTCGCCAACACCGGCGGTCGCGCCGGGGCGGAAGTGGCACAACTTTATGTGGGGTTGCCGTCCCTGCCGAATGTCCCGCAGCCCCCGCGTCAATTAAAGGGATTCCGACGGGTCGAGCTGGCGGCCGGGGAATCGGCGCATGTGACAATGACGCTCGACGCCCGCGCGCTGTCGTATTGGGATGCAACGTCTCACGGTTGGAAGGTGGCGCCGGGTACCTACGCTGTGTGGGCGGCGGCATCGTCGCGCGATCTTCGCCTGACCGGAACGTTCGACGTGAAATGAGCGGCCGGGAGCGCGGCGTCGGACAGATGCCGAGGATGAGGCATTTTCTTTGACGTTACTTGGCCGCCGGCTTGTAGTCCTTCCACAGCCATTCCAGGGCCTCGGGCAGAGTTTGCTGTTTCACGCCGGCGTCGGTGTGCCCGGCGTTGCGGGCAAAGACAAACTGGTAATGATAGCCCTTGGCGGCCAGCACCTTGGCCATGTTCTCGTTGGCGAGGACCCAGTCGTGCATGTTGTCGCGCATGACATTCGGATTCAAAAGGTCCCGGTCGCCGACTTCCATCCAGATTCGCAGCGGCTTGACGGGGCTGTCCGGGATGAGGTGCTCATGAAGTTCCCACGCGCCGTGCGGAGTCTCCGGATTATACGGCCACTGCTGGTTGACGTAAGTGCCGGAATAAGTGAGAACGCGGTGGTAGAGGTCCGGATGATACCAGGCCATGATGAACGCCACGGCGCCGCCGGAACTGCCGCCCATCGTCGCGCGGCCGTCGGGATCGCTGGTCAACTTCAGATGGTATAGGCTTTCCACCAGCGGCAGCACTTCCTTCTCCACGAACTCGGCATACAGGCCGGACATGGTGTCGTATTCCAGTCCGCGCTCGCTGCCCTGGGCGTCGCCGCCGCCATTGCCGACGGAGATGGCAATCATCACCGGCACACGGTTGCTGGCGATGAGGTTATCCAATGCCGTGAACAGCCCCCGGTCGGGTCCGTCCGCCCCGACGATGAAGGGCGCGGTTGTGCCGGGGACATATTGCTTGGGCACATAAACGGCCACGCGGCGTGTGTAGGGAGCCGGGTGGCTGGTGGTCACCAGCATCTTGACAGGGTCGGCGGGATCCGCCGCGCCAAAAGTGCCCGGCTCGCGGGTGATGCCGGGATAAATTTTGCTGCCGGCCGAACTCATGGTGAAATTATACACGGCTCCCTGCGGCACACCTTCCCGCGCGGTCATTTCCGGCGCGCGTTGGTGGGTCGGGCCAATGATGAAGTTTCCGTCGGCGCCCGCCGGAGGGTTGGCGCCGTCGGGCAGTTCCTTGGCCGCGACATATCCCGGGGTGTTCGGATCGCGGGCGGGCGGCGTGGGGCGTGTTTGGCGTGGCGTGGCTGGAGGGGGCGGGCTTGGCGTTTGCGCCAGCGCCGGATTCCAATTCAACCCCGCGCAGAGCAGCGCGGCGCCACAGGTCATACTTACAGACTTCATTTTTGTCCTTTCCACAGAAACTCGGAGTTCGAGAACCGCCTGGAACTTGACGGCGGCCCCGCCCGGCGGTACTTTTCGCGGCCTGGATTCGGCTTGCCCTTTTCTGTGTGATGCCGCAATGTTCAGGCGCGACAGCGTCGCACAATTTTTGCAAAAAGTCACGCGTGTCCGCGAGCGAGCGCCGTCAATTCGCACGCAAGCGATTGTTCATGTGTTAGTTGGAGAGGTGGCAGAGTGGCCGAATGCGGCGGTTTGCTAAACCGTTGTACGGGTAAAACTGTACCGGGGGTTCGAATCCCCCCCTCTCCGCCACTCGCCATCCGCAAGTCACGGGGCGGATAGGCGCGAAAAAATCAGAACGGTTGGCACGGTGTAATCGTCCGCCGGCTCGACCGTCTCATAGCTTCCCACGTCGTCGGTGTACTGGACTCCCTGGCCGGAAAAGGCCGCGAACGGATTTTTGCCGTCGGGCCACGGAGTCGCGCGCGCCCCGTCCGGCGCGTCGCCGGCGCTGGAGGACCTCCCGCGCGCCGGGCCGTCCACTGTCGCGCCCAAGAGAATCGGCGGAGCGCCATTGAGGGAGCCGGCGAGATTGGCGATCTGATGCTGCATGTGAAAGGGGAATGTCTTTCCCGCGCCGACGATGAAACTGGCCCCCCAGGCGTTCGCGCCGAGAACGAAATCCAACTGCCGCCGCGCGAAATCCGCGTAGGTGGTTGTGCAAGTGAGGGCGTCGTAACAATTCGCCTCAATCACCAGGCCCAGAATGTGCGGGACCAAGTCGCTGGTCGAATAGGGAAGGCCCAGGCCGAAGGGGTCTTTTTCGGAGAGCCGCGCGGCGCGGTCGAGTTGTTTCTTCAAACCGGCAAGGAGGGCGGCGCGGGTGACTTCCAGATCGTTCGTCGCGCCCGCTTTCACCAAGGCGCGACAAAGTTCGTAGTGGGCGAGGCCGCTGACGTCGTAGAGGTTGAGCGAGTCGCCATTGTCGGAATTCAGGCAGGCGCGCGCCCAATGGGCGGCCTGCTGGAGATAGCGGGCCGGATTGACGCCGGGCGGACGGGCGGGCGCGCCCCCGCCGGCCATCGCGGCATAGATTTCCACCGCGCCCCATTCCATGTCGTCGCGCCATTCGTCCTCGGGGTAGAAATCGCGCGGATAGGCGGAGGTCAGCGAGGTGACATTGGTCGTGGCCGCCAGATCATAAACATGCAGCGCGGCGAGCAAGAGCTTTTGGGCGTAGGCGGGGTCGTTGGTTTTGAAGACTTGACAGCCCAAAGCGAACGCGGCGGCCAGGCGTCCGGCCAAGTTCGGGCTGATTTTGCCGCCAATGGACGCGGCGGGAAAAACGGGGCGATATTTGAGAAAGAACTCCGGATCGCCCGCGCGGATAGTTAATTTGTCGTCCGCCTCGGGCAGACGCCAGACGTCGTGGTCGCCGGTGGCGTATTGGTTGCCGTCGCCCAGGCCGACTTGCGCGTAGAGGGTTCTGGTGTCGTCATTCCACATTTTCAGAAGCCAATCCAGGCCGAAGCGGCCTTCGGCGGCGAAATCGGCGGCGGCGCCGGGGCCGGCTTGGGCCGGATAATCGCGCGCGCCCTGCAACATCATGGCGGCGACATAACTGGCCGTCTCGACAAACTTGAGGTAATCGCCGGCGTCAAACCAGCCGCCGGAAACGTCCACCGGCCCGCCGGTTCTTTCCAGGCGGCCCCGCAGGCCGTTGTCGCCGAAGACCGGGATTCGATAGACGAAAGCCATTTTGTCGGTGAGGTGAGAGGGCTTGCGGTGGAGCACGGTTGGAAGAACCTCCGGCCCGTCGCGCTGGGCTTGAAAAAAGAAAAGCGCGTTGCGCAGAAGCGGCGCGTAGAGATCACCTCCCGCGCCGATGCGGAACGAGGGGGAGACGGCGGGAAGGCCGCCCGCAACTTTAATGGAATACACCCCCGGCTTCCGCACCGCGGAGAAATCGAGGAGGTACACCCATTTGTAATTTGCGTTCCACGAGCCGGTTTTGTTTTTGACCGGAGCGGCAAGCGCGACCGCGCCGTCGGAAGCGACGACTTGGAAAGTGGTGTTGCTGGCCGCGCGGGCGGTCATCAACAGGGCTTGTTTGGGATTGTCCGCGAGAAAACCGACTTGGTTGAGGCGAATTTGCGCCGGGGCGTCCGCCGCGAGGAGCGCAAAGGCGTGGAAAACGGCGGCCAACGAAAGAGCAGCCAGCGCCAGTTTGGGATGTCGTGTGTTCACGGGCTATTTTGAGCCGCCGAATTGTTTGCACCAAACGCTCTCCGTGGCGAGACAAATGCGAATGGACGGGCGAAAGGCAGGTGGGAGACGAAATTCATCCATTTGGGCGACGTCGGTTGATTTCGGCCCAAAGCGGAACTGGCGTTCCGCACTCCAAGACGCTTCGCGCGCAAGACTCCCCATCCAAACTCCGCAAGGTTTTGGAGTGTGTGCGCGTCAGCGCCGCTTTCCCGGCTGCGCCCGCGGTTTTGACAAGTTAATCTGCATGCCCAATACTTCCGGATTGCGGTTTGGGAACGTCCGCGATAGAATCGACCACAAAAAGCCTCCAACCCGCGATTTCAGCCATGCGGCTGGCCCGTTGATGGCAAATCGCAATCAGTAAGGAGAACCAAAATGAAAGCTGGACGATTGACCTTCATATTGACGGCCCTGATGTTGATGCTCCCGCATCGAACTTATTCGCAAGGCGCGGAATTTCTGCTTTACGCAAGAGAATATGACCGACTTCAGGGGGCACTCCAGTTGGACATGCAACGGCGTCAATTGATCGGCCAGCTAATGGAAATCCTCAACAGCACGAATGCCCCTGAAGTCAAGGCCGAAACGGTCATTGTGTTGGGCGAATACCGTGCGACCGAGGCGGTTCCAGTTCTAGTGGCCCATTTGGAGTGGGACGACGTCATTCCTCGAGCGCACCGTAATGGACACATGCTGGTAGAAGATGAGGAGTTTGTCACAGGTCCCGTGATAGGCGCGCTGTGCAAGATTGGGTCGCCCGCCATTCCCGCGTTGATGGACAGAATTGCTGGGACGAATGAGAAGAATATAACCATGAAATGTGTCGCAATATGCACATTAATCGAGGGTCAGGACATCACGCAATTCCGCCTGCAGCAATCCCTGAAAAAGGAAACTGACAAGAAAAAGAAAGCGGGGATCCAAGCCGGGTTGGATGCTTTGAAACATGTGGCTGACTTTATACTCATGTATGATCAAGGATTAAGGCCCTAGCGCCGCTCCGGGTCGGGGCTTGGCGGGGGGGCGTTGAGCTTGGCGTAGAGCCAGGTCTCCAAAGGGGCGGAGAACTTTCGCAGCGGGTTGAACGGGGAATAAATCGTGCGCAGACGAATCACCGACAGGAGCATGGTCAGGGAGGTCCTGCCGAGGGTGACTTTGGATCCCAGCATGTCGGTCCATTCGGTCGGCACCTCCAACACGCGGAAGCCGCCGCGCTTGAGCAGGAAGAGCAGGTTGATGTCAAAGGCCATGTCGGCGATGCAGAGGGAGGAGTGGATTTTTTCAACGGCGTCGCGGCGGATGACCTTGGCGCCGCATTGGGTGTCGCGGATGTTCAGGCGGAAGAGAAGTTGCACAATCCGGTTGAAGACGCGGCTGGCAAACTGGCGGCGGCTGGTCTGCGACTGGTGCAGCACGGCCCCCGGAATCCAGCGCGAGCCGATGACGCAATCCGCCCCGCCGGAGCGCCGCACGAGATCCAAAAACGCGGCCGGGCCGGTCGCGCCGTCGGCGTCCACGTAGCCCACCAGATCGGCGCGGGGCGCCAGGCGCAAGCCCTCGATGAGCGCCCCGCCCTTGCCGATCGGGGCGGGAAACTCCAGGGCGCTGACTTCGGGAAACGCCGCGCCGACGCTCTGGACGACGCCCAGGGTGTTGTCGCGGCAGCCGTTGAGAACGACGACGACTTGAAATTTGCCGTGGTAATTCTTGCGGAAGTATTCGGCGTAACTCCGCAAAACCGGACCGATCCGGTCTTCTTCATTGTAAGCCGGTATCAACAGCAAGACACTGGGGAACGCCTCGTCCACGCGCGGAGTATTTACCCAAGAGGCGGCGGCGTGTCGAGGGGAGAGTTTGGCGGGAGTTTGCCGGGGAGATCCTAATCTTAATCCTAATCCCTTCCGGCCCTCTGAGGGGGTGAAGGGATTAGGATTAGGATTAAGATTAGGATTAAGATTATG
>JBEKAN010000176.1:0-8819 GCA_050015895.1 Verrucomicrobiota bacterium
CCGTTGTTGGCGTTGATGGAATACATGTAGTTCATGTTGTCCACCCCGCTCATCACCTCCTCGATGGGCGTCGCGACCGATTGCTGCAGCGTCTCCGCGTCCGCGCCGACAAACGTGGCTTGGATGCGGATTTCCGGCGGCACAATGTTCGGGAACTGGGAGATCGGCAGCGTCAGCATGGACACCAAGCCGACCAATACCATCAGTATGGCGATGACCATGGCCACGATGGGCCGGTTGATGAAGAAGCGATACATTTACTTTTCCGTATGGCGGGCCGGCGTCATGGCTTTTTGGCCTCGGGCGCGTAGGGCCGGGGAACGACCACCGTTCCGCTCCTGACCTTCTGGGTGCCCTCCACAACGACGCGGTCGCCCGGCTCCACGCCCTTCTCAATGAGCCAGTCGTTGCCAATCTGCCGCCCGACTTGGACGGTCTTCAGGTGCGCCGTGTTTGTATCGTCCACCACGGCGACTTGATAGGAGCCTTGCAATTCGGTGACCGCCCGTTGCGGCACCAGGATCGCGTCCCGGCGCGTTTCCGTCTTCGCCCGCACATGGGCGTACTGGCCGGGGCGCAGGATGTTGTCGGGGTTCGGGAACAACGCGGCGATTTGGAGTGTGCCGGTGTTCACATCCACCTGCCGGCTCGTGAAGAACCACGTGCCCGGCAGGGCATAAGGCGAGCCGTCGGATAAAATCAGTTGCAATTCCATCCCGGAGCGATACGCGCGCCTTTCCTCCGCGTTGGTGAATTGGCGGCAAAAGGCCAGGTAGGATTGCTCCCGGATGTTGAAATACGCGCGAATGGGATCCACGGTGGAGACGGTCGTGAGCACGCCGCTGCTCGGGCCGACCAAGTCGCCGATTTGCGCCTGCGCGGTTCCGGCGATCCCGTCAATGAGCGAGCGCACGTCGGTGAATTCAAGGTTCAACTGGCTTTGGGCAAGGTTGGCTTTGGCCGCTTCGACGTTGGCTTTGGCGGCGAGGTTCGCCTGTACGGCGTCGTCAAGCTCCTCCTGGCTGATCGCGTTTTGTTTGGCCAGCGGGGTCAGCCGATTGGTGTCCAGTTCCGTCTTGCGCAACTGAGCCAGCGCCACATCCAATTGGGCCTGGGCCTGATTCAGAGCCGCCTTGAAGACCCTCTTGTCAATCTGGAATAAGAGGTCGCCTTGGTGGACAAACCCTCCCTCCTTGTACTTTTGGGCGACCAGATACCCCGAAACCTGCGCCCGAATCTGCGCGTTGGTGGACCCGTCCAAGGACCCGATCCATTCCTCGTACACAGGCACATTTGTCGCGACGACCGTGATCACTTCCACCTCGGAAGGCGGCGGCGCGGAGGCGGGGGGCGGCGCCTTGTCGCACCCGGCTGCGGCGGCCAGCAGCGTGACCGCAAAAAAAAGTCGCCCGCGCGGCGAAGTTCCCCGCCCGCGATGGCTTGGCAATCCTATGAGTCTCATACATTCAGTCCATTCGACGAGGCGCAAGTCAACCACACCCAGGCCAGAATGTAAAGAGGGGCCGAAAATTCTTGTCCCCGGCGCAGTCTCGGAACAATCTCATTCCCAGTCTCTTTTCAAACATGACACAGAACCTCTTCAATCGCTTCAGTTGCGGCGGCGTTCTCCTCGGCCTGTGCCTGGCCGCCGGCCTCATCATCTCCGCGGCGCAGGTCACCCGCGCCTGGCTGCACATCGCCGATTCCCAAGTCATCAGCGTCACCGGCTCGGCCTATCAGGACGTGGCCTCCGACAAAGCCGTCTGGAACGCCAGCTTCACCGCCGAGGGCAATCAACTTGCCGACGCGCTGCAAAAGCTCAAAGCCGACGCCGCCCGTGTGCAATCCTTCTTCAGCCAGCGCGGCGTCACCAACGCCGAGATTTCCGCCATCAGCATCCAGCGCCTCAAACCCCTTTCCAACGGGTCCTCCGACGACGACGCCAGCAAGAGGACCATCGGCTTCCGCTTGAGCCAGACCGTGCGGCTGGAGTCCGGCGACGTGCGGCGGGTCATGGATTTGCAGCAGCAATCCGGCGCCCTGGTCGAGGAGGGCGTGGAACTGGACGACTTGGGCATCCAGTTCATTTACAGCAAGACCGCCGAGGCGAAAATTGAAATGCTCGCCGCCGCGACCAAGGACGCTCGGCAGCGGGCCGAGCAGATTGCCAGCCAGGGCGGCCGCAAAATCCGCTCCTTGCGCGCCGCCCGCATGGGCGTCTTCCAGATCACCCCGCGCAACTCCAACGAAACCAGCACCGAGGGCATCAACGACACCACCTCCAAGGAAAAGACCATCCGCTCCGTCGTCTCCGCCACTTTCACAATGGAATAAATTCCCTCGCTCTACTTGACCGGCGGAGAAGGCCAATTGCCAATCGCGTCGTCGCCACCCTTGCCGCTTGGCCCCAGAGAATATACATCGTATCCGTTCGTGTTGTGCTCCCCCGGACATTTGTAAACGTAAGGACGGCCCCAGATATCTTTATGAAGCCAGTCCTTATCCAAATAGGGACCATGCCAGGATGTCGCAGGAATCGCCGCAGGACGATCCACCAAAGCCGCCAGCCCCTCTTGAGGGGTCGGGCATCGGTTGCAGTCAACTTGGAACATGTCAAGAGCTGTGTTCAACACCGCGATATCGGTCTTCACAGAGCCTAAGGGCGCCTCATGTGGACCCTGCAAATTATCCAGGCCGATCCACCATAGAAAAATCGCCGGGATGAATATGGCGAAGAATATTTTGGACGAACGGCTCATGGCTCGCCCTTGATTATACTCCAATCCTGCCCGGCGGCGCGAGCACGATTTTGGGCGCGGGCTTCCTCTTCTTCGCGCCCCTCTGCGGAGACCCAAAAGCCGGAATTTTGAACATGAGAAAACAGAGGGAACGGAGAAGGGAAAATGAAAATCTCTGTTAACTCTGTTCCCTCCTGTAAAGGACTTCTGTTCATTAATTCTCAACAAGTCAAAGCCCTTTGGACGCCGCCGCCCTGGGCGCGCCGCATAAGCGCATTGACAAGCCCGCCCGCCGCCGTCATCCTCTCCCCATGAAAACCACAGTCAAACTCTTTGCCCTGGCCGCGGCGGTTTCTCTGCTGCCGTTTTTCGCCCCCGCCCAGACCAATCCGCCCGCCGCAGCGACGCAGGCTCCGACCAACGCGGTCGTCGTTCACACCAACCACGCCATCATTCCCGTCCCGCGCACGGGCAACGCCGCCAACCGCCAGAACCTGGTCCTCCAGCGCGCCAAGGCCGCCCCCGGCGACTACGACATCGAGTTCATCGGCGACTCCATCACCGAAGGCTGGGAGGGGGACGGCAAAAATGTCTGGCAGCAGTTCTACGGCACCCGCAAGGCCATCAACATGGGCGTCGGCGGCGACCACACCGAGCACGTCCTCTGGCGTTTTGAGCACGGCCAGCTCGACGGCATCAAGGCCAAAACCGCCGTCGTGATGATCGGCACCAACAACTCCAAGGACGACAGCGAGTCCGACATCCTTGAGGGCGTGGCCGCCATCGTGCGCCAAATCCGCGTCCGCCAGCCCGGCACGAAAATCATCCTGCTGGCCATTTTCCCGCGCGGCCAGACCTTCAGCGTCCAGCGCGGCAAAATCCTCGAGGTCAACCAGGCCCTCGCCAAAATGGACGACGGCAAAAACATTTTCTACATTGATTTCGGCTCCCAGTTGATTGAAAGCGACGGCTCGATCTCCAAATCCATGATGCCCGACTATCTCCATCCCGGCGAGGCCGGCTACAAAATCTGGGCCGCCGCCATCGAGCCGAAACTGAGGGAAATTCTGGCAAACTAAACCGGCGCGATCCTCTTTCCCCCGGTCCCGTCATTTCTTCTTCAAGTCAATGCCGTAACTGAGCTTGAGGTAGAGCGTAAACTGCACCACCGGCTCCACGACCACCGGGTTGATCACCGTGTCAAACCCGCCCGCGTTCAGGGGATTAAAATAAAAAGTCCGGCTCTTGCGCAGGTCCTGGATCGCATATTTCTGCTGGAAGAACGTCCGGTCCACCCGGTCCGATTCATAAGCGGCGTAGCCGTCGTACATTTCGGTCGGAAAATAAATACTGGGCTTGTTGGCACAGACTTGCGGCGGCGACAAGAGAGTGATCCCGAAAAGCCTCTGATACGCCGCCGCCTTCCGCTGGATGATTTTGGCCGCCTCATCCATCAGGCGGCTTTGGATCGGAACGGGGTCCCTCACGATGTAATCCACCTTCACCAGGTCATAAATCTTCTCCCCCGAGGCCGCGACCACCAGCGCGTCCAGCAGCGTCTTGTCCTTGTAATGGATGGACACGTTCTTCTTCAGCTCGAAACCGGCCAGCTCCTGCTTCGCCACGTTGTCCTGGATGTGATACTCGTAAATCTTCTCCTGCGCGATGAAATCCACGTAAAGGTCGTTGCTTCCGATCCCCAGCGGCTTCAGCGCCTCCACAAACCGCCGCACCAGGCCGTCCATCTTTTGGATGCACTCCGCCGGTGTCTCCCCCTCCTGCGCCACGGCGAACACCGCCACGTACTCGTCCGCCGGCGCGTTCATCAAGACGCTGGCGTCCAGAACCATCGTGTTGCTGCCGGGCAGCGTCTCGCCCGGGATCGGCAGGCGCTTCTCGCGCTCATTCTGATCCGGGCGCAATTTCCCGGAGGCGTAGGGCTGGGAATAAACGACATTGCCGGAGACCTGGGCCAGACACTTCCCGCTCTGAGCCAGAAGGCACAAAACGACCAAGAGGCATGTTTTCATAAGTGCAGGTTGCGATTCGGCTCAAAGGGTATTCCCGCACCCCGCCCTGTCAACAGCCAATGCGTCTTGGACAAGGCCGGTCTTGTCAGGAATGTCCAGCCCGCCATTGCCGCGCGGCGGCGGCGTCCTTTTGCGACCACTGGACGAGGAGATTTTCAATCGCCGCAGCCCGTAGCGCCCCGTCGGGAAATTGCTCCACCCAAGCGGCCGCCGTTTCCGGCTCCTGCCGCGCCCAGCGTTGCACAATGGAGACCACCGTGTCCTCCTGCAATCGTCCGGAGGGGAGTTCTTGGACCGCCAGAATCGCGGCCGATTCCGGGTCCTGCGCCGCCCAGGCCACCGCCTCGCCGGCGAGCACTTTTGCCCGCAACTCCGCGTCGGGGATCTGCTCCGCCCACGCCACCGCGTTCCGCGGGTCGCCCGAGGCCCACTCCATGGCGGCGCGGCGGACCAGATCATCGCGTTGGGAATCCGGCGGCAGGCCGGCGGCAAGCTGCAATGCCGTCAGCGGATCGGCCCGCACGGATTCATTCGCCACCGCCGTCAACGCGCGGTCGCGCTCCGCCGGGTCGGCCAGCGATTGCGCCCAACCGATCGCGTTGGTCAACTGGCTGTTGGCCCAGAGGAATGCCAGATTGTCCAACGCGACCTCACGCTGACTTCCTGAAGGCAAATTATTCATCCAGGCCGCGACATCCTGCGGGCTGCCCTCCGCCCAGCGGCGAACCAAACGCCGGCTCAAATCCTCCGCCAAATCCGCGGGTTTGGCGTCTTTGAGAATATCCAGGGCGGCGGCAATGTCCTTCGTCCCCAGGCCGGCCAGAAAGTCGGCGATCAGCGCCTCCCCTCTCATCGGATCGTCCTCGCCCTGAAGATCCCGCAGCAGTCTGGCCAGATGATCGGCCAACCGATTGGCGGGCGCGACGACGGCGGCTCGACGCGCGGGGTTGACGTGGGCGGGGGGCGAAGGTGTTTCGGATGGGGGTTTCGCGGGCGAAAACTGTCGCGCCCCGGTTGTTTCCACTTTTTGTGGGTCAGAATAAAACCTCTGGCTGAGCCACACAGTCATGCACAAGCCCGCCATCGCCAGGAAAAGCCAGAGGGACGGCCCGCGCGTCGGACGCGGGCCGTCGTTGACGTTCTTTCGCGTGGCAATCATGCCGGCGTTTTCAAACTACGGGTTGACGGTCACATTGGTGAATGTCGCCGTGCAATTGGTCGCGTTGTTATAGGCGCAGACCACCAGCCCGATGTTCGCGTTGCTCGCCATCGTGAACGTGTTGGTCGCCATCGGGATCCAAGCCGTGCCGTTGGTGGAGTAGGACCCGACGAACGTGCTCCCGGTCCGCGTGACTTGCACCCAGATTGGCGCCGTCACGCTTGCAACGTTGGTGGAGGCCGCGTTGCCTCCCGTGCTGGTCCGCCAGATAAACTCCACACCCTTGGATGGCGTCACGTCCACGTCCGCCATGATGGCGTTGGTGCCCAGCGTCTCCCGGATCATCACCCCGCCCTTGGCATGGGTGCCGCTGTTCTCCACCGTCAGCACATCGGCCTGGATGCTGCAATTGCCGCTGGACGGCTGATACACGTAAAAGAACGTGTCCGACGCGTAATAAATGTTCGCCCCGGAGCCGGTCACCGTCCACAATCCGTTGTTGTAGGTCGCGCTGCCCGGTATCCCGACCGCTCCAATGTTGGTGGTCACCCACGGGCTGGGCAGGATCGAAGACGAAGGCGTCGCGCTGACCTGCGAGCAGTTGGCGCTGGTCCCGCCCCCGTTGACCGCCGCGACCACGTAATAATAGGTCGTGCCGTTGACCGCAGTGGTGTCGGTGTAATTCGTCGTCGTCGGGCTGGCGATGGTGGTGTAGGGTCCGCCGCTGGTGGTCGAGCGTCCCACGTTGTAGCTGGTCGCGCCGGTGGAGGCGTTCCAGACCAAGGCGACCTGGTCGTTCCCGGCCGTGGCCTGAAGGCCCGTCGGAACCGGCGGAATCGGCGGCTCCGGCGTCGCGCTGACCTGCGAGGAGTTGGCGCTGGTCCCGCCCCCGTTGACCGCCGCCACCACATAATAATACGTCGTGCCATTCACCGCCGTCGTGTCCGTATAATTTGTCGTCGTCGGGCTGGCTATCGTGGTGTACGGCCCGCCGCTGGTGGTCGAGCGTCCCACGTTGTAGCTGGTCGCGCCGGTGGAGGCGTTCCAGACCAAGGCGACCTGGTCGTTCCCGGCCGTGGCCTGAAGGCCCGTCGGGGTGGGCGGAGCACCCCCGGTCGGCGTGGCGCTGACCTGCGACGAGTAGGTGCTTTCGTCTCCGGGGTTTGTTGCGGTGATCACATAGTAATACGTCGTCCCGTTGACCGCCGTCGTGTCCGTGTAACTGGTGGTGGTCACACTGGCAATCTCCGTGTACGGTCCGCCGCTGGAGGTCGAACGATACACGTTGTAACCGTACGCCCCCGCGGAGGCCCCCCAGCTCAAGACGACCTGATTGCTCCCGGCCGTCGCGTTCACGTCCGTTGGGACTGGCGGCACAATAAAGCAGCCCAAATTCACCAGCGCCGACTCTCCCGTGCTGGTCAGGTGCATGAAGGTGATCACCGGCAGGCTCCCGTCCGCATTCCGCGCGTTGGTCATCTGCGTGGCGTCCACGCTCACAAAATCCGCGCTCCCCGGGCTCACCCCGCTCTCCGTCCAGGAATTGCTGCTCACAATGCTGCCGCTCTCGTTATAGTTGGCGGTGATGGTGCCCTCGTAAGCCAGGTTCCAGTGCATGACCTCCCGCGTCCCGCTCACGCTGCAATTGGTGGACTGGTCGCCGTTGCCCTCCAGCATGTTAAAGTCGGTCGCGTCGTCAAAAGCCGTGTTGTTGGTCCAATAGGCGGCCTGGCCCGGCTGATGGTTGGCATAGTAGCCGCCGTTGCCCGTGTTCAAGGCCGACAGGCAGTTCTGCACAATATGAACCGGGATCGTGCCGGGCATTGATCCGCCGCTGCATCCCCACCCGCCCACTTTGAACCCATTGCCATTCCCGCCATTATTCCCATTCTTGTAGGACCAGCAGTGGTCGAACGTCACCGTTTCGGCGGCATTGATGCAATCGTACCCGTCGTCGCTGTTGTTCCAGGAGCGGCATTCCCGCAGGATATTCCCCACGCCGCCTTGGGCGGGATGGCAGCCCAGACCATCCGCGTTGCCGTACGAGTAGCTGTCAATTCCCGTGTTGTTGTAGGAGTCGCAGCGATACCACAGATTGCTGATCGAAACCTCTTCCAGATAAAAGCCCACGCAGTCGGCGTCATGCACGTTCACCTCGTTGCAGGTGCAACCCGTGCAGCCCCAAAAGGCCATGCCGACCGACTGGTTGTTGCTGTTGGTGATGTTTTCCTGCACCGCCACCACGTCAAACCCCTGGAACGTCACATTCGAGACCCCGGACGGCACCCAAAACGCCGCCACCCGGTACCCCGAAGGATTGATGGCCGAAAAATTCAGGACCGGCCGCGTCGTGTTCGTGGGATTGGAAATGATGGAGATCCCGCTGTTGGAGTGAGTCAGATAGTTGACCGCGGCATACACCCCGTCTTGGATGGAATTGTAGCCACTGGGAACATTGTATGTTCCAGAGTCCAGTTGGATCGAGTCCCCGGCGGCGGTGGCCAGCGTCAGCGCGTGAGCCACGGTCGCCAGCGGATGACTCGGCGAGCCATTGTTGCTGTCGCTGCCCGTGGGGGACACATAAATAATCGTGCCCAACACGGACGAGCTTTGCAACAACACACAACATGCGGTTGCCGCCACAACTTTGCAGCGGGTGGAGATTTTTGCCAGGGGGGCCCAAATAACGGATGCGCGTGTCTTTTTCATAGTTTGGTGAAACTGACGATTGTTCATGTTGCTCAATAGCTACAGGTTTGAACCAGCGCGAAGACAGTTCATTCCCGCCAACACTCGACAATCATGGCTCGTCCGCGGTGTCGGTTGGCAGGCCAACTGAATCTTGCGGCACAAATCGGGGCTTGTGGGTTGGAGAGTACACGAAAACCTTAC
>JBEKAN010000177.1:0-8799 GCA_050015895.1 Verrucomicrobiota bacterium
CGCAAGCAGGAGATCATCGCGCAGCTTCGCGCCGATCATGCCGCGCTGAAAGCCTCCTGGGGGGGCAAGTCGCCTTTCGACGACTGGTTCGCCGAGCCGATCAACAACGCGAAATTGAACACGGTTTCCGCGTATTACGACCTGGTCCCCGCCTTCGCCGCCCTGCTGCGGGCCAACGACGGGGACCTGGGGAAATTCTACCAGGCGGTCGGGCGCCTGGGGAAAATGCCGATCCAACAGCGGCGCCGGGAGTTGGAGAGTTATCCGCGGCAACAACCCCCTTGAAAACGCGCCGGCTTGCGGGCACAGTTGCGGCATGAAATCTGTATTCACAGGGCCTGTGTATGTGGTGCGCGATAATATTGACACGGACCAGATCATCTCCGCGCAATATCTCAACCTGGTTCCCACGATCGCCGAGGAATATAAAAAGCTGGGCGGCCACGCGCTGGCCGGACTGCCGGACTCGCTCTACCCCGAGCGCTTCATCAAGGAGGGCCGGACGGAGAGCGACTATCCCATCGTCGTGGCGGGGCGCAATTTCGGCTGCGGCAGCTCGCGGGAGCACGCGCCCATCGCGCTGGGGGCGGCGGGCTGCAAGATCGTGCTGGCGGAAAGTTTCGCCCGCATATTTTTCCGCAACTCGGTGGCGACCGGCGAACTGTATCCCTGCGAATGCGTGGACCGGCTGTGCGACCTGTTGCACAACGGGGAGGTGGTGACGGTGGATTTGGACCAGGCGACGGTCACCTCGCAGGAGAGCGGGAAAGTGCATGCGTTCAAGGCGCTGGGGGATGTGCGGCCGGTGGTGGACGCCGGGGGTCTGTTCAATTACGCCCGCAAGACGGGCATGATGCCCGCCATCGGACCGCAATGACGGGAGAAAATGCCGCCGGACTCCACCCAGTTGTTTTATTGCACGGCCTGGTATCTGGCGTTTCTCTTTTCCACCACCCTGCATGAGGCCAGCCACGCGCTGGTGGCGCTGCGGTTGGGCGACGACACGGCCGCGCGGGGCGGGCAGGTGACCCTGGATCCGATCCCGCACATCCGGCGCGAGCCGGTGGGGATGGTGGTGGTTCCCTTCCTCTCCTACTTCTTGATGGGGGGCTGGATGATCGGTTGGGCCAGCGCGCCTTATGATCCGGAATGGGCCAACCGCAATCCCAGGCGGGCGGCGGTGATGGCCGTGGCGGGGCCGGCCGCCAACCTGTTGCTTTGCCTGACGGCGGCCCTGGTGATCCGGCTGGGCCTCTGGGCGGGCTGGTTTCACGCGCCCGACGCGATCACCATGACACACATGGTGGCGGCCAATCCCGGGGGCGGATACGAAAAACTTCGCGTGTTTGCCGGCGTGCTGTGCAGCATCTTTTTTTCTCTCAATCTCCTCCTCTTCGCCTTCAACCTCATCCCGCTGCCGCCGCTGGACGGGAGCAGCGTGCCGCTGCTCTTCCTTTCTCACCCGGCGGCGGAAAAATACACCGCGTTCGCCAAGTCCCCGGGGATGGCGATGGTGGGCCTGATCCTGGCCTGGCAACTTTTCGGGCCGTTCGCGTCCAGGCTGCAAGATTGGGCCATTGGTCTGCTGTACCCGGGAATTCATTACAGCCCGGTGGCGTCCGTGCTGCATGGCTGGGCCGTCCAATTGCTCCGCCCGGGAATTCATTATAGTTGACTTCGCGCGCCCGGCGGGGCCAGGGTCGGGAGCGTTTCGGGGGACAACGGATTGGCGCCGCCGGCCTCCAGCATCGCCAGCCAGCGGCCAATGAGCGCCAGAACTTGGGGCAGATCGAGGTGCTCGTGTTGCGGGGGATATTTCATCAGATTCGCCCGCGCCAGCTTGAGGAGCGCGGCGGCCGGGGCGGGGCGGTCTTTCTGCAAATGCACAAAGGCGCCGGCCAGTTGAATGAGGCCCTTGTAAAAGAGGCCGTTCGGGCGGCCCCGTTCGGGGAGCCAGAGGTGCTCCAACACCTCGTGGGCCTCGTAAAAATGGCCGCGGTTGAAACAATCGAAATACGCGGCGTAGCGCGGGTCCACCCCGCGTCCGTCGAAGCCGGTGGTCATCGCCGCGATTTTTTGCGATTTGCCGCTCATGTTTTCCATCCCATTTTAATTCTCTTCATAAAAATAGCACGATTATGTGGAGTGGGCGAAGCGCCAAACGACCCCAAAATTTCTCCGATTTTTGGCACTGATTCCAAAACAGGGTCCGGCGCGCTGCTCGGCAAAGCGTGAGGAAACCGAACAAGATTTTTGCCGCAAAGGAACGCAAAGGCCTCAGATATAAGAGTCAAAGACCGTGGCCCGCGGATGACGCGGAATTACGCGGAAGATGAACTTCTCCCTCCCTATCCGCGTGATCCGCGTCATTCTGATACGGGCAATTCCGGATTTGGTTGCAACCCGCCCCGCTGGGCGAGGTTTAGACTATTGAATCTGGTTTGACAAATCCGGCAAATGAACACACATCGTATGCGTGCGGATCATTAAGGAGAAGCTCCTGAAAGAAGAATTATGAAAACAAAGACGAAACTCCGCTTTCAGGACTTGCCAAAGGACTCCGCCGCCCTGTGCCGCGTGTTCCTGCCGCGCCCCATCCACGACGCGGTGGACTACTCAAATAATGTGGAAGTGGCCGATGCGATGGTCTTGTGGCATGAGGATTTCACCCGCGACCAAGCAGACTATTTTTACCTGCTTTGCTCGCTCATCGAAGAATTCGACGCGAAGAACGTCAAGTGGCCGAAGGTGGCGGGTGTGGACGCGCTGAAACACCTGCTTGGCGAACAGGGCCTTGCGGCTGCCGATCTCTCGCGCCTTTTGGGGGCCAGCCGCAACGTGGGCGCGATGATTTTGCGCGGCGAACGCAAGCTCACGCTCAATCACGTGCGGACGCTGGCTCGGCGCTTTGGAGTGTCCGCCGATCTGTTCCTGTCGTGAAGGCGCGGGCCTCGCGAGGGCGTAAATCTTGAGCGGTGCCCTAATGGGTGAAAGATCCATCCGCAAGAACCGGTGTCCGATTCCGCACACGCTTTTCAATCGTCTGCCGCGCCTCATGTTTCGCGAAGAAAAACCCTTTGCTTCCGGGCTTGCCTGGGTGGGAGAATGCGGTAACTTTTTGACTAAGAGCATGTTCAAAGTCAATGTCATCGCCCGGAATCCCAAAAGCGAGGATTTGGCGACCAAGCCCTTGCCGGCGCTGGTGGACAGCGGCTCGGAATTGACCTGGCTTCCGGCGGACGTTTTGAAAGGCGCTGGCATCACCCCGCGCCGGAAGCGGGTTTTTGCCACGGCCACAAAACAGCAGATCGAGCGCGAAGTCGGCTACGCCATCCTGAGCGCGGAAGGCTACGAAACCAACGATGAAGTGGTCTTCGCCGAACCGGGCGACATGACGCTGCTCGGAGTCAGAACATTGGAGGGCTTTGGCGTGATGGTGGACAACATCGGCCATCGCTTTGTCGCCACGACGACCATAGCGGCGGTTGCAGGCGGCTGAGGTGCTCATTGGCGGGCATGGCGCAAGCCCTGGGGATCTGGTCCGCCTCCTCACCTCGGCGGCTGCGAGGCGTGAGTTGCTTGCGGACCGTCAGACCAGTTGCTGCTGTTTGGCCGTGCGCTTGACCCACTTGTAGCACTTGACCGAATTCCTCCAGAAATACTTCTCGGCCGCGGGCCGTCCCTTGGCCATGAAATACTCCTGCACGATCTTGAATCCGTCCGGCACGGGCAGCCACTGGTCGCCGTTGGGCCAGTCGCTGCCGTAAAGAACGCGGTCCATTCCAAATACATCCACGATCTCGTCCAGCCGCGGGCGATAGAAGGCCAGGTCGGTGGGAATGTGGTTGTCGTCGCCCACCTTGCGCAACACCTCCGACACCTTCACGTAAATCAGCGGCCGGTCCCGGAAGGCCTTCATGCTCGCGTCGTAGGACGCCCGCGCCGCGGCTTCCGTGGGCGGCACCATCTGCGGCAGATGGTCAACGACCACGCGCAGATTGGGGACATGGTCGCTCACGCGCACCACATCGGCCAGCAACGCCACGCTCGGATTGGCCGTGTCCATGACCAAATCGGCGTCGGCCAGGTACTTGAGGTCGGCGACAAACTCGGGCCGGTCGAATTCGGCCCCCGCCTGCCGGCCCAGCCCGTAGCGAATGCCGCGAAAGAGCGGGTTCTTGTGGAAGCGATCCAAATTCGCCCTGAAATCCGGCGCGCCGGGCGTCAGATGCCCGACGGTTCCCACCATGATGTCCTCCTTGGCCGCGATGTCCAACACCCATTGGTTGTCCTCCAGCAAAGCGCTGCACTCGATTTCAATCGCACCGACGACGCCCAGCGGCTCGGCGATGGGCCGGTATCGGTCGGGCTTGGAGGTCTTGTAGAGAACCGCGATCGCCGGGTTGGGATAACCCGCCCGGCCTTCGGGGCGAAACGGATCGTAGAGGTGAATGTGAGTGTCAATGACGGGAATGGAAGCGGTATCATTGTCCGATGAAAGGCAGCCGGGGAGCGCGGCCCCGGCCAGGGCGGCGGCGCCGAGGAATCGGCGGCGCGAGATTTTCTGGGTCGTCATAATGTCAATCCTGCCAATCCTGTGAATCCTGTCAAAATCTTTTTCGCGCGACGCGGGATGGTTCCTGGCAACCAGCCCTGAAAATCTCCGGCCGCAGCAGCCCCACGAACGGCAGGTTGCGATATTTCTCCCCGTAATCCAGCCCGTAGCCCACCACGAACTCGTTGGGGATGCGAAAGCCCGTGTAATCCGCCGCGACCTTCCGGGCGCGCCGGCCCTTTTTGTCAAGAAGAACACAGACCTTGATCCGCCGGGGCCGCAGCCGCCGCAGTTTGGCCAGCACACGCGCCAGCGTCCTTCCCGTGTCCAAAATGTCGTCAATCAGCAGCACGTCGCGCCCCCGCACGTCCAGCCGCAGCTCCTTCGTGAAAATCAGCTCCCCCGGCCGCTCGCCGGCGCGGTAGCTGGAGACCCCGATGAAATCCAGCCGCAGCGGCAGCGAAAGCCGGCGCAGCAAATCCGCCAGAAACACCACCGTGCCGTTGAGAAGCGCGATCACCACCAGGTCGCGCCCGGCGAAGTCCTTTTCCATCCGCCGCGCCAGGGCGCCGACCCGGCGGGCCAGGCGCGCCTCCGAAATGAGGACCGAGCCGATCTCCCTGTGCCAGGGATGGGGCGCGCGCGCGGGCGTTTTCAAATGGAGTCCTCCCGCTCCCTGCGGGAAGGGTGCATCTTGTCCCGACCAGGCGCTTTGCCAATTCCCTCGCCCCGCGCAGCGGGGAGAGGGCAAGGGAGAGGGGTTTGTTCCATCCAATCGAGGTAGCGCCAAGACGCGCCCTTGCGCCAGCAGCCCGTTTCCTGTCCCTTGAAGACGATCCCGTTTTTCATCAAAAAATCCATGCCGCACCAGTTTAACTTCAAACCCTCACGTTGGAAGCCCAAAGTGTCCCTCCTCCGGCGCATCTGACTTTTTGGCAGCCGCAAAGGGGCGAAATATGACAGCCCAGGGCAAAGCGAGTCTGCGAGCGCCGCCCTGGGAAAGGGGCATCCCGTTGTCAGAGCCGCTGTAAGGGCGCCCCAATCCTCCCCTGAGGATTTCCTTTTGAACCGCCAACCACGCGAACCACGCGAACCCCTGAGATTTTTGACAGGATTCACAGGAAGCGCAGGATTTCGCAATTACTGTCGCCCCGTCTTGTCACATGGTAGGGCGAGACTCTGTCGAGCCGTGACCTTCCCGGCCCGCCCCTCCTTGCCTGCCGCGCTATCCTCTCACGTCATCTTGTCACATGGTAGGGCGACGCTCCCGCGGAGCCGTGACCTTCGCAGCCCCCGCCTCCATTCTTGCGCAACTCCTGCCGCGCGACCCGGAGAACCGGGCGCGCAGCGTTTTGGAGGGGCTTGCCATCGGCGCATACACGGCGGGCGTCATTTCCCGCGGTCGGGCGTCTGAATTGCTGGGGCTGCATCACTGGACGGGTGGGGCTTTTTTCCGCCAGCGCGGCGTCATTCTCAATTACGACGCCGCCGAATTTAGACAGGACAAAGGGGCTTAAATTATGGCGGTTGTTGTCTCTGACACCACGCCCCTTCATTACCTCATTTTACTGGGTCGCGAAGCGGGTTAGATTACACAAAATCTTCCTTTTGCGTACTTAATCCACTTTGGCGTAGGGCTGGAGCCCTCCGATATACGGAAGCCTAATTACCTAGGCTGTAACCTGGTGCAAATGAAGCAAGCGCCTCATTGAACGAGAGCAAAAGATCAGTTTTGAACTAGATTCTCTCGCTCTAATACCCTTCGGATCTCTTCAAAAGCGGCTTCTATATTGCCCTTTGGAAATCGAATCTGGCCTAGTCCTTCTATATTCGTAAATTCCTCGCATCCATCTTCACGCAAGACGATGGCTTTTGTAAAACCGAGTTTGCCCTGAAACAAGCCCGCCTCGTGAATGACATTCATTCGAGCTTGCATTTTCCCATCCGCCTGCTCGTCTTCGGCTGTCATCACAATGAAAGCGATGGCCGCATTTTCCAACATTTCAGAGAGGCGTGCTATGTTGGTAATGCCTGCGACAGGCACACGATTAAACTCATCCCAGGGCAACTCCAGTCGGTCTTGAATAAAATCTTTCAAGTCCTTCCAAACTGGCGAGCGCCCGTGACCAAGAATTACATTTGTACCAACTCGCTGCATTTCCTGCCTGTGCTCTTCCTTTGTTTCCAAATGGGAAACAGTCCTACGCATGATCTTTGCAAGCTCTTCGCATTTGTCTAAAGGGTGCTTCAGCGCGAAAACCTCACTCAGGATAGCTATATGAGGAGGCACTTGCATTCCTTGACTCATGGCTAATGAGTCACGAGAAATGTACTGCTTTGGCCGCAAGGCTTCGATGAAATCAAATTTGCTCATCAGCGTGGATTTTTCGACCTGCTGTTTCAGGCGAGAAAGAAACGCATCCGATTTGTTCTCGAGTGATACTACAACTATAGAAAGAAAGTCTTCACGGGCATTTTGAAAAGCCTCGCCTGCACCTTGTGCAAGCTTTTCTATCTCCCTCAACGCAGAAACACCTACTGAGGAAATTATAGTGTCGCGAATACCATCAAAGGTATATTCAACCCAGTTTCCGGTTGTTTCGGCAGAAAAAGTGTCCTGAAATCCTCATTCAGAACTAAAATGAGCGCCAGGTGGCGGTGGCACAAGATTTTCATAATAAACGCGAGATTGATAACCTATCCAGGAGCCACACCAAGCACGTCCAACTTGGTTAGCCATGTCGCGCAACCTTACGATTTGCTCTGAGATTTGTGGAGACGAGACTTTCTTAGCAATTTGTTCAAGTGTGCTCGCCTGACCGGCTAGTTTTTGTGAAAGCTCACTCATGGGATGTGAGCCGTCTAATAGTGTTGGAATCAAACCGCGATTTCATATTCGATTACTTTTTGCTAACCGCCAATAGTAACGCCCTGAAGCCGTGAGGCGACATGCCTTAGATTGCACGGCCGCCTCATACATGTGTGGTGCTCCTTCTGGCACAACAAGATGGACGCGGTTGAGAGCTTGCAGCTTGCGAAAAATCTCAACCTTCACTTTGTCTTTATTGTGATGAGATTCCTCGAAATCTGGGGAGAGATGTTTATCCTCAGCAGGAACTGGGAAGAGTTTAGGCAGTTCACGAAGGATGGCCGTTTCTATCGGCGGGACGCACTTGCGAAGAGGTATTACTTTAGAGACGTGAGATTTGAACAATGGGCGTTGGTCCCAGGCCCCTAATGCAGCTTCCACGAAGGCGTATATGCCAGCCGCAGTGACGGAGCCAGTCAAATCTGCTGCACCACCTTGGAGCGCGTCAGCTATTAACGATGTAAAGAGACCGGCCCCATTTGATTCGACGGATTCTTGGTCGCCACGACTGGCTGTCAGAATGGAGATGCCCTCACGGAGCATGGCCCGTGAGTTGTTCACCACGGGTGGATTCCCCATGTTTCCCGCGTGGCAACAATCCAGAAAAATTACGACTTCTTCCGTCTTGGATTCGTTCGCCATTTTAAGGATTTCGCTCATCGCCAGCCCTTCATCGTATGCCGTTGCATCCTGAGTCACAAGATAGCCATCCAAATCATTAACAGTGCCGTGGCCGGAAAAGTGTAGCAAGGCCACATGAGCGGGTTGTTTAAAAAGTTCTTTCACCGCGTTCCGAAGGTCGGAACGGTTGATGCTGTCCCCCTTTCCATCGAGAGTGGCTCTGATGAGTCGGCAGTCGAAGTTCGGAGAGCCGTCCTCGTGCTTAGACAGGAGTTCCACCATACGTTCGGCGTCGCTCACACATCCGCGCAAAGCACCGAACGTGTAGTAATCAACGCCAACGCATAGGGCACGCCGCATATCGGATCACCTAGCCCCCCCGATGAGCGCCTTGAGGTTGTCCCAAGTCCATTTGTAAACTTTGTCGGATTCCAACGCTGTTGTGGGTTTTGTGCAGTTCTTGTCCGCGTAGGCCGCAAGCAGGAAATACTCAATATTTTTCTCACGGGCGATGTTTAACTCCTCAGCGACACCAGAGGCGCGATGGGTCCATTGGCCGCACAGAACGATTACTAGATCGATGTTGTCCATGCGACGGCGGACCTTATCTTTCCAGTCGCCGGTTAGATGATCCTTGACGGAACCGTCTTTGAACTCAAATGGACTCTCGGGGAGTTTGGCTTGTCCCGCCAAGAGCAACTTAGCGTCAGCGTCATAATCGTAGTCGAAACTGATGAATGCTCGTTTCATTTGG
>JBEKAN010000178.1:0-8789 GCA_050015895.1 Verrucomicrobiota bacterium
GTTTTTTGGAGGGGGGGGGGGGGGCTTCCAGGGGTTTTGAGCCGTCAACCCGTCAGGACCCCCGTAAAAATTGGTGATTTTTGAGGTCCGACCCGTCAGAAAGCCGTCAGGGAGCCGTCAGGGAGCCGTCAGAAGAAGTGGAGAGTGACGAGTGCGGAGTAGGGAGTGATGAAAGTCGCCTTGCCGATACATAACTAATTGATAATGAAGCACTTGCGATGTGAAAAGACAAGGGCTGCCGACGGATGTGCCGCCCCTCTTCACGGCTATCCGGGGCTAAAAGATGAAGGCTGAAGGGAGAAAGCGGAAGGCGGAAGCCGGAAGGCAGGCTATGGCTCCTCCAGCACATGCGTCGCCGGGACGATGTTGCATGTTGGATTCACCCGCCCGTTGCCCACGGAGTAGGAAGTAAAGAAATCCTGATCGGCATCATCTGGACAACAAGGCAGAGTGCCATGCGGAAAGTACGGCTCAATGTCGAGCGCAGACGGCAGGCCGTCGCTGCCCATCCCGTTGTCTCTCGCCCACAGCGACTTGGCAAAGCGGATCTGGCGCAGGTTATTGACGCAGATTTCGTTCGCCGGCGCGTAGAGCATGGCGCGGATGAATTTCCGCGCGCCCAGGTTCGTCACGGCGAGCGCGCGCTCGTCATTAGTAGTGACAATCACGCTGGTCAAAACATAACCCGGCGACACCACATAGGCATTCGGGTATTGCACGAATTGGAGAAAGCTGGTCTCCGGCGGCCAATCCACCAGGTTTGTCGAGGATTGTATCCGGTAACCGCGCCCGCTTTCACCAGTCAACGAGAAATGGAACTGCCCGGATTGCTCCGCCACAGGCGCCAGCTCCGGCGGAAGGTTCGACTGGCTGATCGCCAGAGTGGCCGGCGGGCTGGTCACCGCGCCGGTGGCGTTGCTCACCGCCACCGTGTAAGTCCCGGCCTGAGCGGGAACAATATTCGTCAACGCCAGCATCGGCGCCGTTTCTCCCGGCAGATTCGTTCCATCCCAATACCATTGGTAACTAAACGGCCGGACGCCTTCGGCCACCACCGTGAAGAGGGTGCTGGCGTTGGTCGAAACCGTCACACTCCGAGGCGGTTCGACGAGGATGGGCGCATTGGTCGCGATCAGGCTGATCCAATAGCTGCCCGAACTGCTGCCCAGCAGTTGGATCTGATAATTGCTCCCGCCAATCACCGGAAAGGTGAGCGTTTGACCGGCAATCGAAGAAATCAGAATCATGGCGGCCAGCGGCTGAACCCCCGGCGGCGGAGCGAAAACATTGTTCGTGGCATAAACCGCCAGGGCATCCAGATTGGGCTGCAACACCGGGGAACCCAGAATTTCCAAATTCACCATCGTGGTTTCGGGCGCGGTCCAGGTCCACCAGACCGATTCTGTGACGGGGTAGAACAAGAGATACTCAACGGAAGGACTGCCCTCCGGTTCATCCGCTTCCACGCTCGCGCCCGCCAGGGTGCCCGCAAAGGTCACCGCGTTGCCGGTCAACACGGTGCGATTGGTGAAATCATCATTCGGCGGGGGGCTTTGTCCAAGGGCCACGGTTCCCACCGCCGCAAACCCGGCGCTGGCAAGAACCCATTCAATTGTTCGCATCCCGGACAGTTCATCCCGAGAACCCCGCCGTCAAGCGGTTTCCAGACAATCCTTTGCGCAGAAACGCGGAGCCGCCAAAGGCAGTCTGGCGGTTCAGGAATTGGGGGGGTGGATTGACCGCGAAAGGGCGCAAAAGGCTCAAGAGAGGAACACTCGGATTTTTTACCGCGAACCACGCGAAATACACGAAACAGTCGGCTGACGATTGCGGAAGTGCCTCTGGCTGAACGGTTTAACCACCGATTTCAGGTTTACACGGATAACAGCGATGAAGTCAGGGGAATGTTTGTCAGAGGAATAATCCTGAAAACGCGCGTTTCCATTCCCTTGACAATTATTCCCCTGACTTTGCCTTGGCCAATGTGTTCATCCACGTAGTGAACCTCCTCGATTCGCAATTGCCAAATCCCCATTCTCAATTCAAAATGCCGCCTCACAAACTGTCACTTTTCTAGGACTGACCCCCTCGCGGCCGAGGTTTTCGGGGGCGCATCTTGGCACCACCACCAACGGAGCGAACGAACCCCTCACCCCCGCCTTCGCCAAGGCTACGGCGGGCAGGCTGTCCCTCTCCCCGCTACGCGGGGCGAGGGAATTGGCAAGCCCCGACAGGGCTTGGGATTTTATCGGGCGTGGCGACCTCACCCAGGCCGTCGGCCTGGGCTGGTATGGGACGCGCCGTTGGCGCTTGGGAAAAACACACGGAGCCGTCCCTTTCTGGGGGATTAAAGGCGAAGCTGACCGGCGAGGGCGCCGGTCAGCACACGCGGGGGCGAGATGGAACAACAACGGGCTGGCCCGCATGCTTGCGGGCTGTATGCTCCCCGCCGCATTCCCGTTCCCAAGAACTGTGCTGAGATGCGCCGGTGCGATGGAGGGACCGAATCCACACTTTACGTTTAGACGGCTAAACGTAAAGTGTGGTTTACAAGTGGACAATAAGGTGGGCGCATCTTGCCACTACCATCATTGGACGTAACGAACCAATCTTGGGGAAATGTCACGGCTCGACAGAGTCTCGCCCTACCGAGATGGAATTGGCAAACCTCCTGGTGGTGGTTGCAAGCTGCGCCCCAGTAAGGTTGATCCGATGAAATGAACGCGAAAGACTTTTTACGATTGGGCGTGCCGCTGGGGGAGGCGACGCGGCGGGGGACGGATTTTGTCGCCAAGTTCGTGCTCGGCGGGGGCGACAAGGCGCGGCTGCGCGAGGAGGTCGCCGCCATTGTCGCCAATCCTTCCGCGTTTGCGGACGACCCGCTGCGCGGCGAATTCGCCAAGGCGTTGATTTCGTCCCGACGACCCTCATCCGGCCTGGGGCCAACTTCTCCCGCTCCCGCGGGCGAAGGAATTCGCTCCGAGCCTGTCAAATACCGGCAGTGGGGCGAAGGTCTGGAACTCGAGGCGGTGATGCAAATGGAGAAAGCCTGCTTGCTGCCCGTCTCCGTGGCCGGAGCCTTGATGCCGGACGCGCACGTGGGCTACGGCCTGCCCATCGGCGGGGTGCTGGCGACGGAGAACGCCGTGATTCCCTACGCCGTCGGCGTGGACATCGCCTGCCGGATGAAAATGACGGTGTTGGATCTGCCATTGCGCGATTTGGAGCGGAACCAGGACCGCCTGACCCGCGCCATCGAGGCGGAAACGCGCTTTGGCGTCGGCGCGACGTTCAAGAATCGCCGCTCCCATGAGGTGCTGGACGCGGATTGGACGATCAGCCCCGTCACGAAACAGAACAAGGACCGCGCCTGGTCGCAGCTCGGCACCAGCGGGAGCGGAAATCATTTCGTCGAATTTGGCCTGTTCACGGCGCACTCCAAAATCAACGACCTTGAGCCGGGAACCCACGTCGCGCTTCTCTCGCACAGCGGCAGCCGCGGCACGGGCGCGGCGGTGTGCGATTACTACAGCAAGATCGCGTTTTCGCAATTTGCGGACCTGCCCAAGGAATTGAAACGGCTGGCGTGGCTCCCGCTCGATTCGCAGGAGGGGCAGGAATACTGGCGCGCGATGGAGTTGATGGGTCGCTACGCGGCGGCCAACCACGCCTGCATCCACCAGCACATCGCGGAAAACCTCGGCGCGCGGGTGTTGCTCGATTTGGAGAACCACCACAATTTCGCGTGGAAGGAAAAGCACGTCATCGGCGGCGTGGAGCGCGAGGTCATCGTGCATCGCAAAGGCGCCACGCCGGCGGGCGCGGGAGTCCTGGGCATCATTCCCGGTTCGATGGCGTCGCCGGGGTTTGTCGTCAGCGGCAGGGGAAATGCCGAATCGCTCAACTCGGCCGCGCACGGCGCCGGCCGCGCGATGAGCCGCAAAGCCGCCAACCAGCGATTCAACTGGAAAGACGCGGGCCGTTTGCTCCGCGAACGCGGCGTGACCCTGATCAGCGCCGGCCTGGACGAGGTCCCGATGGCCTACAAGAACATCCGCGAAGTGATGGCCGCGCAACAGGACCTGGTGACGACGCTCGGCCAGTTCGATCCGAAACTGGTGAAGATGGCGCCCAGCGGCGAACGCCCGGAGGACTGACCACGCGCCGTAATGCGTCAGTGTTGGATGGCAGGGCGCGCACTCCGTGCGCGCCGCGGCGGGCAGGGGACTGCCCGCCCTACCTTCTCCCCGCTTTCAACGACGCATTAGCACGCGCCCCGCTCAAAACCAGGAATCCCCGGCACCGCGCCGGGCGGCTTTCTTGTCCGCGTGACGCGATTTGTCATCGAGCATCCGCGCTTTGGCCCGGCGGCTCCTCCTGCGCTTCTGGCGGCGGATCTTCTCGACGCGGGACCGCTCCGCCGCCACCAGCCCGGTCCGCAGCTCCTCAATTTTGTCGAGCAACAGCCGCAGAGCCAGGAACCGGTTGAGCCCCTGCTGGCGCGTGGTCTGGCACTTGACTTGCAGGCCGGTGGGGCGGTGGAGCAGCATCACGCAGGTGGCCGATTTGTTGACATTCTGACCCCCGTGCCCGCCGGACCTGACAAAAGTCTCCTCGATATCGGACTCGCGCACGCCCAGGGCGGCCATGCGCCGGGCGAGTAGCAGGCCCTTTTCCTGGCTCACGGGAAACGCGGTCATCGCCGCAGTCTAGCCGAACATGCCGGGAATCTCAAAAAAAATCTATTCCTTTCCGCCTTTTGCCGTTATCAAGCACCCATATCAAATGAAACCTTCCTTTCAAAACAGCCGGGGCGCCGGGGCGCTTTTGACCGACCTCTACCAGCTCACCATGGCTTATGGATATTGGAAAGCCGGCAGGGCGGACCAGGAGGCGGTCTTCCACCTGTTCTTCCGCAAGCAGCCCTTCCAGGGCGGCTTCACGCTTGCCTGCGGCCTGGCCGACAGCGTCCAGTATTTGCTGGGGTTCAAATTTGAAAAATCCGATCTTGAATACCTGGGCCGGTTGAAGGGCAACGACGGCGGAAAGCTGTTCGAGCCGGCCTTCTTGAAACACCTCGGCGGCTTGAGGCAGCGGCTGGACGTGGACGCGGTTGCCGAGGGCACGGTGGTCTTTCCCCACGAGCCGTTGCTCAGAGTGCGGGGTTCCATTTTGCAGGCCCAACTCGTGGAAACCACGCTGCTCAACCTGCACAACTTCCAGTCCTTGATCGCCACCAAGGCCGCGCGCGTCTGCCTGGCGGCGCGGGGGGATCCGGTGGTGGAATTCGGCCTGCGGCGCGCGCAGGGCATTGACGGCGCGCTGACCGCCAGCCGGGCGGCTTACATCGGGGGATGCGCCGGGACCTCGAATGTGCTCGCCGGAAAAATCTTCGGCATTCCGGTCAAAGGCACCCACGCGCACAGTTGGGTGATGTCGTTCGACACCGAACTCGAGGCGTTCAACGCGTACGCCGACGCGCTCCCCAACAACTGCGTGCTGCTGGTGGACACTTACGAGACCATCGCGGGCGTCCGTCACGCCGTCGAAGCCGGCCGGCGGCTGCGCAAACGCGGCCATAAACTGGCTGGAATCCGGCTGGACTCGGGCGATCTGGCCTACCTTAGCGTCGAAGCGCGGAAGATTCTCGATGCCGCGGGGTTCAAAGACGCGGCCATCGTCGCCAGCAACGATCTCAACGAGCATCTCATCGCCAGCCTCAAGCAGCAGGGCGCGGCCGTGGACACCTGGGGCGTCGGCACCATGCTCGTCACCGCCTACGACCAGCCGGCGCTGGGCGGCGTTTACAAGCTCTCGGCCATCCGCAATCCCGATGGCGCGTGGGAGCACAAAATCAAGCTCTCCGAACAAACCGCCAAGGTGACCAATCCCGGCGTGCTTCAAGTGCGCCGATTCCGCGACAGGAAGGAGTTCGTCGGGGACGCGATCTACGACGAGACACGTCCGATGCCCGGGCGAATCACCATTGTGGACCCGGCGGACCCCACGCGGCGCAAACATTTTTCGCCGGCCACCAGGCACGAGGATTTGCTCGTCCCCGTTTTGCGGCGCGGCAAATTGGTTTATGATTTGCCCACGCTGGACGCGATTCGCGCGCGCGCCCAACGCCAGTTGGCGATGCTGCATCCGGGGATCAAGCGGTTCGACAATCCGCACCAATACCCGGCGGGTCTGGAGTTGACGCTGCACGAGTTCAAAACAGAATTGATCCTGCGCGCCAAAGGCGAACTCTGAGGGCGGGGTGAGGCAGGGCGCGCACTCCGTGCGCGCGGCGGCGGGCGGAGGACCGCCCGCCCCACCAAGCAATTCGCTGTTTTTCCGGGTGAATTGGCTCAGCTCAGAGGCTTTTCGGCCACAAGGACCATGTTGCTCGGCGGCCAGCTCAACGGCGCGCCGCCGCCGTCGAACAGCTTCACATGTCCTTCGTGCCGGTTCTCGACAATCCAGCGGTTCACATAGCACCGCGAGCCGCGCTCCGGCTGGTTCGGATTCTCGCGGATTCGGAAGCCCGTATCGGAGAGGACCTGTTTCCACCGCGGGAAACTCCAGAAACAGAACTCCTCGTTCATTTCGGAGGCCCAATTGTCGGTGTAATCTTTCTTTGACAGGAATTCCGCGGCCTGGACAAGCGTGAGCCGGAACAGCGTCCGCCCCCCGTGCCGCTCTTCGGTGAACGGAAACGGGCGTCGTCCGTGGAGAAAATCCGCCGCGAACAAACGGAACCGGCCGCGGGTGGAAAGTCCGCCGAGCCACTCGGCCTCGCGGCCGGGATGATCCGCGAGCACCTCGGCCGGGAGATCCCCGCCATCCCCGTCGGCGCACCACAGCAGGATCGCGCGGTCGCCGTCCTCCGGCCCGACCACATCGCGGATGAGCAGCCTGCCGCCGGGGCGCAGTTGGCGGAATTTCTCCGCCAGATAATTTCGCGCGGACTTTTCGCCCCCGCCGTAGCTCCAGATTTCGTGCAGCGCGCTGTTGCACAGGGTGGTGTCAATGGAGCCGGCCTCAAAGACGCGGTCGAACAGATTGCGGTGGAAAAAGTGGACATACGCCCCGCCAAACTCGCCCGCGCGCTGGCGCTCGTGAAAGCGCCCGGCGAACTCGGCGGACAAATCAACTCCGAACAAATCCGAGTCCGGAAAATCGCGGCTGATTTCCGCCAGCAGCGCGCCGTCCGCGCAGCCCTCGTCCACAATGCGGCCGGGTTTGATCCCATCCCGGATGTCCAGATATTTCAGGCGGATGATCTCGTTCATCCCCCGCGCGTAGGAGCTGTAATTCCGGGTTTCGGTCAGGCTGCCCTCCTGGTTCGTCAACGGGTCCTGGTAAAGCCGCGCGATCCGCAGCGGCACTTCCGGAAAATCATCAAACAGGCCGACATGACTTTGAGCCAGGGCGGCCGCCGCCAACGGGCCGGAGCGCCATTCGGCCCCGCGCGCGCCGATCTCGCGGATGATTTCAATCGGCGTCGGCGGACGCGGGTCCGACTCCGCCAGTTCAGCCGGGGCGATGGAGAATCCCAGTTCCCGGTAAAGCTGGATCACTTCCCGCGTCGAGCAGAGGACCAGGCAATTCTCCGGCGTCAATTGGACGGCCTGCTCGCTCTGAAGCGCGATCTCCTTGATCGTGAACGCGGCAAAATTCTTCGTGTGGCCGTAATGCGGAATGCCGAAAACCCGGAATCGAAAATGGACCCCGGCCCGCAACCGCCGGGCAAACCGGTCCACGCCCACCGCGCGAATGTGGAAGGGGATCGGATTGAAGCGCGAATTCTCCTGGTTGGCCGAGGTGACGGCGAAAATGATCTCCGTCGGCGGTTTTGGGGGCGCGACGGCGCCGGCCAAGAAGCCGGGCAGCGAGGCGGGCGGCTCGGCCAGGACACGCCCCAGGCACCGCTCCTGAAAAAGAGTGTTGACAAGATGCCTGCCGGGAAAGAGCAAATAACTCATGCGCGGCCGTATTTGGGTTTCGACAGCCCGTCGCCGCGCCATTGCAGTTTCTCGCCGAGGATGTCGTAATAGTTGATCTCCGGCAGAAACGCGATGGGGACGGTTTCCTTCGACGCCGTCACCAGGATGCGGCTTCCCGGTCTGGCCTTTGCCAGCGTCATCCCGTCCACCTGCACGACTCCCGGGCCGGAGGCGGGATCCATTCTCATTTCAACCGGCTCGGTCGAGTTCACCACCACGGAGCGGTTGGTCAGGGCCTGGGGACAAATCGGGGTGATGGTCAGCACATTGCACTCCGGGCTGATGATCGGCCCGCCCGCCGCCAGCGAATAAGCGGTGGAACCGGTCGGCGTCGAGACGATCAAACCGTCGCAGCGATAATTGGTCAGACGCCTCCGGCCGATCCGCGCGGAAATGCTGATCAAATGCGGGTTCTGGCCCCGGATGATGAGCGCGTCGTTCAGCGCCCAACCTGTGACGCGGCGTTTCGCTTCCTCCATCACCAGATCCAGCGCGGTGCGATGGCTGATGACGAATTCCGCGTTGAGCACGCGGCGCATCTCCTGTCGCACACGGTCGCCGCGGACGGAGGTGATGAAGCCCAGGTAGCCGATGTTGACGCCCAGGATGGGAATCCCCGAACCGCGAAACCGGTGCGCCGCCTGCAACAAGGTTCCGTCGCCGCCGCAGGCGATGACCAGATCGGCCCGATGGTCGCGCAAATCGCCCAGCCGGCGGTAAAGATCGCGCCGGGGCGGCAGGGTTTCAAACCACTCGTGTTTCACCCGTTGGCGGTCCAGCGCCGCCTCCAGCGCGCGG
>JBEKAN010000179.1:0-8787 GCA_050015895.1 Verrucomicrobiota bacterium
TGGGCGAGGAAGAGAAGCGAGCCGAGGGCTACGAGGGTGTTTTGAAAACCCGATTTCTTGAGCGCTCGGCGCCAACCGGCTCGGCCGGCGCCTCGCCCTACCACAAAAGGCAGGGTGGGGCGCGGCTCCTGCCGAGCCGTTTGGCTCAGAGCGCTCAAGAATTCGGGTTTTCAAAACACGCTCTTAGCCATCTGCTCGCTTCTCTTCCTCTCCCTCCCGCTCCGCGCCGCCGACCAGGCCCGCCTTCCTTACGCCTTGATCTACCAAATCCAGCAACGGGAGGCCGGCCTCGCCCTGACCCACACCAACCTCCAGGTGTTTGTGCGCATGAAATCCTCCCTGCCGGAGGTCAAAATCGCCGACCTGAAAGTTTATATTGACAGCAAGGACGGACCCATCCCGGTCCCCCTCGACACCAACGGCATTTTTTCCGTCCCGATGCGCGACAATCTCCTGGCGGAGAACCCGCCGATTCTGGTCAATCAGCCCAAGGGGACGATGGTGTTCGCCTGGTATGCCGGCCTGTTGGTCAGCGAGACCCCCACCAACGGCATCCGCTACAGCGCCCTGATGCGCCCGCTCAAGGACCTGGAGGCCATCCGCGCGCAGATGGTCCCCGGAATCTCCTCCGCGACCATCCACGGTTTGAAGCTTGTCTGGGCAAAGGACAAGGATGCCACGATCGTCATTCACGCCAAAACCGGCGACATGACATTCAAAACGGATTCGGCGCACGAGTTGGTCATCCCCTGGCAGCGGTCCCTGCTGGAGGAGGACCCCCCCATCACCCTTTCCAGCCCTCCCGACAAAGTGGACGTCGCCAACGAGGACTGACCGCCGCGCGCCTCACCAATGCAATTTCACCTGCAACCTTGCAACAGAGGGGCAACCGATGGTGAGATGCTTGAGGATCTCCGCTCCACCACGAACGTGCCTCACAAGATGATTTGTCCGAAATATGAACATCATTAGAATTGGCTCACAGCCTTCCAACAAAGGACCGGCGGATTGGTTTACCGGCACGGTGCGCATTGACTCGCCGTTCAAGGGAGACGCTCCGGCGCGTGTCACCGGCGCAATCGTCACGTTCGAGCCTGGCGCCCGAACCGCCTGGCACACCCACCCGCTGGGACAGACCTTGCTTGTCACAGCCGGTTGCGGCTGGGTGCAACGGGCGGGCGGTCCAATCGAGGAAATCCATCCCGGCGATGTGGTTTGGTTTTCGCCGGGCGAAAAGCACTGGCACGGCGCGACACCGACCACGGCCATGACGCACATCGCCATTCAGGAGCAGCTCGACGGCAAAGCCGTGGACTGGATGGAAAAGGTCGGCGATGAACAATATCGCAGGTGATCCGAGGGGGAACAACACGAGTCAAACACACAATAACAATACGGATTGGATTATGCAAAAGCGCAAACTTGGAAACAGTAATCTGGAAGTCTCGGCTCTCGGGCTGGGCTGCATGGGAATGAGTTTTTCCTACGGTCCACCCAAAGACAAGAAGGAGATGACGGCTCTTCTGCGGGCGGCCGCGGAGCGCGGCGTGACACTTTTCGACACCGCCGAGGTTTACGGCCCGTTCACCAACGAGGAACTTGTGGGCGAAGCCCTCGCCCCGTTCCGCGGGCGAGTGGTGATCGCCACCAAATTCGGGTTCGACCTGAGCGGCAGCGATACGCGGCCCGGCGCGGCGGGCCTGAACAGCCGTCCCGGGCACATCAAGCAGGCCGTCGAAGGCTCCCTCAAGCGGCTCAAGGTCGGGACGATTGATTTGCTCTATCAACACCGGGTTGACCCAAACATGCCGATTGAAGACGTCGCCGGCGCGGTGAAGGAGCTGATTCAGCAAGGCAAGGTCAAGCATTTCGGCCTGTCCGAGGCCGGTGTGAAAACAATCCGTCGCGCCCACGCCGTCCAGCCCCTTACGGCCCTTCAGAGCGAATACTCGCTGTGGACGAGAACCCCGGAAAAGGAAGTGATCCCGACGCTCGAAGAACTCGGCATCGGCCTCGTTCCGTACAGCCCGCTGGGCAAGGGTTTTCTCACGGGCAAAATTGACGAAAACGCAAAGTTTGACAGCACCGATTTCCGCAGCACCCTCCCGCGCTTCACGCCGGAGGCGCTCAAGGCGAATCAGGCCCTGATTGATCTGCTCGGCCAGATCGGAAAACGGAAGCAGGCGACGCCCGCTCAAATCGCGCTGGCGTGGCTGCTGGCCCAGAAGCCGTGGATTGTCCCCATCCCAGGCACCACCAAGCTCCATCGCCTGGAGGAGAACATCGGGGCGCTTGCGGTCAAACTGACACCGGACGACCTCCGAGACATCGAAAGCGCGGCTTCAAAGATCACGGTGCATGGCGCCCGGTATCCCGAAAAGCTGGAGCAATTGACCGGTCGTTGAGCGGTTTGGAGAACAGGAGATAAACCTCCACCACCCAATTGCATCCCTGCCTTGACTTGGCGGCGGGGAATGGGTACGGTCGGGCTTATGAAGCACTGGTGCGCGCGTGTTTTTCTGGTGGCGCTGGTTTTGGCGCTGTTTCCGACCCGGTCTCCGGCCCCGCTGGTCTATCGGCCGGGGGAAGGGTGGTCGTATGAAAGCCCGTCGGGCAAGGAGGCGGCCTGGCGCAAGCCGCGGGCCAAGGACCAACTGGACGTGGCGCAGCAGGCCTTTGACAAGAAGGATTACTCCCTGGCCCTCAAGGCGGCCCAGCGCGTCGTCAGCATCTGGCCCCTGTCCGATTACGCGCCGCAGGGGCAATATCTGGTGGGCCGATGTTATGAGGCGGAGCATCAGGACGAGAGGGCGTTCAAGGCCTATGACGAGGTGCTGGCCAAATTTCCCAAAATGAGCCAGGCCACGGAGATTCAAGGCCGGCAGTTCGACATTGCCAGCCGGTTCCTGGCGGGGGAGCGGTTCAGACTTCTCCACTACTTTCCCATATACCGGTCCATGGACAAGACGGCGGGGATGTTTGAGAAAATCGTCCGATTCGGCCCCTACGGCCCCTACGGCCCGGCCTCGCAAATGGGCGAGGGGGCGGCCCGGGAAAAGCAAAAAGACTATCCGCAGGCGGTCAAGGCCTACGAACTGGCGGCGGACCGTTACGCGGCGCAGCCCAAGGTGGCCGCCGACGCGCTCTTCAAAGAGGGCATGGCCTACGAGAAACAAGCGCGCAAAGCCGAGTATGACCAGAGCGTCTCCGACCAGGCCATCTCCACGTTCAGGGATTTCATCGCCTTGTATCCCGACGATCCGCGCGTGGCCGACGCCAACAAGATCATCAAGGGGATCATCCTCGAGCAGGCGCGCGGCAATTTTGCCATCGCGCAGTACTACGAAAAGACCAAGCAGTACAACGGCAAACCCAACTACGCCGGGGCGGTGATTTATTACAACCAAGTCGTGGCGTATGGGGAGGGGTCTCCGTTCTACGACCAGGCCAGAGAACGAATCGCGGAGATCAACCAGCGCCTGCTCAAGAAATAACATGCGTAATTTGCTCCCCGCCTTGATGGCCCTGGCGCTGGCCGGGTGCGCCGGCTACACGCTCGGCCCCACCAACGGCCTCCCCGCCGGCAGCCGCTCGGTGGCGGTGCTCCCTTTTGTCAACAATACCCCCGAGCCGCGCGTCTCCGAATACCTCAACACCTCCCTGCGCCGGCAGTTCCAGCAGGACGGCACCTTCCGCCTCCAAACGGGGGGCGCGCCGGACATCCAGGTCACCGGGCAAATCGTCAAATTTGAGCGCCTGGAACTCTCCTATTCCACCAACGACGTGCTCACGCCCCAGGAATACACCCTCTTCTTGACAGCCCGGATCGTGGCCCGGGACATGGCGACCGGCAGGACCAATCTCAACCGCACCGTCACGGGCAGAACTTATGTCCACCTCGGCAACGACCAGGCCAGCAGCGAGCGCGAGGCGATGCCCCAACTGACCGACGACCTGGCCCGCAACGCCGTCTCCCTTTTGGTGGACGGCTCCTGGTAAGGACACCCTTGAACCCACCCCCGGCTTTTGATCTTGGGAGCTATCTGGCGGAAAGGACCCAGGCGGTGAATCGCGCGCTCGGCGGATTCCTGCCCGCCGCCGCCGCCAAGCCGGCCACCCTGCACCGGGCGATGCGCTATTCTGTGTTCGCCGGGGGCAAACGGCTGCGGCCGGCGCTCTGCCTCGCGGCCGCGGAGGCCTGCGGCGGGGCGTGGCGCGAGGCGCTGCCGCTGGCTTGCGCGGTGGAATGTGTCCACACCTACTCGCTCATCCACGACGATCTGCCAGCCATGGATAACGACGATTATCGGCGGGGCAAACCGACCAACCACAAGGTTTTCGGCGAGGGCGTCGCCATTCTGGCCGGGGACGCGCTTTTGACGGAGGCCTTCGCCATTGTGGGCCAAAGCAAGAGCCGCCCGCGCTACTCGCAACGGGACATGCTCCTGGAACTGGCGGAGGCGGCCGGTTCGCGCGCGCTGATCGCCGGGCAGGTGGCGGACCTGGAGGGGGAGGGGAAAATGACCTCCGCGGCGCAACTCCGCTACATTCACGAGAGGAAAACGGCGGCGCTGCTCCGGTGCTCCGTGCGCCTGGGCGGGATGAGCGCCAATGCCGGGCCGGCCCAACTGGAGGCGCTGGGCGATTTCGGCCGCAACGTCGGCCTGGCCTTTCAGATCATTGACGACATCCTGGACGTGACGCAAACCAGCGAGCAACTGGGCAAGACGGCGGGAAAGGACACGCGGGCGCAAAAGGCGACCTACCCCTCGATCGTCGGCCTGGAAAAATCGCGCCAGATGGCGGCGGACCTGACGGGCCGGGCCTTCGCGGCGCTGCGGGTCTTCAAAGGGCGCGCGCGCGCGCTGGAGGCGCTGGCCGGGCACCTGCTGCGCCGGGACAAATAACAAATAAAAAGGCCGGGTTTGCACCCGGCCTTTTCACACACATCAACAAAACCTAAAAGTTCGCGCTGACCGGCGGCTGTCGAATCCACCGTCAACTGGGGAAAGCTTACGGTATGGCGGGGAAACCGGCTAGTCACCAGTACTGGTGACGGGGGGCAAAACCCCCGAACCGCCCCGTTCACCACAGTTCGGGGGAGCGGCGCAGCTTGTCCAGGACGCGCGCGTCGGCGGCGGGAAAGGAATAGTCGGAAAGCTGCGCGGCGGTGATCCAGGCCAGGTCGTCGCATAAAATGGGCCTGGGCTCGTGGCGGAGCCAGAGGCAGCGGAAAAATTGGAGGCGGACGGAGCGCCCGGGGTAATGGTGGACGAAGTCGTCCAGCAGGGCGGCGATTTGGACTTCGACGCCCAGTTCCTCGAGAAGCTCGCGGTGGAGGCATTGCTCGAACGATTCGCCGGGTTCGCGTTTGCCGCCGGGAAACTCCCACAGGCCCCCCAGCGGCGCGCCAGCCAACCGGCGGGTGATCAAGAGTTTTCCACCCCGAAAAATCAGGCCGGCGGACACCTCAATGGGATTTTCTTTGGCAATGGCCGTCTTCACGGCAAAATCTCCTCGGTGGGGCGGAAAGAATCGTTTCCCGGGCCGGGTCAGGGTTTGCCGCGCCCGATGCTCTTGTAGAGGAAACCGAGGCGCTCCATTTCGGCGACATCAAAGAGGTTGCGGCCGTCGAAGATGATCGGGTGGGAGAGCGCTTTGCGGGCGCGCTCCAGATCAAGCTGCTTGAAGACGGGCCATTCGGTGGCCACGACCAAGGCGTCGCAACCGGCGGCCACTTCGTTCATGTCGTCCACGTAGGTGACGTCGGCGAGGTCGGCGAGGACGGCGCGGGCCTTCTCCATGGCCTGGGGATCGTGGACGCGCAGGCTGGCGCCTTGCTTGGCCAAACGCCGGCAAAGCTCGATGGCGGGGGACATGCGCACGTCGTCGGTGTTCTGTTTGAAGGCCAGGCCCAGGACGCCAAGGGTCTTGCCCTTGAGGACCCAAAGGGTGTCCGCGATTTTTTTCACAAAGCGGTCCAACTGGGCGGCGTTGACGCGCTGGACCTCCTTGAGCAGCCCAAAATCGTAGCCGAGGGTCTCGGAGATGCGGATGAAGGCGCTGAGATCCTTGGGAAAGCAACTGCCTCCAAAACCCAGCGAGGCGTCCAGAAACTTGCGCCCGATGCGCGAGTCCATGCCCATGCCGTTGGCGACCTCCTGGACGTTGCCGCCGGACAGCTCGCAGAGGGCGGAGATGGCGTTGATGTAGGAGATTTTCAAGGCGAGGAAGGAATTGGCCGCGTGCTTGATCAGCTCCGCGGAATTCATGTCGGTGATGATGACCGGGGCGTCGCAAAAGGCGTAAATCTCCCGCATGGCGGCCGCGGGACGCTGGGAGGAGACGCCCACCACCACGCGGTCGGGTTTCAGAAAATCGTCCACGGCAAAACCCTCGCGCAGAAACTCGGGATTGCTGACGACGTCGAAATCCACCTGGGCTTTGCAATAGCGTTTGATGGTCTCGGCGACTTTTTCCCCGGTCTTCACCGGCACGGTGCTTTTGTCCACCACAATGCGGTAGCTGGTCATGGCGGCGGCGATCTCGCGCGAGACCCCCTCGATGAAGCTCAGGTCCACCGAGCCGTCCGGCAGGGCGGGAGTGGGAACGGCGATGAAAATGACGTCCGACCGTTCGACGCCCTCCTGGGTGCTGAGGGTGAAATGGAGGCGTCCGGCGGCGGCGTTCTTTCGCACCAATTCTTCCAAGCCCGGCTCGTAGATGGGCATGCCGCCGGCCTTGAGCAGCTTGATTTTGTCCGCGTCCTTGTCCACGCAAGTGACTTGGTGGCCGGCTTGCGCGAAACAGGTTCCGGTGACCAGCCCGACGTAGCCAGTTCCGATAAGGGTCAACTTCATGCTGTGAAAGGCCGGGGGCGCTGGCGCCGATCTCAAGGAGGATTGCCGCCGGGGTTGGAGACCGGAGGAGGGCCACCCATAGGCGGGGGCGCGGGCGAGCCTTGATTGGTTGTTGGCGCGGGGGGGGTGTTTTGGGTTGAGGACGCAGGGGAAAGCTCGATCTGCTCCGGCGTCGGGTTCAAGGGACTGGGCGGAGGAGTTGGAGGTGTGACCTGATATGGGTTTTCGCCCGACTGGCTGAGTTCCGGATGCTTGGCCAGGAGGAGCACGAGACGTTCCCTGGCTTCGGCCACCCAGGGATCACGCGGGTCGTTGCGGTCCAACAAACCCTCATAAAAGGCGACTGCGGCTTTGAACTCCCGCTGATCCTCGTTCAGGCGGCCCAGGGTCAATTTGACGGGAAGCGAGATGTTGGGCTGGGAGGAATAGACGGCGGCGATCTCCTTGTATTTCGTCATGGCCTCGGGGATTTTGCCCTCGGATTCCAGGGAGGCGGCGACGCCCACCTGCGCCTGGGGAATGAGGGGATGGCCGGGATTGTCGGAGATGAATTTGGAGAAGGCCTGCTCCGCGTCCTTGAATTTGGACTCCAGAAACAACTCCCTGGCCGCCAGCAACTGGGCGTCGGCCCCCGCCGCTGTTCCGGGGTATTCGCGGCTAATATTCAGCAAGTCGCCCGGGTTGGGGGCATTGGATGGGTTCAGGCCCAGGGGGAGCGCCAGCAACATCTGGTTGGCATCGGTTTCCCTCTCCCTTTTGTGCGCCACGCAGAAGCCCACGATGGCGGCGATGATCGCGGCGACAATCGCGCCCGCGATAACACGCTTCTGGTTGGCGCGCAGCCAGGTGACGAACTTGTAAATGGCTATTGTGGTCTCGGCTTCCATATCAGGCGGTGAATAGTCGGGGCCGGCCTGTAAAAGGCAAGCTTAAACATTTGGGTCGCATGGGAGGATTATAGGGGAAGGGGGGCGCCTTGCAATGTTTCTTGGTCCGAGGCCCGGCGCGGGAGCGTGACGGTGGCCGAAACGTGGCGGGTTCGGGGCAAAATAAACTTTTTGACCTCCACTGTGACGCGGGCCGGCTTGAACTCGCGCAGGATCATTTCCGCCAAATCGCCGGCCAGGGTCTCGATCAACTTCCAGCTCCGCCCCTCGCCGAAAAGGAGCAACCTCCGGCTGACCGCCTCATAGTCAATCGCGCGCTCCAGGTCGTCGCCGAGGGCGGAGAAATCGCGCTCCATTTCCACGGTGAGGGCCAGGCGCTGGGGTTGGGCGCGCTCCGCGTCCGGGACGCCTACATGGAAAAAGACGGTCAAATCGTGGATGGCGATCCGGTCCATGACGGGGGTTCAGGAGTTGATTTGCGCGGCGGCCAGTTCGCGCCGGTGGAAAAGAAGGATGCCGGCGGCGGCGAAAAATCCCCCCATCAACAGCACGATCCGCCCCGCCGCCGCGCCCAACTGCCCCCAGGTGATGCTGCGGCCGGTGCTCAGGGAATCCACCGGCGAGAAGTCCTCGACCAGACTGACCACCTTGAGGGCCGCGCCGAAGACCGGCACGGCCACGCTGTCAATCACGCGGGTGACCAGGGGGGGCTTGGGACCCAGTTCGGAGAAGAGGGTTTTTTGCCGTTGCACCTCGTTCAAAGTGCCGGTGGAAAGGCCGACGAACAAAACCGCCAGCGAACAAAACGCGGCGACGGGGAAGGAAAGAAAGCTGGCCGACGCCAGGCCGATGGCCGAGAGCAAAGCCAGCCAGCAGAGGATGACCGCCATGCCGCGCGCGAAATTGACCGCGAATGTGTTCTCCCGGTACATCACTTCAAAGCCGTCCTCAATCGGGAAGTAAAGGGCGATGTTGTTGACATTGAAAAAGACCACATCCAGGTTGCCGTTGGCGTCCAGCAGGGGGGACAGGGTGAGTTC
>JBEKAN010000180.1:0-8773 GCA_050015895.1 Verrucomicrobiota bacterium
GCGCAGTTTTCCCCTTGTGCCAAGGATTCGGTTGACGTTCAATCAACTCAATTCAATTGCATAATGAGCGACCAATTGTTCTGCCTCGCTTCATGCCAGCACTGCGGCCAGCACATCGAATTTCCGGCCGAGGGGGCGGGAATGCGTGTGCCTTGTCCGCACTGCGCCATGGAGACGATGTTGAATGAGGAGCGCCCCACGACTCCGGACACCGGGGAGGAAATCACCGCCGCCGAACTGCAAGCCGCTTTGTCCGGGGTCTTACCGCGTCGTCGAATTTCCATTTTTTACCAGGTTGGCTTGCTCTTGGTGGCGTCTTTCATGGTTCTCCTGCCCCTGGCGTATCTGGCGCTTGCAGCCTTCGCCGCCTACGGCGTGTACTGGTACGCCATCCACGGATTGGCGCTCTTTTCGAGCTTCGAGGGCGGCTTTCAGTTTCTCATTCTGAAAGGCATTCTCTACGTGGGACCACTCCTGGGAGGCACGGTGGCAGTCATCTTCATGTTCAAACCCATTCTGGCCCGGAGACGCAAAAGCGCTCCCCGCACGGAGATGAATCCGGCCCAGCACCCGCGGCTCTATCAGTTCATCGCGCATCTGAGCGATCTCCTGGGCGTATCCGTGCCCCGGCGCATTTACCTGGACGGTGATTTGAACGCGAGCGCGGGTTTGCGGCGCGGGTGGTTGAGCTTTTTTGGAAGCGATCTGGCCGTCAATCTGGGCCTGCCTCTGGTGGCCGGCATGAACACCCGGCAACTGGCGGCTGTGCTCGCCCATGAGTTGGGGCACTGCTCCCAATTCTTCGCACTGAGGCTCGGCTACGTCGTTGGCAGCATAAATGGTTGGTTCGCCCGCGTCGTCTATGTGCGCGATGCCTGGGACGACGCCTTCGAGGAGTGGGCCAATTCCGTCCAGGACGGGCGACTGCGCTTGATTGTGATCTGCGCCGCCATTGCCGTCTGGCTCTCCAGAAAAATACTCGCCCTTTTCATGCTGGCCGGCCATGCCGCAAGCTGCTTCTTGTCCCGCCAGATGGAGTTCCACGCGGACGCCTGCGCCGCGGCCGCGGTTGGCTCCGCCGGGGTGGAAAGCATGCTTCTCCGATTGCAGGAGCAGGCGGTCATCCAATCGTTGGCCTATCCGGGACTCGATCAATTTTGGCGCGCGCGTCGTCAAGTGCCCGACAGCCTGCCGGATTTTCTCGATCAGTTCGAGCGACGCCTCCCGCCGGACTTCTACGATAAGGCCCGCCTCACACTCCTCAACCAAACCGCTGGCTGGTTTGCCACCCACCCCACCGCCGCCCAGCGCATCCAAAAGGCCCGCCAGCGCGCCGATCCCGGAATCTTCGCCCTCGAGAAACCAGCCCGCGCGCTCTTCAACGACTTTGCCGCCACGGCGCGGTTCGTCACACGCCAGCATTACCGGGTCACTCTGCGGATGCCGGTCACCAACCCCATGCTCCGGCCCGCCGGGGAATTTTTTCGCCAGACCATTCCGGGCCGGTGACGCGATTTGGCGTCGCAATGGCCTCCTCACCACCTCTGCCCCGCAAACAGGAAGAGGAAGGAAGAGGTAGGGCGGGCAGTCCTCTGCCCGCCGAGGCGCGCGCCAAGTTCCCGTTCCACCACCCCAGGCTGGCGCAATCCGGCCGCGTTTTTTCCTCTGGCGCTTTTTCCCCCGCGCTTGCACAATCCACCATGAACTGTTCTTATCGAACATTGGCCATTAACGCAAAAATCTAAAACGAACACGAAAACTCCATGAGCACTATTTCTGACATCAAGGCGCGCGAAATCCTCGATTCCCGCGGCAACCCAACCGTCGAAGTGGACGTCCTCCTGGCCTCCGGCGCCGCCGGCCGCGCCGCCGTCCCCTCCGGCGCCAGCACCGGCGAACACGAGGCCCTCGAACTGCGCGACGGCGACAAAAACCGTTTCCTCGGCAAAGGCGTCACCAAAGCCGTCAAAAACGTCACCGACAAAATCCTCCCCGCCGTCCGCGGCCTGGATTCCCTGGATCAACTCTCCCTGGACCGCGCCATGCTCCAATTGGACGGCACGGACACCAAATCCGTCCTGGGCGCCAACGCCATCCTCGCCGTTTCCCTGGCCAATGCCAAGGCCGCCGCCGCCTTTCTGGGTCTGCCGCTCTTCAAGCACATCGGCGGCCCCAACGCCAAAGTCCTCCCCGTCCCCATGGCCAACGTCATCAACGGCGGCGCCCATTCCGACGCCCCCATTGATTTCCAGGAATTCATGATCGTTCCCAAGGGCCTGCCCACTTTCTCCCTGGGCCTGCGCGCCATCGTCGAGGTCTTCCACGCCCTCAAATCCGTCCTCAAGAAAAAAGGCCTCTCCACTCTCGTCGGCGACGAGGGCGGATTCGCCCCCAAACTCGACAGCGCCGAGGCCGCCATTGAGGCCATCCTCCAAGCCATCAAGGACGCCGGCTACAAGCCCGGCAAGGATATTTTCCTCGCCTTGGACCCCGCCTCCTCCGAGTTCTACGACAAGGAATCCGACCGCTATATCTTCAAAAAGAGCACCGGCCGCAAGCTGACCGGCGACGAGATGATCGCCTTCTACATCGAGTTGGTCGCCAAATACCCCATCATCAGCATTGAGGACGGCCTTGCCGAAGACGACTGGAAGAGCTGGAAGACCATGACCGAAAAAATGGGTGACAAAATCCAGTTGGTCGGCGACGACATTTTCGTCACCAACGTCAAATTCCTGCGCAAAGGCATTGATCTGGGCGTGGCCAACTCCATTCTGGTCAAAGTCAACCAGATCGGCTCCCTCACCGAGACCCTCGACGCCATCGAACTGGCGAAGGAAAACGGCTATACCTCCGTCATCAGCCACCGTTCCGGGGAGACCGAGGACGCCACCATCGCCGACATCGCCGTGGCCACCAACGCCGGTCAGATCAAGACCGGTTCCCTGAGCCGGACCGACCGGGTTGCCAAATACAACCAACTCCTGCGCATCGAGCAACTCCTCGGCAAAAATGCCGTGTACGGTGGAAAGACCTGATCGCCCCGGGGAGGGGTGCGTCCTTGCTTTGGTGGGTCTTTGACCTGTGCCGCCGTTTTCCAATCGGCCGGCCCGGGGACGGTGTGCCGTGCATTTATGATCAAAGTTGCCATCAGCCTTTTGGTCGGGTTCGGAATTCTTATGTTCGCGGCGGCCTTCGTGTGGGCGCTTCGCATCCAGCGTTACATCCAATCGCACGGGGGGCATTCAGCCTGCTCCGTCTTTAACGGGGCCATTTGGCGGGATTACAGGACAGCGCGCCAGATTTCGAAACGTGTCGGCCGGAAGCCCGCCTTTCTGATTTGGTTCGAGGCATTGGCCATCGCCGCACTGCTGTTCTTCATACTTGGTGGTTTTGCCTTGTTGATTGAGGGTTTCAAATGAATATTGCTTTTATGGAAAAAGTGAGCGCTCATTCGGGCATGAATCTCCGTTCCCTGCCTGCCAAACTCCGCCTCGCCTCCTGCCTGTCCGTTGCCCTCTTGCTGACCGGCTGCTTCGACACCAAGGAGGAATTCACCCTCAACCCGGACGGCTCCGGCAAAGTGGTCCACGAATCAACTTTCCAAGACATTATTTCCGCTGACAGCGATACAAACGATCAGCAAGAGAGCCTGCGCCAGACCATCAAAAATGTGCTGACGGAATCCGAAGGCGTCGAAGCCTGGCGCGATGTCACCTACAAGCGGCTGGATGAGGACCGGACATTTTTCCGCGCCACAGCTTATTTCAAAGACCTTTCCAAACTCAAAATCTACAACCAGACCGAGCTTTTTTTCCTGTGGCGAAGCTCGGCGGACGGCAAGCTGCTTCTGAATCTGCGGGCGAAGGAGGACCATTCGAATCAGAAATTGACGCCGCCCAAGGAGCCGGCCCTGACGGAAACGCTGTCCCCCGAAGAACAGGCAAAAAAACTCAAAGAGGTCCGGGCCGACTATCGGAAGGCCAGGTTCATGATGGCCGAAGTTCTCGGCCCCAACACTCAGGAGACTCTATTTCATCTGCCCGGCACAGTCAGCCAGACATCCAACTTTCAAACCGAATCCTCCGGCGCCCTCAAGCTGGAGTTCGATGGGGTCAACTTCATTCACGCCCTGGACAAACTCGCATCCAACGACGCCTGGATGCTAAAGAATGCCTCCGCCTTTTTTGGGAGAAGCATAAACGACGATCTCGCCTTCGACGACCCGGACCTAAATGAAATTATTTATGGCAGCAAATCGCCCGTGCAAGCTGTGGTCGGCGGGCCGACCGCGCCGCTCTTCGATTACGCCGCCGAAGTTGCCGCGGCCAAGAAGGATTTTGCCGCCACTGCGGAGGAACTCGGGATCAGACCGGCCTTCTTCGCCCCTCCCGCACAGGGCGAGCCTCTGAAGAATCTCTCGGTGGCGGGCGTGCAATTCGTCAATGAGACGGAGCGGAAACGGGATCTGCGCGCCTTCGGAAGCTGGCACGCCGGATACACGCTGGCGGTGGCCGCTGAATTTTCCGGCAGCGTGCTGCACGATACCGTGGAAGGCGAAGTCGAAACCGCCATCGCCGATGATGGCAGCAGCCTGCTGCCCGAAAAGGACTCTGACCGGAAAATCCGCTCAACCGAGTTGTCGAACGACAGAACTGCCGTCATGTTCGAAGTGCCGATGAAGCTGCCGCCAAAGGGTGTTTCGGGTTTCAAAGAGATTTCCGGGCATTTGCAATACAAGGTTGCCGACGGCGTCAAAGAAGTGGACCTGGGCATCACGGAGTTGGAAAAGGGCGCCAAGGGAACCATGCTGGGCGCGCGGATTGCGTCCATCGGGGAAGTCTCAAAAAACGGCGGGGCGCAGGAATTGGAGCTGGAACTAAATGTCCCCGATGACCAGATCAAATCGGTCGCTCTTGTTGCCGACGGGGAAAAGACCGAGTTGGATCGGGACGCTTCGTTTTCCTTTCCCGATTCATGCACGCTGAATTTGACCTCCGAGCACGCATACCCCGCCAAAGGCCTCCTGTTTGTGGAGATGTATGATAACCTCCGCACCTATAAGGCGCCCTTCAAGCTCCAGAACATCAGCCTGCTCGGCGGCAGCGCGGCTGGAAAATAGCCCGGCGCGGATTCACAACTTTGGACGAACTATGGAATTCACAACCCAAGAAACGAAACTGATAGAGCGCCTGCGCAAGCAAGATCGCCTTTGGTCTGGTCGCCCTTTTTGCGTTCGTCATCTTGGCCATTATTGTGGCATCGGTCAGCGCCGTGTCCGCTCTCATGGACTCGGTCCAATGAACATGCGCGTTGAACAACCAGATTTTTCCAGATTGCACTTGACAAATCCTTCGCTATGTGATACCACTTCTCGCAGCATGAGGCCAAAGGAAACAAACGTCAGAACCGGCCCGGACGACCATCCGTCCGGCGCGGCGCCAGTGATTTCGCGTCAAAGTGGCGCAAAGTGTCAAAATCAGCCCACGCGAGACAAATCAGTGGATTCCCACCCATCAGGGCGAATTCGACCAAATTCAAGTGAATTCAAGCATATTCAAGTTAGAAAAATAATTTTTTTGAATGAAAATGGCAAAATCGGCAAAATCGGGGCGCGCAAACCCGATCGAGGCAATGACTTGAGACCGCCCTGCGGTCTTGAAATTGGCCGCCCGGCGCCCTAACTTGACGCCGGTTCCACAACTTTGGAGATTAAGCCAGAAATTCTCAATATGAGCGTATTGATTGTGGGTTCGACGGCGCTGGATTCGATCAAGACAGCGCGGGCGGAGATGCCGCGGCTGCTGGGCGGCTCGGCCAGCCACGCGGCGGTGGCCGCCAGCTTTTTCGGCCCGGCCCGCCTGGTGGGCATTGTGGGGGACGATTTTCCCGCGCGTTATTTGAAGCTCTACCGCAAACATCACATTGACCTGGAGGGTCTGCGGATCGCGCCGGGCAGGACGTTTCACTGGTCGGGCGAATACGAGGTCAACATGAACAACCGCCGCACACTGGCGACGGAGCTGGGCGTGTTCGCGACCTTCTCGCCCCAGTTGCCGGAATCGTACCGGAACAGCCCGTTTGTCCTGCTGGCCAACATCGCGCCCTCCTTGCAGCACCACGTTCTGGACCAGATGCGCCGCCCCAAGTACGTGGTGGCGGACACGATGGACTTGTGGCTGAACACGGCGCTGGAGGACCTGCTGCGGCTGCTGAAACGGGTGGACGGCTTCGTGCTCAACGAGAGCGAGGCGCGGCAGTTGACGGGGGAGGACAATCTCGCGCGGGCGGCAAAAAAGATCCACCGCCTCGGCCCCAGGCACGTGATTGTGAAGAAGGGCGAGCATGGGGCGATTCTTTCCGCGGGGGGCAAATTGTTTGTCGCCCCGGCCTATCCGCTGGAGCGGGTGGTGGACCCGACCGGCGCGGGCGACTCGTTCGCGGGGGGCATGATGGGGTATCTGGCCGGCGCGCGCGGGCCGGTGGAGGGCAATCTGCGCCGGGCGATGATTTACGGCAGTGTGGTGGCCTCGTTCTGCTGCGAGGGCTTCGGGCTGACGGCGACGACGCGCACAAGCCGGGCCGCGGTGGAAAAGCGGGTGAGGGAATTGGAATCGCTGACGCGGTTCTGAGAGCAGGATTAGGATTAAGATTAGGATTAGGAGCAGGATTATGGGTTGCCAAGTCAGGACCAGCAGAGAGACAGCCTGGCGCGGAAGCTCGAATTGGAGAACGGTCCGAAAACGAGCCGCAGGGCGGGAAGTTTGCGCGGGTTCATGGCGAATTCTCCTGCCAATAAATCCGGTACCTTCGCGGGATGATGAGATTGAAGTTGGTTCCCGAACTGGATCGCGAGGTTTCCCCCCGGCGGGTGGATTCCTGGGTGTCGCTGAAGTGGTAGAGGCCCCCCTCGTCCTTCCACATCTCCACCATGTTGACGCCGCGGTTTATGGTGAGAGGAAACAAAAAGCGCTCGAAGTTCAGTTTGCGGGCGCCCGCCAGTTGCCCGGGGTCGAGAACCCCGCCCATCTCCTTCCACATTTGCGCGCCCAGTTCCTGCGCCGCCTTCAGGCCGTCGGCGCCAAGGGGTTTGATGGTCACGTGGACATGGCCGGCGGCGTCCACGGTGCGGTCGGCGTGGCTGCGCTCAATCTGGAGATAGTCGCGGTCGGTGGTGCGAACAATAGTGTTGACCAATTGCACTTGGTCCGGGCTCAATTTCAAATCGGTGATGACGCGCTGGTTGACCGCCAGGCCCTCGGGCGTGTTGGTGAAAATATTGGGGATGTTCTGGACGGGGACGGTGGTGGTGATGATCTTGGGGTTGGCCAAGTTGTGATACAGCGCGTAAGCCAGGACCGCGACCAGGGCCAGGGCGCAGACGATTCCCACTTTGAGAAGGGCGGTCATCCTCGCGCCGCGCGCGGTGGCGATGGCCGGGGCGGAAAGGGACTCCACTTCCGTGAGGATTTCGCCGGCCTGCTGGTAGCGAAGCAGCGGTTCCTTCTCCAAGGCGCGCAAGACCACGCGATCCAGACGGATGTCGGTGTGGGCTTTTTGCGAGGGGAGCGGGAAACGACCGAGGGGCAGCTCGCCGGTCAGCATCTCATAGAAGATGACACCCAACGAATAGAGGTCGGCGCGGCGGTCCACTTCCGACGGATGCTCAATCTGCTCCGGGGCCATGTACTGCGGAGTGCCCATGATGCCCGTGGTGCGGGTCAGGTCGGACTTGCGCCCGCCCTCGTCGGCGGCGAGCTTGGCCAGGCCGAAGTCGGCCATTTTGACGCGGCCCTTGGTGTCCAGCAGTATGTTCCCCGGCTTGATGTCGCGGTGGACGATGCCCTCGTCATGCGCGAACTGGAGGGCGCGGCAAATCTCCACCACGATGCGCAGGGCCTCGGGCGGCTGGATCTCCTTGCGGTGGATCAGGGTGTGGAGGTCCACTCCGTCCACATACTCCATGAGAAAATAATAGTAGGGGCCGGCGCGGCCGAAATCATAGACCGCGACGATGTTGGAATGGTGAAGGCGCGCCAGGGCCTTGGCCTCGCGGGAAAAACGCTCCGCGAAGGCGGGCTGGGAACTCAATTCCGGGGAGAGAATTTTCAGGGCGACCAGACGATCCAAGTTGAGCTGCCGGGCCTTGTACACCATGCCCATGCCCCCGTAACCCAGGAGTTCGTAGATTTCCAGTTGCGGAAAGAACTCCGCGATCTGGGCGGGGGTCGGCGGCGCGCGCGACGCCTGCGTCGGAGGCGTGGGCGGCGAGGCGATGCCTGTGGGGGTGCGCTCGCATTTGGGGCAGAGTTTCCCCACCACCTCCGGCGGGAGGGGCGTGTGGCATTGGGCGCATATTCGCAGGGTGTCCATGATCATCACTTCCTCTGTACAGAGGCCCAACGGGGCGAAAGGTTACGCCATTCGTCCAACCGGCCGGGTCGCGCGCCGGGCGCCTCAGATTTGGAAATCCAGTTCGGCTCCCGTCCTGTGTTTGGTCGTGATCTTGACATCGAATTTTTCGAAGGTGACCAGCGAGTGTGGCGGGACGCTGTGGGTGAGAAACACGCTGGCCCCGATGGTGCTGCCCTCGCCAATGACGGTCTCCCCGCCCACAATGGTGGCGTTGGCATATATGGTGACATGATCCTCGACCGTGGGATGGCGCTTCTGGCCGCGGAGCAACTGGCCGCCGGCCAGCGAGCGGGCGACCAGGCCGACGCCCTGATACATTTTGACGTGGCGTCCGATGAGGGCCGTTTCGCCCACGACG
>JBEKAN010000181.1:0-8769 GCA_050015895.1 Verrucomicrobiota bacterium
CCGCCCTGCGCGAATTTCCATGCGCCGGCCGTGACGGCCGCGCGGCCCGACAAACCTGCCGTTCCCGGCCGGCCATAATATTGTTGCGCCACATTGGCTGCCGGGTGATCTCCTCACCCAATGGGTAAAGAAAAGAGCCCGCCCGAAGGCGAACTCTCTCTTTCCCCACCCCAATCAAAGGGGCCGTCCGTCATTTCCCTCCCCAAGGCCAGCGCGGCAAGGGTCGGTTGTCCTGCGGTTGGTTGAGCCAGTGATAAATCTTGACCACGGCGCACACCGCCAGGATGGCGATGAGCCAGGGCAGGATATGAATGAACACGATCACCGCCAGAATGACGGCGCCGATGAGCATTCCGAGTTTAAGAGATGGGTGCATCAAGTTGTCCTTTCGAAACGAACCGGGCCGGACGCGCGGTGGCATCCAGCCTAGTTCTGGTTATGTTGTTGGTTTTAGATTCCAGGCCGGTCACAGCCGGGCGGCCCTCATTGCCCGCTTCCCTTTGCGGATGACGATCAGCCGCGTCGTTCCACACGGCAGGCAAGCCTCTCCCGGGTGGCGTCCAGGCTGTCTTTCCATTGAGGCCGGCGCTGGATTTGGACCAGAATGTCAAAACCCATGAATTCCAGGATTTTCACCCGCAATTCTTTTTTGCTGGTTTGCATGGACGAATCGCTGATGCCCAGCCGGTGAGCTGCATCCCGGAGCGACTTGCCTTCCCCCATGAACTCGACCGCGACCCTTTCCCTTTCCGGCAACGCGGCGACAAATTCCTGCCAGTCCATGCGCCTGGCCGCCCGGGTGCCTGGGTCTTCCTGATTCGCAGCCAGCACGTCGTGAAGCAGGAAGATCTCCCCGCCAGTTTCGTCGTCACTGGCGACCACTTCTTCCAACGAACTCAACCGGGTCCTGCCGTTGATTTGTGTCCCGGCGCCATAGACATCGCCGGTCACCATGCCGCTTGAACGGCACCCATTCCTGAGTTTGACGATAGTGAAATAGGCGACGTTGCCCGCGCTGATCTCGCCACGTCGGCCCGTGCCAGCCCGCGTCACCTTCTTGCCGTTTCTCTCGGCGCTGTGCATCAGCTTTGCGGCCATCGCCGTGCCGTCCTGAACCAACTCCTCCGCATCCTCGGAACCGACGCAGTTGGCGGCGGCCGGGATGGCGGAACGGATTCGGGGGACAACCTGTGTACACAATAACTCTCCTGCATGTGGGCTCATGATCTTTGTCCTTTCTGGGGTGGGGAAACAAAAACGCCTGGTCCGGGTGGGGAACAGGCGTTCTTGGGTTTACGGGTGGGATTGAAGGTCCCGGTCTCGGAGGAGGCGGAACCGACAGCGACTCTGGGCCACTGTCAAGTATTTATAGCACAGGGGGAGGGGCTATTGCATGGAGGGGTGGGGCAGGGGAGCAGGAGGGGGATTATTTAGAGGAAGGACCACGGGAACGGATTCAACGGGAGGGTGAACCCCGTGGTCGTTCCCGGGCATGGACGCGGAATGATGGCGGTCGACCCAAACGAGTTTTAGAACTTCACCTTTTGCGCCATTGCCTGACTGTGTTCATTGCGCAGATGGCCGTAGGTTTTCATCGCCAGTGCGCCGCCGTCCTTGTGGCCCAGCCACCGTGAGACGGTGGGGATGTCCACGCCGGATTCGATGCACCGCGTTGCGAACAAATGCCGCAGGTCATGGTGGGTGAGCCGGGCGATCCCAATTTCCTTGCAGGCCCGCGTCAGAGCCAGATGACAGTCGCCAACTTGCAAAATACGGCTGTTTTCAACCGCCCCGAGTTTGTCTTTGAGCCGCGCCAAAAGCCCCTCCATGTCGGGAAGAATGGGAACCCGTCTCATTTCGCTATTCTTTGTCCCTGTTTCAGGATCGCCTCTTACAATGATTTGCTTGCGTTGCCAATCAATGTCCCCCCATGTCACCCACACCGCCTCCGAATGAACCCGCATCCCGCCGTAAGCCAGAAACTCCACCAGATCAGCGCCCCGTTCTCCCCATGCGCCGCTGCCTTTTCGGAGGTTTTCGATCAGGCCCTTGAACTGCGACGGTTCTGGAAGGCTTAAAGTTTTCTGTTTCACCCGGGTCCGCCTTAATTCCGTGGCCGGATTCTCAAGTGGTGATCCTCCACATTCCTTATGAGCTTTGAGGCCAACGTCAATGACCTGGCGGAGCGTGCCAATTGTGTTGTTGAAATAATGGCCCGCCATTTTTCCGTGAAGCCCTGCCGCCCATTCCTTGCAGGCTTGCGGCGTGATTTCGTCAAGTCGAAGCTCCCACAGGCCCGGCCACGATCTTTCAATTTTCAACAGACACAACAATCGGTATTCCTTGCTGCGCGGTTTGAGTCCCGTCTCATTTTCAAGCCCCCGCTTGAACGCTTCCACAGCTTCGCTGAATTTCGGCGGATCAATTTGCTGCCGAACCTCCTGATGCTTTTTCAAAAAGTCGGTCAGCCGTAGCTTTGCGGTGGTCCAGACCTCTGTGTTCAAGCTCTCACGAAAGATCTTGCCGCCGACTTTTATCCGGCCATAATAGTTCCCGTTGCTGGCGTATTGCAGCAAATGCGGCACTTTCGGAAATGAGCGCCATTTGCCATCGGTGGACAAATGCTCCTCTCGCGTCCGAATGCCAGGCTTGGTATCCGATTTCATGGAATGATTTTACGGGATACAAAGCAGGGATACAAAGAAAAAATTAGGACAAAATTGTTGTTTGTAAGTCATTGATAATCAACGTGTGGAAGGGTGGCAGAGTGGTTGAATGTACCTGACTCGAAATCAGGCTTGGGGGCAACCCCAACGTGGGTTCGAATCCCACCCCTTCCGCCAGTTTCTCCAACGCCCATTGGCCGCCTTTGCCACATTTCCTTCTTCGCTCCTCAACTTGGCGAACTTTTGTCGGCGCTGCCGCGGCGGGCGGCGAAAAAAGCCCGCAGAAGCTCGCGGCATTCCGCCTCGCGCACACCCCCGGTGATGGCGCAACGGTGGTTCAGCCCGGGAAATTGCAGCAGGTTCAGCGCGCCCCCCGCCGCTCCCGCCTTCGGATCGCCGGCCCCGAACACCACCCGTTGCAGGCGCGTGTGGACCATCGCCCCGGCGCACATCGGGCAAGGCTCCTTGGTCACGTAAAGCGTCGCGTCCCCCAGCCGCCAGTCCCCCACCGCCTCCTCCGCCTGCGTCATGGCCAGCATTTCCGCGTGCGCCGTGGCGTCCTTGAGCAATTCCACCTGGTTGAACGCCCGCGCAACGATCCGCCCCTGCCGCACGATCACCGCGCCCACCGGCGTCTCCTCCCCAGCAAACGCCCGCGCCGCCTGCCGCAGCGCCTCCCCCATGAAATAGTGGTCGCTCTGCAGGTCAATCACCGGCTCGTCCATGTCTTTCATGTTATTTGGGGAGGGACGCCTCAATCGTCCACTGGTCGCCCCCGTCGGCCACGCTATGGCAATGCGCGGCGAAAAAACCGCCGCGATGCCGCCAGAACAGCGGCCAAATCTGCGCCGCGTCCGTCCGCGGAACTTCCAGCAGGGGGAGTTGCGCCGCCGCAAAAAAGCCGAAATGGCCCTCCCGGTGCGGGGGAGGCAGTTTCCCAAGCCGGGGCAGCACCTCGAACAAGAACATCAGCCAATGCGCCTGCCCCTCGTAACCCTGTTCGCTCACCAGGCCGGTCAGATGCAAGTCCGCCGGGCGCAGCGACATGCCGATTTCCTCCCCGGCCTCGCGGCAGGCGCAGGCGTGGGGGGACTCGCCGGTGGCCATGTCCAGCTTCCCGCCGCACGGGCTCCAGAGGCCGCGATTGGGTTCCCGCGCGCGCCGCATCAGCAGCACTTCCTCCGCCTCATTGAAGCAGTACAGCAGGGTGGAGATTTTGTACGGCAACGCCATGAACATGAGCCAAATCAAATCAAACAAGCCGACATACGCGCTTCCACCCCGAAAATACGCGCTTGCCGCCCCGATGAAAAGAAAATGCTGGCGTTGCGGGCGCCGTTTCTGTAATGATTATGCCGTTCAACCACATAACTTGACCAAAAATCGAATTATGAAATCATTTGTAAAACGAGCCTGCCTCTTTCTGCTCGCCGCCTTCGCGGGCGGCAACTTCGCTTTGGCGCAGACCAACACACCCGCCACCACCAACAAACCTGCAGCCACCGCGCCCCGGTTGAGCAAGCGATTCACCGGCAAAATCGCCAAGGTGGATGCCCAGGCCAAATCCTTCACCTTGGAAAGCACCGCCTCTGATCCCGCGGCCAGCGCGCCGACCCTGGTCAATTCCCAGACCATAATCACCAAGGACAAAAAGCCCGCCACTTTCGACGACCTCGCCGTTGGCCAGGCGGTGACGGGTGCCAAGCACCAGGATCCCGAGGGCAAATGGGTCGCCGCCACCGTCAATGTCGCCGTGCCCAAACCCCCCACCGTGGACCCGAAGCTCAAGTAGCAGGGGCGATGACAATTGAAAGTTGAGTCCTTTTACCGGACACCGGGCGCGCGACTTTTTACCCTCTGAGGGTGTTTTAATAATCTGATTTTCTTGACGCCCCGGCTCGGCAGGAGCCTCGCCCTACCACAATCGCCCCGGTAGGGCGAGGCTCCTGCCGAGCCATTCGGTGGAAAGCGTTCAAAAGAGCGGATTTTCAAAACACGCTGTCAGGCAAAACCTCGTTCATCGCGCCCCCCCCCCGCACTTTTTTCCAGATCTGCCTTGACATTTCCTTCGCTATGTGATACCCCTGTAAGCAGCATGAGGTTGGGGGCGACAAACGTCAGAACCGGCCCGGACGGCTTTCCGTCCGCCGCCGCGCGGGGTGTCTTGCGCCAAAGTGGCGCACAGTCGCTTCCGTCCGCCCGCGCGCCAGCCCCGCGTCTCCTTCGGCGCCGGACCATCCCAATAAAGGTGGATAAAGGTGGATAAAGGTCAATAAAGGTAAAAAAAAAAGTTTTTTGTGATGAATTGGCAAACAATGGCAAAAAAATGGCAGGGTCGCGCCCTTTCACCCGCTCGCCTCTTGCCCCTGGCGACTGTGCCCCGCGCGCTCCCAAATCGTGCCCAATCGTGCATAATCGTGGATAATCGTGGTATTTCTTTGGTCAAACCCTCCTGTACGCCGGATTCTTTCACTAATCTATAACCGCCATCACCCCAGGATTCCCCATGACCCGCCCTCTGCTCCCAACGCTCGTTCTTGCAGCCGCCCTCGCGTTGACCGCGTTTTCCGCCCCAGTGCCGATTGGCGGGAACGCTTTCGTGCCGCTCGATCACCAGCGCCCCGGCAATCCCGCCGTCCTTTCCATGACCGGCGTCTGGCGTTTCAAGCTCGAACACGGCGCCAGCCCCGCAACCAACGGCGTGTTGCCGCCTGCCACCAACGCCGCCGCCGACAGCTTTGCCGCCGCCGACCTCAACGACCAGGACTGGAAGGACATTCCCGTGCCGGCCAACTGGGAGATCGAGGGCTTCTCCCGCCCCACCTTCCAGAATCGCGGCAACGACGCCTCCGACGACATCGGCCTCTACCGCCGCTGGCTGGACGTGCCCGCGCGTTTTGCCCGCCAGACGGTCCTCTGGCATTTCGACGGCGTCTATGATGGCGCGGAAGTCTTCGTCAACGGCCAGCGCGTGGGCTACCACGAAAGCGGATTCACCGCCTTCGACATGGACGTGACCAAGGCATTGAAACCGGGTCAGCGAAATCTCTTCGCCGTTCGGGTTTACAAGAAGACGCAGTCCGGAAGCATGGACAAAGGAGACTTCTGGTGCCTGGGCGGAATCTATCGCGACAATTACCTCGTGGCCTTGCCGGAGGTGTATGTGGACGACGTGACCATTACCACGGACTTGGACGCGAACTACAAGAACGCGACCCTCAAGGCTGCGGTCCGCGTGGTGGTTTCCCCCGAATCGTCCGACCGCCTGATTGGCCATCCCGAAGGTCCCATCGGCGTGAGGGCGGAGTTGTTTGCGATGGATGGCAGCAGAGTTTCCATCCCAGAGATGCGGACATCGGGAGAAATCGGAGCGGATGGCGCGGCCAACCTCATTCTGTCAGCGCCGGTTCAGTCGCCCAAGCTCTGGTCGGCGGAAAAACCCAATCTCTATTACCTTGTGTTCAACGTGTATGACGCCGGCCCACCGACAGAAATCAGGATCCAGTTCGAACGCACCGAGGAGCGCTTTGGCTTCCGCAAAATCGAGAACCGCGACGGCGTCCTCCTCTGGAACGGCGTCCCCATCAAATGCGCGGGCACCTGCCGCCACGAGGAGTTCTCCCCCTACGGCCACGCCCTGACCGAGGATTGCTGGAAAACCGACATCGCCCTCATGAAGGCCGCCAACATCAACGCCATCCGCACCAGCCATTACAACCATTCCGCCCGCTTCCTCGAACTCTGCGACGAGGCCGGCTTTTATGTGCTTGACGAGGTGCCCTTCTGCTGGGTGGCCGACGACCCGCAAGTGAGCCTGCGCAACACCAACGCCCTCTGGGCCTTCCTTCTCCGCTCCCGCGAAACCCTCGCCCGCGACAAAAACCGCCCTTGCGTCCTGGCCTGGAGCATGGGCAACGAAAGCGGCTACGGCCCCAACGCCCAATCCGCCTTCGATTACATGAAGGCGCACGACCCGACGCGCCTGGCCTACATTTCACAGCAGAACCTTGACAAGAATCCGCGGACCGACTTCGAGGACTTTCATTATCCCTCCATCGCCGACATCCGGCGGATCGCCACCAACAGCAGCCGCCCGAAGATTCCCGCCATTTTCACCGAGCAACCCCACACCTTCTGCGACCGCCAGGTCTTGGACTACGATTACGGCTACCTGGATTTCTGGGGCCGCGGTCTGCTCAACACCTGGGATGTCATCTGGCCCTCCGCAGGCATCGCCGGGTCGTGGATTTGGGAATGGCAGGACCAGGGCATGGCCGACAAATTTCCCGACCGCCGAGGCGTGGACCCCGTGACCGGCATGAGGGAGGAGAACAACAAAGGCATCGTCACCTCCGACCGCAAGCTCAAGCCCGCCTATTGGAGTGTGAAAATGGTGTACAGTCCCGTCTCCACCACCGCGCGCGAAGTTACTCCCAATGACATCCGCTGCGTCGTCCCGATTCAAAACCGCTATTCCTTCACCGACCTCTCCGAACTGACCTGCCGATGGCAGGAGCTCGCCGGGGGAAAGGAACTCGCGCAAGGCGAGAGTCGCCTCGCCTGCCCGCCGCGGACCTCCACGTACGCCGAGTTTCCCGCCACCGCGGGAATGGACACCCTGCGCCTCGAATTCATTCACCCCGATGGCCGCAGCATCTATTCGACAACCTTGCGCGCGCCGGCCTATCAACCGCCAGTCCCGCCGCCATGTCTCCCGTCTAAGGCGATTTTGGTTGGGCGGTCGGAATCCGGGCGGACCGTAGTCGCAGAGACAGCGGGAACGCGTCTGGAGGTGGACAAGAAGACCGGCCAAGTAATCTCCTGGCGCGCCGGCGCTCAGGAGATCGTGACTGGCGGACCAGTCCTGAATCTCGGCGAGGGTCTCCTTGCGGGTGTCCGGGGTCGCGGCGGCGGAGGCCGTGGTCGCGGCGGCGGTCCGATCAGCAGCAGTGAGCCACCACGGCTCACCAATGCGGTTGTCGATTTGAGCCAGTTCGCTCTGGACGACTCCGGCATGGTGAACGACATCTCCGTGACTGCTGACGTTTACCTCGCCGGTTCGGACGAACTCAAAGGACAACTCCACTACACCTTCGACATCAGCCCGCAGGACGAGATGGTCGTCACTTGGCATCTCGACTGGAAAGCCACCAACGCCAGCGCCTTGGAAGCCGGCCTCAAATTCCTCCTGCCCTCCACCATGAACCGGATGAGTTGGCTGAGCGAAAACCTGTGGACCGAGTATCCGCCCGGTCACATTGGCAATCCCACTGGATCAGCCACGAGCGACGACCTTTCCTTCCGTTCCTCCAAGCGTGACGTTCACTGGCTGACTCTCTCCGGCGCCGGCAAGTACTCTCTCGTCGCCCTTCGCGCCGACAAGCCGTTGGAGGCCCGCTGCCGCGTGGAGACCAACGGCACCCTGTTGTTCCTCAGTTCCGCCATTGGAATCCCATCCGGTTTCGGCTCCAACGCCCTCCCCGGCTACGACATCCGCCTCGCACCCGGCGCCCCCGTCGGCGGCGCTTTCAGCCTTCGTATCGCCCCCAACAACCTGTGAAGGCATCTCCGTCAACCCGGTTGAGATTGAAAAACCCATGGCGCCGCCCCACAAACATCGCTTGGGATTCCACCGAAAATCGCAAAAAACCCAGGTGGGACAAATCCACGGTTAGAGGTCTGGGATGGCTGGCGATGATGGGTGCAAGGCGCGCCCATCGGCTTGCGCTTCCCCAGGCCCGGCAATGCAATTGGCTCTTGTGCCCCAACGCGCCGTTGCCGTGATGGCGATCATCTCTCTCCATGCGGCGCTCATCTTCCGGCGCTTCTTTGGCCCGGAGCCGTCCTTTCCATTTGATTTTCGTTTTGCCGCCCCGGCCCCGGCGGCGCCGGCAAGCGCGCTCAAAGCCGCATCCGGGTCGGCGGCAATGCGAAACAACTCTTGCGACGTCAACTTTCGCGCATTCTTCATGGATTCCACAATCTCGCACGGAAACGCCTGATGTCAAATGCCAGTCCGGCAATGGAAGACCCACCGGTTCAGGAGGCTTCATGGAAGCTGAAGCGAATTGCCACAGGTTCGGAAGATGATCCATGTAAACCG
>JBEKAN010000182.1:0-8762 GCA_050015895.1 Verrucomicrobiota bacterium
GAACAGCCCAGATTATGAAACGATCGTCATTTTTGCGCATGGCGCTGGCCGCATGGTTTTTCCCGGCGGCAGCCCTGCTTGCCCAGAACACTCCGGCGGCGCAGACAACGCCCGCCACCAACCGGCCTTCCACCAACCTCGCGCAACCCGGCAATTTTCGCGCGGCGCCGGGGGACAACACGCCAGCGGCCCCCGCCGCGCTGCCGGGCCGGGGGTTGGCCCAGCACGACTTCTTTTATGCCGGGGAGGGCGGAGGACGCCACAACATGTACATCGTGCGCCAGGGGAAGGTGGACTGGTCTTACGAAAACACCGACCCGCAGTCCAAGGGCGAGATCAGCGACGCGACCCTGCTCTCCAATGGGAATGTGCTTTTCGCGCATCAATTCGGCGTCACCGAGATTACGGCGGAGAAGAAGGTGGTTTGGAATTACGACGCGCCGCCCGGGACGGAAATCCACACGGCGCAAGCCATTGGCAGGGAGCATGTGGTGTTCATCCGCAACGGGAATCCGGCCAAGGTGATGGTGGTCAACACCACTTCCGGCGCGACGGAGAAGGAGTTTGATCTTCCGGTGGGCAACACCAACAGTGTCCACGGCCAGTTTCGCCACGCCCGCCTCACGGAGGCGGGGACGCTGCTGGTCGGGCACATGGATTTGCACAAGGTTTGCGAGTATGATGTCAACGGCAAGGAAGTCTGGTCCATTTCGGTGCCGGACCTTTGGATGGCGGCCCCGCTCCAGAACGGCGACATCCTGATGACCCGGGAGCATACTGCGGCGCAGGAACTGGACCGCAAGGGGGTCCTGGTATGGGAGTTTCCGGCCGCCAGCCTTGCGGGCTACAAGATTTCCGGGATGCAAACGGCCAGCCGTTTGTCCAATGGCGACACCCTCATCAACAATTGGTGCAAGAAAGGCGACGGAACGGCCATTCAAGCCTTCGAGGTAAGCGCCGGCAAGCAGCTTGTCTGGGCTTTGCGCGCCTGGGGGGACCCGGTGGACTTGGGGCCGTCCACCACCATTCAAGTGCTGGATGAGCCGTCGGTCCCGGAAAACGTCCGATTCGGCAGCATCCGGTAGTGCCGTGCTGGGTGAACCGGGAAGATCAGATTGGCCTCAACCAGGACCAATTTCGGGTCCGGCTTGACACGGGGGCGGGGGGAATTAGGATTCCGGCCATGAACCCCATTATCAGGTCGTCGCTTTGGTTGGCTGATCCACAGGGGCGCCGGGAAGTGCGCAAGGCGTTGCTGAGAATCGTGAGGGGGCTTCTCGATAGTGCTGCCGTTCGATGGAAGGAACCCCTCACCCCCGCCATCGCCAAGGCTACGGCGGGCAGGCTGGCCCTCTCCCCGCTGCGCGGGGCGAGGGAACGGGCTAATTACAGGGTCGTGATTTCAACTTGGGCTATTTGCCTGGGGCTGCTGCCGGCGGTGGCGTTTGGGCAATCGGGCGGCTTCCGCTCGCAGCCCTACACTTGGAAGAATGTGACAGTGAAGGGCGGGGGATTTATCTGCGGGGTGGTCTTCAACACGACCCAGCCGGACCTGGCTTACTGCCGCTGCGACATCGGCAGCTCGTACAAGTGGGACAACCAGGCCAAGAAATGGATTCCGCTGACGGACTGGTGCGGCGTCGGAAATTACCACGGCTCGGAAAGCATCGCCACCGATCCGATTGACCCGCAGCGGGTCTATATCGCGGCGGGGATGGGGCAGGGGCAGCGGGCGGCGATCCTGCGCTCGATGGACCAGGGCAAGAGCTTTCAGGTGGTGGAGGTGCCATTTGGGATGGGCGGGAATGAAAATGGGCGGGGCGTGGGAGAGCGTCTGGCGATTGATCCGAACGACAACGATATTCTTTATTTTGGCTCCCGCTCGGCCGGGCTTTGGATCAGCAAAGACGCGGCGCTGACTTGGAACAAAGTCGCCAACTTCCCGCCAGCCACCGCGCCCGCCGCCGCCGCGGACACCGCCGGCCCGGGCGGCGATGCCGCCTCGACTCCGGCGCGCGGACGCGGAGGCGCGGGCGGCAGAGGGGGCGGGGCGGGATTGAGCTTCGTGGTGTTCGACCCGGGCACAGGAACGCGCGGCCATCCGACGCAGACGATTTACGTCGGCTCGACGGATCGCGGAGAGAGCCACCTGTTCCGCAGCGCCGACGCGGGCCAGACATGGAAGCCGGTTCCCGGCCAGCCGCCGAATTTTCTCGCCATTCACGCGGCGTTCGACACGCAGGGCATCCTGTATGTGGTCTATGGCAACGGCGTCGGGCCGGGCGGCGTGAGCGACGGCGCGATTTGGAAACTCAATCCCAAGGATGGGGCGTGGACGGACATTACTCCGGTGAAGGACGCGAACCGATTTCCGGGCGGCTACGGCGGAATGGGGGTTGACCGCCAGCATCCGGGCACGCTGGTGGTGGCCTCATTGGACCGCGTGAATCCAAATCTGCCCGCGCGCGCGAACGACGATGACCGCATTTACCGCACGACTGACGGAGGCAAGACGTGGACTGACATCAGCCCAAAATCCCACCGGGACTCCTCCGCCTCGCCTTACGTGCCGTGGGCGGGAGTGTATGACGCCACGGTCAAGAAACCCGAGGCGTCGGTGGGTTGGTGGATTGACACGCTGGCCATTGATCCGTTTGATTCCAAGCACGTCTGCTACGCCACCGGGGCGACGATCTGGAACACGGTGGACATGAACAACGCCGATTCGGGCGGCGACACTCATTGGGCGATTTGGGCGGACGGGATTGAGGAGACGGCCATTCTCTGCCTCATCAGCCCGACTGGCGGCGCGCACTTGATCAGCGGCTTTGGCGATATTAGCGGCTTCACGCACGACGATTTGGATGTGAGTCCTCCGGACGGGCCGAACAAGCATCCGTTGTTTGCGAACACGCAGTGGTTGGATTTCGCGGAGAAGAATCCGAACGTCGTCGTCCGCGCGGGCAGCGGGCCGTTTCACCCGCCGGACGAAGGCACGATGGGGTATTCGTTGGACGGCGGACACAGTTGGAAGCCTTTCACCCTCGGCGCGCAGCCCGCCACGGGAGGCGGGCGAGGAGGTGGTGGTGGCGGCGGCGGGCGGGTGATTTTGTCGGCGGATGGGGCGACTTTCATGAGCACGGGCGGGACCCCGCGAATCTCGACGGACCGGGGCGCGACGTGGAAGGATGTGACGGGCTTGCCCGCGGGCGTCAGCCCGATCGCCGACCGGGAGAACGGCGCGAAGTTTTACGGGTTGGATACGGCGGCGCATCGGATGTATCTGAGCACCGACGGCGGGGCGACGTTCACGAACGCCTACGAAGTCGCCAGCCTACCCGCGAGCGCGGTTGGCGGCGGCGGGCGCGGCGGGCGCGGCGGGGTGGGGCGATTGGTCGCGGTCGGGGGCAGGGAGGGAGACCTTTGGCTGGTTGGAGGGCAGCTTTACCATTCGAGCGACGGCGGGCGAAATTTCACGGAAGTCAGCAATCATCCGCAGATTGGGCAAATGAGTTTTGGCAAAGCCGCGCCGGGCAAGGACTATCCGGCCATTTATGTCGCCAATGGCGGTGGCGGGGACGCGGGGATTTATCGTTCCGATGACGTGGGCGCAAGTTGGGTCCGCGTAAATGATGACCAGCATCAATGGGGCAACCGGTTTTCCTGCCTGTCGGGCGACCCGCGAATTTATGGACGTGTTTATGTGGGGACCAATGGGCGGGGAATTCTTTATGGCGACATCGCCAATTGAGGAGTCAAACAAACTATGAAACTAGAAACCAGCACACGCCTTTGCGGCCGGCTTGGCGCCGCAGCCCTGGCCAGTCTTGGCCTTTCACTGCTCATCGGTCAAACCCCGGCGCGGGGGGCCTCGGTCCCAATGCCGCAGGTGGTGACACAAAATGGACGCCATGCGTTCTTGGTGGATGGGGCGCCCTTCCTGATGCTGGGCGCGCAGTGCCACAATTCGAGCGCGTGGCCGGCCACACTTCCCAAAGTTTTCGCGGCCATTGACGACCTCCACGCCAACACCCTGGAAATTCCGGTCTATTGGGAGCAGTTCGAGCCGGAACAGGACAAGTTCGACACTTCGGTGGTGGACTTGATTCTGAAGACCGCCCGCGAACACAACGTGCGGCTGGTTCTGCTCTGGTTCGCCTCCTGGAAGAACGGCAGTCCGCATTACGTCCCGCTCTGGGCGAAAAGCCATCCGGAACTCTACACCCACATCACGGGCAATCAGGGCCGGAGCGTGGATTCGCCGTCGCCCCTGGCGGAAGCGACGATGAAAGCGGACGCGAAGGCGTTCAGCGCGCTGATGCGCCATCTCAAGTCTGTGGATCCGGAACACACGGTCATCATGATCCAGGTGGAAAACGAGCCGGGGGCCTGGGGCAGCATCCGCGACTATTCGCCGGAGGCGGAAAAGGCGATTGCCGCGCCGGTACCGACGGAGTTTTTGAAGGCGCTGGCCGGAAGAAACGGGGCCAAGAGCGCCAGCGGGAATTGGAGGGAGGTTTTCGGCGACAACGCCGACGAGTATTTCCAGGCCTACTGCGTGGCGCATTACATCGGCCAGGTGGCGGCGGCGGGGAAGGCGGAATATCGCCTGCCCATGTACGTGAACGCGGCGTTGCGCGATCCGCTCACCAATCCCCGCGCCGGGACCTATGAAAGCGGCGGGGCGACCGACAATGTGCTGGACATCTGGAAGGCGGCGGCGCCGGCGATTGATATTCTGGCGCCCGACATTTATATGAATGACAGCACGAAATATGTCGCGGTGCTGGACCATTATTCACGGCCCGACAACACGCTGTTTGTGCCGGAGACCGACGGCAGAGGCAACGCCTCGCGGATGTGCTTCGCGGCGCTGGGGCGGGGAGCGGTCGGCTGGTCGCCCTTCGGCCTGGACTACACACGGGCGACGCCGGAGGAGCTGGTGCCCGTCGGGATGAATTACCGGATGCTGGAACCGATCATGCGCGAAGTGGCAGAGCTGAACTTCGATGGCAAAGTCAAGGCGGTGGAGGAAGAGACAGGGCAAACGACGGCAACGCTGGATTTTGGCGCGTGGAGCGCGATCATCAACTTCACGGGACCCGGCGGCGGTCGCGGCGGGAGGGGCGGGCGCGGAGGCCGGGGAGCGGGAAATCCAACCGCGACGAACGCCACGACGGCAGCAGCCGCTCCAGCCGCGCCGACGGGGCGGGCGCTGGTGGCGCAAATAGAAGTAAATCAATTCTTCATCACGGGCAGCGATTGCACGATTGAATTCAGGCCGGATTCCGGAGCGCATCGCGACTTTGTGCGTGTGGAAGAGGCGGCGCCCTTGGAAAGGACGGGCAAAAAATCTTCGGCCAGCGCCAATGGCGACCCGACGGCTTCCGCCTTCCGGGTCCAGCGCATTCTCAACGGGGACGAGACCGACCATGCCTTGCCGTTCGGCACCAATGCGGAAACTCTGCGCGTGACCCTGGGAACCTATTGATAAATCAAACCATGAGTAATTCATCCGATTCAAATCGTTGTTTGCCCACAATGGGTCAGTTCGCAGGGCGGGGAGTCCTCTGCCCGCCGCGGCGCGCACGGAGTGCGCGCCCTACCTTGCTGGCGAAATTGGGCGGCGGGCTGGCCCTGCTGGCGGCGCTGGCTTCTGTCGCGCCGGCGCGCGCGGGTTCTGGGTCTGATCCCACAAGGCCGTTGGCGTCCACTGGACACCCGGATACAGGTCCAGGGACGTTATCAACCAGTTCGCTTTCCCAACTGAGATCGAGGGGTTACACCAACTTCAGTGTGTGCGTCTATTTCCGGTATCAGGAGGTCAGCTCCATTCCCGGCAATCTGGCCCAGTTTGCCACGCGATGGGCCGACGTGGAAAAACAGGTGAAGGTATCCAAGGTCTATCTGGAAACCACCCGCAACCACGAACTGGCCACCGCCGAGCAAGTGGAGGCGATGAAGAAGTTCTTTACCGACCGCAGCATCCAGGTTTCCGGCGGCATGGGGTTGACGTACAACGAAGGCAACGGCTTCCAATCCTTCGACTACAGCTCGCAAGAGCAGCGGGACCAGGTCAAGGCCATGTCCGAGTTCACGGCGCGGCATTTCGACGAAATCATCCTGGACGACTTCTATTTCTCCAACAACAAGGGCGACGACGCCATCGCGGCCAAGGGCGCCAAGAGTTGGACGCAGTTCCGACTGGAGTTGATGGACGAGGTTTCCAGAGACCTCATCATCGGCCCCGCCAAGGCTGTCAATCCAAAGTGCCATATCATCATCAAGTATCCCAACTGGTACGAGAGCTTCCAGGGACTGGGTTACGATCTGGCGGTCGAGCCGAAACTTTTTGACGCGATCTACACCGGCACGGAGACGCGCAACGGCGAAGGCGGCCAGCGCTTGCAGTCCTACCAGAGCTACCTGCAAACCGAGTACTTCTGCCGCATCAAGCCGGGCGGCAACCAGGGGGGCTGGATTGACGGCGGCGGCGACGCGCGGTACGCGGAGCAGTTCTGGGACACGTTGTTTGCCAAAGTGCCGGAAATCATGCTCTTCAACTCGCAGCAAATCATGCAGCCATTGCGCGGAGGAGGAGGCGGGGGCCGCGGCGGGGCCGACGCCGCGGCCGAGTCGGACACCACCGGCGTCCTGGCCAATCTGATGGCGCCCATTCCCCAGCCGGACGGGTCCACCTTCACGCCGAGCATGGTCGCGCGGACCGGCGGCTATTCGGCGGAAATCCTGGATCGCTTCATGGGCAAGCTCGGCAAGCCCGTCGGCGTTCCCACCTACAAGCCGTGCAATTCCGTCGGCGAGATGTATCTGCCCGATTACCTGGGCATGGTCGGAGTCCCGGTTGATTTGGTTCCCGATTTTCCCACCAACGCCTCCACTGTACTTTTGACAGCGGCGTCCAAGTACGACCCCGACTTGGTTGCCAAGACGAAGGAGTTTGTGCAGAAGGGGGGAACGGCCATCGCCACGACCGGGTTGATCGAGGCGCTGGGCGACAAGGGATTTCAGGACATCGCGGAGATTGAAGTGACCGGACACCGGGTGCTCGCCACGGGATTTGGCGGCGGGCGCGGGGGTTTTGGAGGCGGCGGCCGCCGCGGAGGAGGAGAAGCGGCCGGGGCGGCGGCGCCGACAGCCAGCCTCAACATGCTCCTGCCGCAAATGCGGCATTTTGAAAACGACACCTGGACGAGCATGGAGTTCAGCACCGCCGACTCCGGCTATCCGATGCTTGTCCGGGCCGCGTACGGCAAGGGGACCTTTTATGCGCTGGCGCTGCCGGATGATTTTGCGGACCTTTACCGGCTCCCGCAGAGTGTGCTGACGCAGATCCGCAACCTGCTGGGCCGGGACGTGTTCGTTAGTCTTGACTCCCCCGATCATGTCAGCCTCTTCGCCTATGACAACCGGACGTTTATTGTGCAGAACTTTCAGGGCCAACCGGTGACCGCGCGCGTGTCGGTGGCGCGCGCGACCGGCTTGCGCGATTTGCTCAGCGACAAGACGATCGCCCCGTCGCAGGGCGGTGGCGGCGGCGGCAGCGGGCGTGGAGCCAGGGGCGGTGGCGGACGCGGCGGCGGCGGTGGCGGCGGCCCTTCATTCGAGGTGCCTGTTCCCGCGCATTCCTTCCGCGTCTTCGCGGCGGAATAGAGGGACCCAGCCAAATCCGGTATGATGGCCCATTTGCACCAGTTGAAAATCGTCAAACGTGCAAAGCACTCCCGGAAAGCAATGGGCGAGAATTAATGAACCTTCTCATAGCTACATTATTCGTTCTGCTTGGCCTCATGGCAGCTTTTCGCACTGATTGGATGGGAAAATTCAAAAATGAACGCCAGAAGAAGCTGTGCAGGCGTTGTGGCATTGGGGTGCTTGTCTGCGGAGTTGTTCTTTTAGCCTTTGAGTTTCTTGGCGTAGGGAATCACTGAAGATTCACATTAGGACACTACGCCAAATCGGACATTGTTGACGGCGCTGCGCGACGGCGGCAGACTGACTGGGCGACGACGACCACACGGGCACCGGTCCCGAAGAATGACCGGATCGCGACATGAACAACGAATCCTTGCCGCCGACGGAGCCATCCCTGGAAAAGGGGCGCACAATATCTCTGGGCTGGCTGCTCACCCCGTCCATGGACGCATTCGGCCTGACGCGCGGGGCCGCGCTGGCCACCATTCTCTCCATCAGCGTGGTCATTCTGCTGGCGGTGTTCTGGTTCTTTGAATCCGCCCCGCCAAAGACGATCATCCTCACCAGCGGCCCCGCCGGCAGCGTCCTCCAATCCAACGCGGAAAGATACCGCGCCATCCTCGCCAGCAACCACGTGACCGTGAAAATCCTGCCCTCCGAAGGCTCATTGGAAAATCTCCAGCGCCTCAAGAATGCTTCGCTGCGTATGGACGTCGGGTTTGTCCAGGGGGGCGTGACCAATGCCCCCGGCGGCGTGCAACTGGTTTCCCTTGGGAGCGTCTCCTACGAGCCGATGTTTGTTTTTTATCGGGGCGCCGGCTCGATGTCCATCCTCTCCGAATTGGAGGGAAAACGCGTGGCGGTCGGTGTGGTCGGCAGCGGAACCCGGGAGCTGGCTTTGTCTCTCCTGCAGCTCAACGGCATCGAACCCGGCGGGGTGACCCAACTGAGCGACTTGGATGGCGGGGACGCGGCGAAAGCGCTTCTAGCCGGGCAGATGGATGCGGTGTTCCTGATGGGAGATTCGGCCTCCACGAACCTGCTGCGCC
>JBEKAN010000183.1:0-8742 GCA_050015895.1 Verrucomicrobiota bacterium
TGTGTGGTCTTCGGAACAGGAGGGGCGTCGCAAGTTCATCACTGGCGGCACGCTGGCGGCGCTGGGAAACCTGCCCTATTCCGTGGACAACCTATCTGGAAGCGAGAGTGCGCGCTCGCAATTCAGCCGGGAGGAACGTTCCCTGGATTTGAGCCTGCCGCTGCTGCTGCTGGCCTTCGCGTGCCTGGGGCTGGAAGGCTGGCTGGCCAACCCCCCGCCCTTGAAACCGCAGTGATGAACCCCGAGAAACAAAATGTTGATTTGCCCGGCGACCCCTTTGTTGGGCTCAAGCGCAATAACGCCCGCCATGCCCACGGGACCGCCTTGGCGTCCGGGGCCTTTGAGGAATTGTGGTTTCAGTCTGAGGATTGAAGGAGGGGGGCGTCATTTCCGTGTCGTTATTTCGGTCTTGAGGGGCCTCCCGCGCTCGTGCAATATGATTGGAAAGGTGTTCTGAGCCAATGAATGATGCGGATCAACCGTCAGGGCCGAGTCGTTTTCCGACGACCCAATGGACACGGATCATCGACGCCATCCAAAAGGGAGACGAGCAAACGGCTCAAGCCGCGTTGGACAACTTTTGTCGCGGATATCGGCGGGCCATTTATAATTTCTTTCGTCGGCGCGGATGCAACCATGAGAATGCGGAGGACTACACCCAGAGCTTTTTCAAGAGCCGGATTCTGGAACACTGGAGTGACCGCGACGGGATCCTGCACACGGTCCAGCGCAGCGAACAAAGGAAATTCCGCACCTTTCTTGCCACGCGGCTTTGGTGGTTTGTCAAAGACCAATGGAAAACGGAACGGACGCAGAAGGCCGGCGGGGCGGCGATCCATCTGCCTTGGGACGAGATGGACCAATCCGGCGAAGGAGCCGACCAAAAGGGGCTCCAGAGGCTTGGGAGCGAATTCGACCGGGTGTTCGCGGTGGAGACCATCACAAAGGCGGTCGAACGTGCAACCCGTTCCAAGGCTTTTCTGTCTTATTTTGTCAGCGAACAATCCGGCAAACAGGTGACCCAGGCGGAGGCCGCCGCGCAACTGGATATGACAGTGGGCGCGTTCAAAAAGGGTTATCATGATTTCCGCAACCGGCTCCGAGCCGAACTGTTGAAGGAAGTCGGCAAATATGCCGGTCCCGACAAACGAGAAATTGAGGCGGAAATCAGGTACCTGATTGGCCTGTTTGCCGAGCCGCATCCGTAACCTGTAGGGCCTGACGCTCGAATCATGGTGGTGGGACTGTGATGAACGTCCGGATCGGCGAAAACAGTCTGGAAACAAGCCTGATGAGACAATGCGAAACTTGTGGCCGCCCCCTTGAGGACGCCCATCCATACAGAGTCTGCCCGAAGTGTTTGTTGGCCGAGGCGCTGACTGCCGAAGGCCAGTTGCCCCCGCCCAACCCGCAAGCGGTTGATGCGGAGTCGCCGTGGCCGGATGCGGTTCACAACCTGTTTCCGCGCAGGGACTTCTTCCGCAAGTACGACATCATTGAACGCATCGGCAGGGGTGGCCAGGGGGATGTTTGGGAAGTCTGGGATTTTGAATTTTGCCGCACTCTTGCCATGAAACGGTTGGGCGAAAAGGCTCTGGCCTCCGAACCCGCTTTGTACCGGTTTCTGGCGGAAGCCCAGATCGCCAGTCAACTGGAGCATCCGGGCATTTTGCCCATCTTTGATGTGGGGCTTGATCCCGATGGCAGGCCCTTTTACACGACTCAGCTCCTGCCCGGAACCACATTGGGGGACATCTGGCGCAAGGTTCATGAGGCGACGGAGGCGGATTGGACGGTCTCACGGGCTCTTGGGCTGCTGGTGCGAGTTTGCGAGATCATGGCTCATGCCCACAGCCGCGGCGTGATTCATCGTGATTTAAAACCCGCCAACGTGCTCATTGGGCCATTTGGCGACGTGCGCGTCATTGATTGGGGTTCGGCTCATGTTTTGGACAGCGCGCGCGATGGTTTTGAGGAGCCGTTTGTGCGGCTCAACCAGCCGGTGATTCAGACCGACCTGGGAGAGGCGTTATGGGCGCCCGGTTCGCCTTTGGCCACGGCCAGATCGGGCCAGCCTGTCACGATCCTGTTTGTGCCGCCAGAAATTCTGGATGGCCAGCCTGGCCAAGTTGGCCCTCAAACGGATGTTTACTCAGTGGGGGTGATGCTCTATGGCCTGTTGGCGGGACGCTTTCCTTATTCGCAGTCCGATGGGGCGCTGCCCGAACCACGCCAGCTTGCGGACCTGGTTCTGAGCGGTTCCCCCGCGCCCCTTCGAGGTCTGAACCGGGCCGTCTCCCGCGATCTGGATGCGATTTGTGCGAAAGCAATGTCTCGTTCCAAGGCCAGTCGCTACGGCACGATGCTGGAATTGGCCGATGATATTCGCGCCGCGCTGGAACTGCGCCCGGTAAAGGCCCGGCGGCCGGGGCCTGTTTTGAGGGCGAAACGTTTCGCCCAACGCCATGCCGGTTACGTTTTGCTGGCTTGCGTGATTGTGGCCGGGTTGGCGGCCGGTTTTGCTCTCACTGGCCGACTAGAGCGCCAGCGCGACGTGGCCCTCCAAGTGCAAGCCTTGCGGAACGGCGAATTGGCGGCCCGCAATGGGCGCTGGCGCGAAGCGCTGCGCAATTGGGATGAGGCGGAGGCCGACGGTTATGACGATGCCATTTCGCTTGGACTCCAGCGAGCGGAGGCCTGGACCGTTTTGAACGAGACGGACCGGGCGGCGGCGGAGTTAAGCAAACTGATGCGTCGTTCTGATTTGGGGGGCCGGCGCGGAGATGTGCTGCTCCGCATGGGTGAGCATGAGCTTTTCGACAAATCCACCGCTGACCAGGGAGCAGAGCATATTCGCCGGGCCTTGACGACGGAATTGAGCGCAGCCGACCGGTGCGTCGCGCAAGGGCTGCTGGCGGACTCGGCAACAAACGCGCTGGCCCTTCTCCAGGAGGCCTTGCGGCTCGACCCTTATTCTCACGCGGCGCATCGCCACAGCATGGGCTTGGAGTTTCTTCTCGGCCGGCACGCCGAGTTGGCGACCCACATCCACATCTTCGAGATTCTCTATCCGGATGATCCTTCCCCCCACTATCTTGAAGCGGCTGAATTTGCGCTCAACGGCCGTCTGCAACAGGCCAACGACTCGTTGGAGCCTGTGCGCAAGTCGGTGGATCCGGCCATGTGGAATCGGCAGGTGTCGAGCCTTCAATTGATGGCGGAAGCGGCGCAATACTACAACGTGGATGATTTGTTGAACGGCGGCACATTCGATTCGGAAAAACTCAGCCAACTGATGGCTGCCGCGGATTGCGCCCTGGGCGCCAACGTCTCCGGTGGCACAAACGGGGCCGCGCCGTCGCGGGAGCCTCATCTGCCGTGTGTCGAGCATGGCATTCTTGACGGCGTGGCGGCGGTGCAAGCCCTCAGTGTGCCGTTTCTCAAAGATATCACTCCCGCCATCCAGAAAATCAAAGTCAGTTGGGACGTATATCCGGAGGCCTTGGTGCCATTTCGCGCCGCCACTGTGCTGGAAACACGCCAGCCTCGCGCCGGCCCAAAATCCATTCCGTTGCTGGCCATTGAGGCGGAATTGTTTCAGATGGCCGCCGACTCCCCCTCAGTCATGCCCAGCCTCCAACGGGCCTCGCGGTATTTGGCGGCGAAAGCGCAGAGCGAGCTGATCCGGGATCAACCCGCCGCTTCCAACCAGGTGCGCGGATTGTGTCTGCAAAACGTTCAGGCGGCGGCAGGCGCCTCTGAAACATCCGCCGCCGAATGCGGGGCCTATCTGGCGATCGCATTTCAACTCGGCGATTATGACGCGGCCCGACGGCTTCTCGACCGCTGGGAAAGGCTGGCTCCAAACGACACGGCCCTTGCCCGTCAGCGAATCGAACTGGAGACGATGGCTGGAAACTTCGGGGCCGCGCTCCAATTGCTCGACGGCCTCCTGGCCCGCGATCCGTCAGACCCATGGGCGCAGGGCCGGCGGGAGGCTGTTGTTGAAAAGCTCAAAAACCTCCTTGAATCTGTGCCATCCAGGAACTTGACAGGCGAGGCTCCCGGCACAACCCAATAGGCTCGTTTATCATTGAACCCTGTGAATGAAATGGTTAGAGTTCTTAAGCAACAGCCGATTTGCCCGGAAACGGGCGTGTTTCCAAATATCGCGTGACGTATGAAAACAACACTGGAATGCTTCGTCGCCCTCCTGTGTCTGGCGCAATTTGCCTTTCGCGCCGGCGCGCAAGTAACCGTTCCCATCTCCAGCCTCCCAGGGGTGACCGGAGAATACAACCTCTCCTATGTCCGCACGAATCTGGACACTTCCCCGCTGATCGGCCAGTCTGGCTCCAACTACTGGGATCTTTCCCGGGCGGCGTCCGCATCGGACTCGGTGCAGCGACTGGACATCGTGCCCGTCACGGATGGCGGCAACGGCGCCAGCTTCCCGGACGCCGCCTACGCCCAACGCTATACGGGGGGAATTTATTCGACCAATGCGTGGGAATACTACAGAATCAGCAATGGAGTCGGAAGATTGTACTACGGCTTTTACAATGCGCAAAGTCCCTATGTCGATCCGCTTGTGGTCTTTCCACAATCCACAACTGATTTGCCGGACCCGGTCCAATACGGGCACAGTTGGAGCCGCCAGTTGAATTATCAGCTCTATGACATATTCGGGGGAACTGAAGACATTTCGTTCACCGAAAATGCGACCGTGGACGCATTCGGCACCTTGGTGTTGCCGGGATTCGGCCCCTTGCAGGCGTTGCGTATCACTGCGATTGACAGCTACGATATATCTCTGGACGGGATAGATTTTGGCACGGAAGTGGACACCAATTATGTCTGGCTGGTACCTGGAGTTGGATACGCGGCGGAAGTGATAATTTACGGCCCGGATCCATTGGGGGGAACCCAACCCTTTACCAACTATTTTCAGCGTGTGTTTCTTTCCGCGCCGGTTGCTCCGCCGACAGGGGTTTCTCTGGCAATGGGGCCGGGGACTGCGATCTTGAGTTGGAGTTCCAGCACCAACGGCAGTGGATACTTCGTGCGGACTCTGACCAACCTGACCATTACCAATTGGACTCCGGTCGGGCAACTGACCAATCTTTCCTTGGTTGTTCCGACCACCGCTGGGACCAAACAGCAATTCTTCCAGGTCACCGCGCAACCATGATGAACTCCCGCCGCCAGCGTGCCTTTCGCCTGTGGTCTTTGCACCACTGGGGCGATGGTCGGCGCCCGGCTTGGCGGGCTGGTTTCACCCTGATTGAATTGCTCGTCGTTATCGCCATCATCGCGATTCTGGCGGCCTTGCTGCTTCCGGCGCTGGGTTTGGCCAAAAGCCAGGCCTACAACGCCAATTGTCGCTCCAACCTGCGTCAACTCAGCGTCGCGTTGCACCTGTATTTGGGCGACCACGGCGTTTTCCCCTTGGGCACGTCCGGCGACGGGTTGGGATGCTGGCAGGCTGCCTTGGGCTTTGCCCTCACTTCCAATGTTTTTAACTGTCCCCAACCCGTCCAGGCTTCCGCCCAATTCATCCAAATTGTCCACCCTGCCAGCCCTGTGATCCTGCCCCATTACGGCTATAATTATCTGGGCGCCGCCCGCACAGGGCTGCCGCCATTTAATTTGGGCCTCGGCGGAGACTACGCCTTTGTCGGGACAAACGTCCTCTATACAGCCGAGTCGGAGCATACAGTCGTGGCTCCTGCCCAGATGATCGCACTGGGTGACAGCGGCGCCTTCTTCAATGCAACGCTCCTGTCACCCACCAACACGGACCCGTCCACTTTCCTTTATCTGACATTTCCCTACTACGTCCCCTCGGTCAACCGGCCGGCCGTGGGTGACTGGCATGACGGGGGCGCCAACCAGGTCTTTTGCGATGGACATTCTGAATACGCCAAGCAATCCGACTGGATCGCGGCGACCGACTCCGCCCGGTGCCGTTGGAACAACGACAATCAGCCCCATCCCGAATACTGGGGAGGCGAATAGCACGACGCCTGCTTTCTCGATTCGGTGGTTGCAATGAAAGTGCAAAACAGAATTGGAGCACGGGCGGCCGCCGGGCTTCGTTTTGGGAGGCAAGCCCTTGAAGTTGGCTCCAGAGGTAGGGCTCGAACCTACAACATCACGGTTAACAGCCGCGCGCTCTACCATTGAGCTACTCTGGATCCTCAAGAACCCACAATCTACAAACGCCCGCCCCGCCCGTCAATCCCCATTTCCCCTCGCCTTTCCGCCGGTTTCCCGGCTCAATGGCCGGGATGTTCGAACTGCTCTTCACGGACCCGCATTGCAAGGCGCGCCTGGGCCGGCTGACCACCCGCCGCGGCCTCATCCAGACCCCGGTGTTCATGCCCGTCGGCACCCAGGGCAGCGTCAAGGCGCTGGACCCCCGCGAATTGCGCGAGATGGGCGCCCAGATCATTCTCGGCAACACCTATCATCTCTCCATCCGCCCCGGACTGGATATCCTCCGCGCCGCCGGCGGCCTTCATCAATTCATCAACTGGCCCGGCCCCATTTTGACCGACAGCGGGGGCTACCAGGTTTTCAGCCTGGCGAAAATCCGCAAGATCACCGACCAGGGCGTCGCCTTCCGCTCGCACGTGGACGGTTCCCCCCTCTTTCTCGGCCCGAAGGAGGCGATGCAAATTCAAGCCGTCCTCGGCTCCGACATCGCCATGACTTTCGACGAATGTCTGCCCCACGACTGCGCCCCGAAAGCCGCCCAGGAGGCCGTGGAGCGGACCATCCGCTGGGCCGGGGAGTGCCGCGGGCAGCCGGCGCCGCCCGGCCAGGCGGTTTTCGGGATCGTCCAGGGCGGCGTCAACGCGCCGTTGCGCGAGCGCTGCGCCCGCGCGCTGGCGGCGATGGATTTCGACGGCTACGCCATTGGCGGAGTGAGCGTGGGCGAACCGGAGCATGAAATGATGCGGGCCGTCGAGATGACCGAGCCGTTCCTGCCCGCCGCCCGGCCGCGCTACGCCATGGGCCTGGGCACGCCGGCGCAGTTGGTGGAGCTGGTGGCGCGCGGCGTGGACATGTTTGACTGCGTGCTGCCCACCCGCGTGGCGCGCAACGGCACCGCCTTCACCCGCAAAGGGACCCTCAGCGTCAAGGGCGGCGCTGTCAAGTCTGATTTCGGGCCTATTGAGCCGGGCTGCGGCTGTTTCGCCTGCCGGCATTTCACCCGCGCCTACCTGCGGCATCTGCTCAACGTCAACGAAATCCTGGGCCTGCGCATGGTCAGCGTCCACAATTCCCATTTCTACCTGGAAGTGATGGCCGAAATCCGCGCCCATCTGGCCGCGGGCACCTTTTCCGAGTACCGCCGGCAATTCGCGGCCCGTTACGTTCCCACCCAGAGAATCCTGGCCGGCCGGCGCGCCGCCGCCGGGGAGCGCTAGCCGGAACTCATCCCCCTCCCACCTCCTGCGGCCCTTTTCCGCCGTTGACCAGAAACAACACGGCCATGCGCACGGCCAGCCCGTTGGTCACCTGGTCCAGAATCATTGAGCGGCTGGAATCGGCGATCTGGCTGTCAATTTCCACCCCGCGGTTGATCGGCCCGGGGTGCATGATCAGCGCCTCCGGCTTGGTCCGCGCAAACCGCGCCGCCGTCAGACCGAACAGACTGGTGTATTCCCCGATGCTCGGAAACATCGTCTTGCGCTGCCGCTCGTGCTGGATGCGCAGCAAGTTGATGATGTCCGCCTCCGCTATGGCCTCGTCCACCTGATGGGTGACGCGGCAGCCCATCTGCTCAAAAACTTTGGGCACCAGCGTGGACGGGCCGCACAGCGTCACTTTGGCCCCCAGCTTGGTCAAAGCCCAGATGTTCGACCGCGCGACCCGGCTGTATAAAATGTCCCCCAAAATCGTCACATTCAGCCCCGCGATCTTCCCCTTGTGCTCGCGAATGGTGAAGGCGTCCAGCAGCGCCTGGGTGGGGTGCTCGTGGGCGCCGTCGCCCGCGTTGATCACGCTGGCATGGAGAAACCGCGCCAGAAAATGCGGCGCTCCGCTGGCGCTGTGCCGCATCACAATGATGTCCGCGTTCAGCGCCTCCAGATTGCGCGCCGTGTCCTTGAGCGTCTCGCCTTTTTTGAGCGAGGAGGCCTCGGAGTTGAAATTGATCACATCGGCCGTCAGCCGCTGCGCCGCCAGCTCAAAACTGATCCGCGTCCGCGTGGACGGTTCGACGAAGAGATTGACGACCGTCTTGCCCCGCAGGGCCGGCACCTTTTTGATCGCCCGCTCGCCGACCGCTTTGAACGCCTTGGCCGTGTCCAGCACGGTGACGATTTCCTCCGCGCTGAGCGATTGGATGTCCAGCAGATGTTTGCGGGTCCAGCTCATGGCGCGGCCTTCTTCTCCAGCGTCACCTCGTCCACGCCGGCTTCCTCGTGAAATCGGACCTGGATGCGCTCGTGGACCGAGGTGGGCACATTTTTACCGACGAAATCGGCCTTGATCGGAAGCTCGCGGTGTCCGCGGTCAATCAACACCGCCAGTTGGACGCGCCTGGGCCTCCCGAAATCGTTCAGCGCGTCCAGGGCGGCGCGGACGGTGCGCCCGCTGAAAAGAACGTCGTCCACCAGGATCACCGTCTTGCCGGTGACATCAAAAGGAATCACCGTCGGATGCATCGTGGGGGCGGGCTGCCGGTCCAGATCGTCCCGGTGCATCCCCACATCCATGCTGCCCACCGGC
>JBEKAN010000184.1:0-8742 GCA_050015895.1 Verrucomicrobiota bacterium
GAGAAACACGATCTGCGCTTTGACATCCCCTGCGTCGGCGCGCGCACCCTGGAAACGTGCGGCGAGGCGAAAATCGCCGTCCTGGCCTTTGAGGCCGGCAGGACCCTGCTGCTGGAGCAAGAACAAGTCGCGCCCCTGGCCGGCAAACACAAGATCAGCGTTGTCGCCGTTTGAACCGGGCCGCGCGGAACCCTTTGAATCCCAGCATGTCTTACTCGGAGGCCATTCAATTTCTCTACGACCTTCAGCTTTTTGGAATGAAGCTGGGGTTGGAGAACGTCGTCCGCCTGGCGGCCCTGGCGGGAAATCCCCAGCGGGGCCTGCGCTTCATCCATGTCGCCGGCACCAACGGCAAAGGCTCGACATGCGCGATGCTGGAAGGCATATATCGCGCCGCCGGGTTGCGGGTGGGGCTGTTCACCTCGCCGCATCTGGTGTCCTTCGCCGAGCGAATCCAGGTGGATCGGGAGCCGATCGGCGAGGAGGACGTGGCGCGCCTGGTGGAGGGAATGAGGGCCATTCTCCAAAGCGGCGCGATGGCGGGGGCGTCGCCGACGTTTTTCGAGGTGGTCACGGTGATGGCGCTGCAACACTTCGCCTGGCAAGGCTGCGGGCTGGTGATCTGGGAGACGGGGCTGGGCGGCCGCCTGGACGCCACCAACATCGTCACTCCGCTGGCCAGTGTCATCACCAACATCCAATTGGACCACGAACAATGGCTGGGCGACACTCTGGCACAAATCGCCCGCGAGAAAGCGGGCATCGTCAAGACGGGCATTCCTGTCATCACCGCCACCGATGATCCCGCGGCGCTGGAGGTCATTTCCCAAACCGCGCGCGCGCGCCAGGCGCCGCTGACGGTGGTCGCCGGGGGCGCGCCGGAAATCCGCGGCTTTGAGGTCGGCCTGGCCGGGGAGCACCAAAGGACGAACGGCGCCGTCGCCCTGGCCGTGGCGCGGGTGTTGCGGGATAAAATCCCCGTGCCGGAGAGCGCCATCCGGTCCGGATTGAAAGAAGTGCGGTGGCCCGGGCGGCTGCAAACGGTGCGGCGGCCCGGCGGGCAGGTCATTGTGCTGGACGGAGCGCACAATCCGGCCGGCGCGCGGTCCCTGGCCGCCGCGCTGCCGGAGATCCTGCCCGCGGACGACGGCGGGGCGGGGCGGGGACCGGCGCTGATTCTGGGAATCATGCGGGACAAGGATTACGCCGCGATCTGCCGGATTCTGGCGCCGCCGGCCTCCCAAATCCTCCTTTCGCCCATTGGCAGCGACCGCACCGCCGATCCGGTCCTGCTCGCCCAGTATTGCCGCGAGGCCAATCCCCGGGCCGAAGTGAGCGCGTGCGCGAACCTGGCCGCCGCGTTCGCGCAGGCGGGGGGCGCGCAATTTATAGTTGTCACCGGCTCCATCCATTTTGTGGGCGAGGCGATGGAGATTCTGGGCCTGGTCCCCTCGTCGGCCGAGCGCGCGTTGAACGACTACCATCCCTCCTCCCCGGCCCGTCCGGGCGCGGTCCGCCGGGGCGATGGCGGAATCCTGGCCCTGACGTTCGACATCGGCGGCACGCTGATCGAACCCTGGCCTTCCGTCGGCCATGTCTATGCCCAAGTGGCCTCGCGGCACGGCCTGGAGGTTTCGCCGGAGACGCTCAACCGCCAGTTCGGGGCGGCGTGGAGGGGCAAAAAGGAATTCTCGCACACGCGGGCCGGATGGTCGGAATTGGTGGACCAGACCTTCGCCGGCCTGGTGGAAACGCCGCCGAGCCGGACCTTTTTCCCGGCCCTCTACGACGCTTTCGCCTCCGCCGCGGCCTGGCGAATCCACGAGGACGTGTTGCCGTGCCTGGGGGAGTTGCGCCGGCGGGGCCTCAAGCTGGGGGCGGTCTCCAATTGGGACGAGCGCCTGCGCCCGCTGCTGCGCGAGTTGAAATTGGACATTTGGTTTGACAGCATCGTGATTTCGTCGGAGGCCGGGCGGCCCAAACCGGACCCGGCCCTCTTCCAGCGCGCCGCCGGGGAGTTGCGGACCGCTCCGGCGTCCATCCTGCACGTGGGCGACAGTCTCCGGGAGGATTTCGAGGGGGCCCGAGCCGCGGGTTTCCGGTCCCTGCTGCTCAAGCGCGGCGAATTCGCGCGTCCCGGCCGGGAAATTTCCGCCCTGAGCGAGGTGTTTCTGTCGCTGTAGCCATTTCCACCACGCTCAGTTTCTCAAGCAATTCACCATCATCATCCAAATTAGTCGTCTAAATATAGGTAAATAGCCGCCATAATACTTGGTGCCGACGGCGCAAAGACCCATTGACCTTCGAGCGGGGCGTCATTAGTTTGGCTGAATACTGTTTATTGATTGATTGATTTAGCGTGTCCATGATGAACTTGCTGCGCAACCTGTTCTGCTCCTCCGTGGGGAAGAAATACGTGATGGCCGGCACCGGCGGCGTGATGTTTCTTTTCGTCATCGGCCATCTGATCGGCAATTTGCAGGTTTTCATCGGTCCCGAACAGATCAACACCTACGGCCATTTCCTGCAGTCCAACCTGGAAATCATCTGGCCCGCCCGCATTGTCCTGCTCGGTTGCGCGGCCCTCCATATATGGTCGGCCGCCAGCCTGACGAAGGAAAACTTGGCCGCGCGCCCGGTGAACTACGCGACGTGGGAGCCGACGGCCGCCAGCTACGCCTCGCGCACGATGGTGATGAGCGGAATCATCATCGCCGTGTTCATCATATATCACCTGCTCCATTACACGGTAATGGTTCCGGCGGTCAACCTCACCGGCCAAGATTTCGCGCCGCTGCTGGACAGGGAGAAGCACCACGACATTTATCGAATGATCATCCTCGGATTCAGCGTGCCGTCGGTTTCGCTGTTTTATATTCTCGGGGTCGGCCTGCTTTGCCTGCACCTGAGCCACGGGGTCGGCGCCATGTGGCAATCCATGGGCTGGAAAAAGAACTCCTACGCGCCGCTTCTGGACGGCCTGGCCCGGTGGGGATCGCTGGCGATCTTCCTGGGTTACAGTTCCATCCCCCTGGCTGTCTGGTTCAAATGGATCCAATAGAAAGCGACGCCCATGAAACTTGACGCAAAGATCCCCGCCGGGCCGCTCGCCCAAAAATGGGACCAGCACAAGTTCGACCTCAAGCTCATCGCGCCGGCCAACAAGCGCAAGCACGACATCATCGTCGTCGGGACCGGATTGGCGGGCGCCTCCGCCGCCGCGAGCCTGGGCGAGCTGGGCTACAACGTGAAGGCGTTCTGCCATCAGGACAGCCCGCGCCGCGCCCACAGCATCGCCGCCCAGGGCGGCATCAACGCCGCCAAGAATTATCAGAACGACGGCGACAGCGTTTTCCGCCTGTTCTACGACACGGTCAAAGGCGGGGATTTTCGCGCGCGGGAGGCCAACGTCCATCGCCTGGCCCAGGTGAGTGTCAATATCATTGACCAATGCGTCGCGCAAGGCGTGCCCTTCGCGCGCGAGTACGGCGGCCTGCTGGCCAACCGCTCCTTCGGCGGGGCGCAGGTGTCGCGCACGTTTTACGCGCGCGGCCAGACCGGCCAGCAGCTTTTGCTGGGCGCCTACCAGGCCCTGTGCCGGCAGATCGCCGCCGGGACGGTGCGGATGTTTCCGCGGACGGAGATGTTGGACCTGGTGGTCGTCAACGGCCATGCGCGGGGCATCATCACGCGCGATCTGGTCACCGGCGCGATTTCGGCGCGGACGGCCGACGCGGTGGTGCTGGCGACCGGCGGTTACGCCAACGTGTTCTATCTTTCCACCAACGCCAAGGGCTGCAACGCCACCGCCATCTGGCGGGCCTACAAGAAGGGCGCGGCCTTCGCCAATCCCTGCTACACCCAGATACATCCCACCTGCATTCCGGTCAGCGGCGAGCATCAATCCAAACTGACCCTCATGTCCGAGTCGTTGCGCAACGACGGCCGCGTCTGGGCGCCGAAGAAGAAAGGCGACCCCCGCGCGCCCGCGGACATCCCCGAGGCGGAGCGCGACTATTACCTGGAGCGCAAATATCCCAGCTTCGGCAACCTGGCCCCGCGGGACATCTCCTCGCGCGCGGCCAAGGAGGTGTGCGACGAGGGCCGGGGGGTGGGGCCGGGCGGGCGGGGGGTTTACCTGGATTTCGCGGAGGCCATCCAGCGAATCGGGGAGCAGGCGGTGCGGGAGCGGTATGGAAATCTGTTTGACATGTACGAGAAGATCACCGGGGAGAACGCCTACCGCGCGCCGATGCGCATTTATCCGGCGGCCCATTACACCATGGGCGGGCTTTGGGTGGACTACGATTTGATGAGCACGGTGCCGGGCCTGTTTGTGCTGGGCGAGGCCAATTTTTCCGACCACGGCGCCAACCGCCTGGGCGCCAGCGCGCTGATGCAGGGGCTGGCCGACGGCTATTTTATTCTGCCTTACACGGTGGGCGGTTATCTGGCCGGCGCCAAAGAACCCAAGGCGGACGCAAGCCAGCCGGAATTTCAGAAGGCCGTTTCCAGCGTGCAAGAGAGGACGGCGAAGCTGCTCGGAATCAACGGCGGGCGCACGGTCAATTCGTTCCACAAACAACTGGGGGCCCTGCTCTGGGAGAAATGCGGCATGGCGCGCGATGAAAAGGGGTTGCAGGAGGCCCTGCGGCAAATCCCGGCCCTGCGGGAGGAGTTTTGGAAGAACGTCAAAGTCACGGGAAACAACGAGGAGTTGAACCAGAACCTGGAGTACGCCGGGCGCGTGGCCGACTTCCTGGAATTCGCCGAACTGCTCTGCCAGGACGCACTGCACCGGCGCGAATCCTGCGGCGGCCATTTCCGCGTGGAGTCTCAGACGCCCGACGGGGAGGCCCGACGCGACGACGAGAATTTCGCCTATGTGGCCGCCTGGGAATTCGCGGGGCCGGGCCGGCCGCCGATTTTGAACCAGGAACCGCTCGTCTATGAGGAGGTTCACATGAGCACGCGCAGTTACAAATGAGCAGGGGATAAAATATTCCAGCCCAACCATGAATCTCACCCTAAAAGTCTGGCGGCAGAAGGACTCGGAAAGCGAGGGCCGGCTTGTCACGTATGAGGCCAAAAACGTCCTGGCCGACATGTCGTTCCTGGAAATGCTGGATGTGGTCAACGAGGAGTTGATCGGCAAAGGGGAGGACCCGATTGCGTTTGACTCGGACTGCCGCGAGGGCATTTGCGGGACCTGCTCGATGATGATCAACGGGCTGGCCCATGGCGGGCGCCTGGGCACCACGGCCTGCCAGTTGCACATGCGCTTTTTCAAAGACGGCCAGACCATCGTGATCGAACCGTGGCGCGCGCGCCCGTTCCCGGTGGTCAAGGATTTGGTGACCGACCGCGGCGCGTTTGACCGCATCATCCAGGCGGGCGGGTTTGTCTCCGTGAACACCGGGGGCGCACCGGACGCCAACAGCCTGCCGATCCCCAAGACGGACGCCGACAAGGCGATGGACGCGGCGGCGTGCATCGGGTGCGGGGCGTGCGTGGCCGCGTGCAAGAACGCCTCGGCCATGCTGTTTGTCTCCGCCAAAGTCTCGCAACTGGCCTCCTTGCCGCAGGGCCGGGCGGAGCGCGAGCGGCGCGCGCTGAACATGGTGCGGGCGATGGACGAGGCGGGCTTTGGCAACTGCACGGTGACCGGTTCGTGCGAGGCGGTCTGCCCCAAGGAAATCAGCCTGGATTTCATCGCACAAATGAACCGGGAGTACGGCAAAGCCATCCTCAAAAACTCCGTCGCCCGAAAAACCAGAGGCGGCGATTAGCTGGTGGAACTAGAATCATCCGCGAGGGCGGCAAACGTGTTCCCGCTCCGCGATGTCAACGCCTTTGATTCGCAAGAGATGATCCAGCAAATTAATAACGGATTGCATGCCGAATTAAAATCACGCCGCCAACTTTGCTGCTTCCGCCAGAGCTTCTTCGATTGTGGTCCGCCCATTTTTGATTGCCATGCACGCGCGCAACGTATGCAACTCCGCCAGCATGGGGTCGTGCGGTTCTTCCAGAGTGAAGAGTCGAGCGAGCCGGTTCAGTTCGTCGTCCGAAATTCCAGCTTCGCGCCCAGCCTTCTCGAAATCAAAGTAACGCATAAACTCTTAAAGTTCCGGCGGCGACATTATCTCAATTACAGCCAAACCTGACGCCGCATTAATGTTGCCAATCAACGAGCGACGACGACGATTGACCAAATGACGGAAATTCCATGATAAAAGAACTTCCTGCCCGCTCAAAGTCGCCGCAGCGACATGAACTGCGTCATTATACATCGTCGGAGTGAATACGCCCATTAAAATATATTTTGCCGCCAGATTCTCCATCTCCTTGGTCAAGGGGATTACTTTCATGTCGCCCAGCAAGGAATGCATCTTTGCGCGAAGTTCCAAATCGGGTGTTTGATCCAATTCCTCGACCCCCAGCGCGGACGTCGAACAGTCGTAAAGATTCCGGTTCCCCCAGAACTCTTCCGTCAGTGATTTGCGGTCAAGGGCGCGCTCATCGAAACAGGCGCTGAAAACCGAGGTGTCAATGTAAATCTTAAGCTTCATTGTTTTTTGAATTGGTGGCCCTGCCGACGAAGTAAAGCAAACCGGCCAGGGCGGCGAAGGGGATCAGCGCCAGCAGGTCGGAATGCGGGCCGGTGTAGAAGGGATTGGACGCCGTTGCCCATTTCGTGATGGCCGCGTCCTGGTCGGTCAGCACGCCGGCCATGAAGGCAAAGACGATGCCCGCAATCGCGCCGCCCGCGATGTAGCCGCTGGCCAGCAGGACGCCCCGGCTCTTGTCGCCTTCGGCGGCCAGTTGCGCCTCAGACAGGCCCGCCCCGCGCAGGGCGTGACGCCGGCGGCGGTCCACCAGCCAGCGCACCATGCCGCCGACGAAAACCGGGGCGGAGGAGGAAAGGGGAAGGTAAACGCCCACCGCGAACGCCAGCGACGGAATCCCGCACAGTTCCAGCACGACGGAAATCATGATGCCAAAGAGGACCAGTCCCCACGGCAATCTGCCGCCGAGCAGGCCCTGGATGATGTCGGACATGAGCACGGCTTTGGGCACTGGGAATTTCTTGACTTCGGTGCCGTCGGGCCGCTGCTTGAACTCGCCGTTGATGCCGGGGTCCACCAGCCAAGCCACCGCTCCGGAATCATCCACCAGGTATTTCCGCGAAGGGCCGCCGGTGTCATCCATTTTTTGCCATACATGGTAGGCCGAGGAGTCCTGGCGCGCCTGCGGGCCGCGCAGTTTCTCCAGGCCGCCAAACTTCGTGCCGGCGGGGGCGCGCAATCCCGGCGCCACCTGCGCCGCCGGAACATACACCGTTGCGGAAGAGTTGAGACTCAACATAATGGGGGCCATCGCCAGCGCCGACGCCGCCGCGCCGATGAGGATGGCGATCTGCTGCAGCCGCGGCGTGGAGCCGAGCAGAAAACCTGTTTTCAAGTCCTGCGAGGTCGAGCCGCCGTTGGAAGCCGCCACGCAAACCACGCCCCCCACCGAGAGCGCGGTGACAAAATAGGCCGGGCCTTTCCAGCCGACCGCGAGGAAGCCCAGGCATGTCAAGATGAGCGTTGCCACTGTCATCCCGGAAATCGGATTGGAGGAGGAGCCGATCTCCCCGGTCAGCCGCGAGGAGACGGTGACGAAGAGGAAGCCGAACAGGACGATCAAGACCGCGCCCAGGACGTTCATGTGCAGCGAGGGCGCGGCCAGGATGGCCGCCACAAGGGCCAGGCAGCCGAGACCGACAAACCTCATCGAGAGGTCTTTCTCGGTGCGCAAGGCGTTGGCGCGGGTCTCCTTGGCGGCGGCCCCGAAATCCGAGAACCCCGCGCGAATCCCCCGCCAGATCAGCGGCAGCGAGCGCCCCAAACTGATGACCCCCCCCGCCGCCACCGCGCCCGCGCCGATGTAGAGAACGTAAGCGCCCCGCACATCATCGGGCGTCATGTCCTTGATTGGAATTCTGCCGGGCGCGACCACCCCGGCCGCCCCTTCGCCAAAGAACTTGATCAAGGGGATGAGCACCAGATAGGACAACACGCCGCCCCCGGCCATGATGGAGGAGATGCGCGGGCCGATGACATACCCGACGCCGAGCAGTTCGGGGGAGATTTCGGCGGCGACCGAGGCGCCGTTGAAGGGCGCGCCGAAGATTTTTCCCGGCGTGTCCTTCCACGCTTTGAAGGCCGACATCGCGGTCTTGTAAATGAGGCCGACGGCGAACCCGCCGAAAATCGCCGCGCCGCCGGAACTGGCGCCGGCCTCCCCGGCGGAAGTCGCGCCAGCCTTGAGGACCTCGGCGCAGGCGGTGCCTTCCGGGTATTTCAACTGCTCGTGCTGTTGGACGATCAGGGCGCGGCGCAGGGGGATCATCATCAGAATGCCCAGCCAGGCCCCCAGGAGGGCGACCAGCATCACCCGCGTCATCTCCAGGTCGTAGCCCAGAATCATGATGGCCGGCATGGTCACCCCCACGCCGAAGGCGATGGACTCGCCCGCCGAGCCGGCCGTCTGCACGATGTTGTTTTCCAGGATGGTCGCGTCGCGGCCGCCGAAGAGTCTTGACCAGAGGCGGAAGAGGGTGAGGGAGATCACCGCGACGGGGATGGAGGCGCTGACGGTCATCCCGACCTTGAGCACCAGGTAGAGGGAGGAGGCGCCGAAGACGACCCCCAGCAGCGTTCCGAGGATGATGGCGCGCGGCGTGCATTCGGCCAT
>JBEKAN010000185.1:0-8736 GCA_050015895.1 Verrucomicrobiota bacterium
CATAAAGGCCAATCAAACCGGATATGGCGTCCTTGCGACTTTGCGACTTTGCGTTGAACCCGGCGGCGTTCCAATGAAGGTCAATCAAGCCCAATGAAGGTGAATGAAGGTCAATGAAGCCAAAAAGAGTTTATTTTATTCTTATGAATCCAAATCCCAAAAAATGGCAAGGTCGCAATGAACCCTTCGAGCCAGCCTTCTGTTATGTAAGGAATTAAGCTCGATTAAGGTGGATTAAGCTGGATTAAGGTCGATTAAGGTAAAAAAATATTTTTTTGTGACGAAATGGCAAAAAATGGCAAAAAATGGCTGGGTCGCGTCCTTTCACCCGCTCGCCTCTTGCCACTGGCCACTGTGCCCCGCGTGCATTTGACTTTATGGGTTCCCATCTTAATCCTAATCCTAATCCTGCCGCACCCCTGAGATTAGGGCTGGAGACGAGGAAAAACCACCCAAAAACGTGGAATGCGCCCCTCTGCCCCGCAGTCTCCCAAATCGTGTCCAATCTGTCCAATCTGTCCAATCGTGCATAATCGTATGTGTTTTTGCTCAAACCCTCTCGTTTGGCTCGTCTTGCCTGTTCTCCACGCTTGTTCCCGTCGCCCGCCAGTTGGAACGCCGGGCGGCCGGAATGTTCTTGCTTTCAAAGATTTCCAAAAATTTCCGTTGACATTTTTGGCCATTCCGGGTAGAAAGGTGAAACGACTAACTGGAATCAGCGCAGGATTGCGCGTTTGGGGAGGTTGTCTCCCCGGTGCGGGCTGTCCTAAGTGGTTCTGGCCCAGCAACTTATGCTCCTCGCGGGAGGGGGCCGGGCAGAGGTCGCGCGGGGATTGGCGCGTTTGAAGCGAAGTTATAGAGTTAGTGAAAAAACCAGAAGTGCCGTTGTCAGCAAATCAATGAAATCGCCCCTCTCCAGCAGTCTTGTCGTCCCGTCGGTTTCCACCCGCAGCCTGTTTCAATCTGCATCCATTCCCGCAAATCCGCCGTCCTTGGCATTCAACTCATCTGAAATTATGAAAAACCACAATTCCATTCCTCAAACCCTCTCCCGCAAAAATTCGGCGTGGATGCCGGTTTTCGCCCTGGCTGGCGCTCTATTCCTGCTGGCCGGCGCTTGGAGCGCCCACGCGGCCAACATCCTCAAAGCCGACACCACGACCATGAACGCCGCGGCGGACTGGGGCGGCACCGCTCCGTCTTCCGCCAGCGTCGGCGAGTTTGGCGCCACTCCCAGCTCCGCGACCTTGGCGGCCATGACCTTGGGCGGGAGCATTACCTTGGGCGGCCTTCAATTCGACTCCACCATGGCTGGCCCGCTCACCATCGCCAGCGGCAACACCCTGTCTGTGAGCTCTACCGGCATTCTTTTTCAGACGGGCGCTCCCACTGTGACGATCGGTTGCACTGTGGGGGTACCGACCGCGCAGACTTGGACCATCCCGGCGGGCGATACTTTGTCACTTACCGGATCTACGGCCTGGGGCGCCGGTGAAATAGCGACTTTTGCCGTTAGCGGCAGCTTGACGGTTCCCGCTATCAACACCGGCAACGGAAGCGGCGGTGTTCTTATGACCGGCACCGGAACGATCACAGGGGCGGACATCAACATCCAAAAAGGTGGCAGCACGGTCAGTGGCACACCCACCGCAGCCAGCCCACTCACCATGCCGACGACCTCCGGCGTTTATGTCAATGGCCCCACGGTGACTTTGTCCACACTGGAGCTGGGCAGTGGCAATGCCGGCGGTTATGCCCGTGTGGATTCCGGCAGCTTGACGGTCACCGGCGAGGTGCAGGATGGTGAAAACGGCACCACCCGCTGGAGCGGGTTGGAAGTCACGGGCGGCTCGTTTACTTGCAATGACACGGCTCATGGCATCGAAATCGCCAAAAACAACGGGGCCACCAAGAACTCGCAGAGCGTGTTGGAGGTGCTGGGTGGAACCCTCACCTCCGGCAGAATCGCTTTTGGAGACTCCGCCGACTCCGGCGCCGGAACGGGCTTCTTCCTCGTCAAGGGTGGCACTTGTTATGTGGGCAGCGGCGGCGTCGTCCAGGCCAGCCCGAGCGGCACCTATGTGAGGACCTTCTCGTTGTTCAGCGGGACGATGGGGGCGACCGCCACTTGGTCCACTTCGCTTCCCATCGCCATGAGCGGCTCCGCTGGCACGCCCTTTGTCTTCCAGACCGCCGATGCCTCCTCCGTCGCCCACAACATCACCTTGAGCGGGGCTCTTTCCGGCACGGGTTCGATCACAGCAACTGGCGGCGGCGTTCTGACTCTTGCAGGCGTGAACACCTACGCCGGCACCACGGCGATCAATGGGGGGACCGTCAACGCGGGCGTTGCCGATGTGCCCGGAACTTCTGGCCCGTTTGGATCGGCCAATACGGTTGCCAGCATCACTTTCGGCGGCGGCACCCTGCAATACTCCAGCCTCAACAACCACGATTACTCCCCTCGCTTCAGCACGGCCGGCAGCCAGCCCATCAGCATTGACACCGCCGGCCAGAACGTCACTTTTGGCACGGCTATCGCCGGCACCGGCACTACTTTGGCACTCCAGAACAGCACTGGCTCCGGCTCCCTGACCCTCTCGGTTGCCAATTCCTACACCGGCAACACCACCATCACCAGCGGCACATTGAACCTCGGCGCAAGCGGCACCACCGGCAGCGGCAATGTGGCCCTCAACGGCGGCACACTCGCCGGCACGGGCACCGTCGCCGGCACAGTCACTGTGGCCAGCGGTGCCGCAGTGGTCCCCGGCGCCAGCGGCGTCGGAGTGCTGACCCTCGGCGGGCTGACGGTTGGTACCGGCTCTGGCATTACCTTTGTTCCTGGTGGCGACAGCATCACCACTACTACTCTGACGCTTAACGGAAGCCCGGGCACGGCCTTCACCCTTCTTACCGCTGGCGGCTCGCCCTTCTCAAGTGCGGGAACATATACTTTGATCAATTACACTACCGAAGCCGGCAGTGATACCGTCGGCTCGGATGCCACATGGACAACCGACATTAATCTTAATCCGCACATTGCCAATCCCCAGTTTGGTTTGAAATATTCTTTCGTGGACACCGGCACTTCAATTCAACTGGTGATTTCATCCACCCTGACTTCCGGCACGTGGAACGGCAGTGGTTCGGACAACCTGTGGTCGGATGCGGTCAACTGGACCGATTCCTCAGGCAGCGGCGCTCCTAACGGGGTGGGCGCCTCGGCCACTTTTGACAACGGCTCCGCCACCACTATGGGGCCGATCCTTCTGAATGGCGCCACCACGGTCGCCAGCATCACCTTCAACAACCCAGCCTCCTACGTGATTGCCAGCGACGGCAACATCCTCACTCTCGACGACAACGGCAGCGGCGCCAATCTTGTTGTGACCGGTGGCTCGGCGAACCAAATTAACGACGCGGTCTCCTTGAATGACAATGTCACCGCCTCAGTCTCCGTCAGCGACGCCTTGACCATTGGTGGCGCCATCGCCAACGCCGCCGCCTCGAAAACACTGACCATCAATGGCGCGGGCGTCACGGTTCTTTCCGCGGCCAATTCTTACGGCCCGGCCTCCGGCTCGGTGGGCACCGTGTTGACCGGCGGCGGCCTCCTGAACGTGGGCAACGCCAACGCCCTCGGCGCGGGCGATTTGAGTGTCACCGCCAACAGCACCTTGCAGGCGGGCGGCAGCTTGACCCTCGCCAATAACGTAAGGGTCGGCGGCGGCGTCACGGCGACGGTGGACAATGCGGGTGACACTTTTGGCCTCAGCGGCATCATCAGCGGCGCCACTGGCACTTTGAATGCGATCGGCGCGGGTTCTCTGACCTTGGGCGCCGCCAATACCTACGGTGGCGGCACCATCATCAACGCCGCAACGGTCAACTTTTCAGCGGATGGCGCCGCGGCGGGCAACGCGGGCAGCTTGGGCGACGTCCCGGCTTCCGCGACTGCGAACAACATTATCATCAACGGTGGACATTTGGCGGCGACCGCCGCGCTGACGTTGCATGCCAATCGCGGCATCGGCATCGGCCCGACGCCGGGCGCCGACGTCGGCACCTACGTAGCCAACCTTGACAATACCAGCGGCGGATTGGTGACGGTCAATGGGGTGATCGCCAGCGCCGGCAACACGGGCACGGACAACCTGAACATCAACGCCGTCGCCGGCACAATTGCTCTGGGCGGAGCCAACACCTATGGCGGCACCGCCGTCATCAATTCCGGCACCCTCCAACTCAACAACGCGTCGGCCCTCCAGAACGCGATCTTGAACTATAACACCGGCACGCTGACCTTCAACGGCATATCTTCGGCGACCATTGGACAATTCGAGGGTTCGCAAGGTCTGTCCTTGCAGAACGCGACCCCGGCGGCGGTGGCTTTGACCACTGGCGGCAACAACGCCACCTGGGCTTATGGAGGCGCCCTTTCTGGTTTAGGCTCCTTGACCAAGACCGGGAGCGGCACGCTGACGTTGACGGGCAACAACAGCTACGCCGGCAGCACCACCGGAATTGCCGGCATCCTGGCGGTTTCAACCGGCGGCGTGATCAACGGCGGGGCCGCCAATTGCAATGGCGGCGAGATTCTGGTCAACGGCGGCTCTCTGACCGCCACCACGGGCAGCATCGTCGGCACCTTGGAGGTTTCCTCAGGCACAGCCAACTATACCACCAGCCTCTCCTCGGGATCTTCTGGAACAGCCTATTCCTTCCTGATCCCGGGCGGCACTTTGACTGCGGCCACGATGTCCATTGGACGCGGCACCTCAACCTTCACCAGCATTCCAACGGCTGGAAACACCACCGATATTTACATCACCGGAGGGGCGCTGGATGTGACTGGAAATCTCACCATGACGACGGACACCTCTTCCGCCAGCCTTCGCATAGACACCGGCAGCGCCACAGTTGGTGGCGTGTTGCTGATTGAACAGGCCACCGGGGGTCGTTGGTCGGTGGCGGATGTCAATGGCGGAACACTGACGGTCGGCGATGCCACCACGGGCATCGGTGTGGGTGGCTCGGAAGGCGGCTCCGGGGAGCTTCTGGTGCGCGCCGGAACTGCCACGACTCCAATCATTACTTTTGCCGGGACAGGCGCGGCTGGAACAACCGCCCTCACTCTGAACGGCACCGGCACACTCTATGTCGGCGCCGGTGGCATGGTTCAACCTTCCGGCGGCGCGCCGACGATTGCTCTGGGCGGCACCGCCACCCTGGCTGCGACGGCTCCCTGGTCCTCCTCGCTGGCGATGGGCCTGTCCGGCACTCCTAATACCATCCAGGCGGCCGACTCCTTCGGGGCGGCGCAGAGCATCACCCTGAGCGGTGTGCTTTCGGGCGGGGGCGCTGTGACCAAGACGGGCGCGGGCACGCTCACCTTGAACGCCGCGGACTCCTACAACGGCAACACGACCATCAGCGCGGGCACCTTGGCCTTGGGCGCCACCGCATCGCTAGCCTCCCCGACCATCAGCATCGCTGGCGGCGCCACCTTCGACGTGTCCAGCCAGTCAACCTACGTGTTCCCCGCCGCCACCACCAGTTTGGTCGCCAGTGGGGACGCCCCCGCCACCATCAATGGCGCTCCCAGCGGCTTTGTCACCCTGCCGGCGACAACCGCCCTCACGATGAAGTTGACCTCCGTCGGCAATGCCGCCCCGCTGCCCGCGCTGACCATTGCGCAGGCCACTTTGAATCTCAACGGCAATACCTTCGTCGTCAACACGGCGAACAGCCAGCCGTTGCCGCCGGGGACTTACACCCTGATCGCAACTCCCGGCGCGATTAATGAGAGTGGCACCTATCCCGCCCCCACCGGCACGGCCATTGGCTGGCCGAGCACAACCCCGACCGTCTCGGTTTCGGGCCACAACGTGGTCCTGAGCATCAGCCATGCCTGCGTCGGCGGCGACACCACCATCGGCGACACCATCTCGGGTGACCTGCAAAGCGTGGAGTTGGATTTCACCAACCTCTTCGGCCTTGAGACCGTGGTGGGATACAATATGATTGACTGCACCTTCACCTCTGGAACCGCCATCGCCTATGGAGTGAGCATTCCTCTCTCAGGCGCTTCCCTCCCGGCGGTCAATGCCGGCGCCGCCGGTGGTGGCACCCCCGTCACTCTCCCGCTCGGCACAACCAATCTGACCCTCACAGCGACGGAATCAACTCCTCACGCCGGGGACGCCAGGGTGAACGCGCAGGTGAACGATTCCTGCGGCCTGCCGACCAGCTTTGACCCGATCCTTGCCAGGCTTTACATGAGCCAGAGCGGGGAGCTTAGAATGGTTATCCCCGGGGTCAATCTGCATGACAGATACGTGACCTTGAAGAATGCTAACCCCGGCCTGCGCGCCGCGCGCCTGATCGTCAATGGCACAGTCTTTGCCCTCAACGGGCTTGTTAGTGGAGAGACTGCGACCTTGGACATCAGCAGCGCGCTCACCGCGGGCAACAACGCCGTGGTTTTGGAAGCCTTCGGCTTGAAAGGCAGCGGGGCCGAGGTTGTGATTGGCGAGGCTCCGGGTGGGGCGGCAGCAGGCGGCATTCAAATCGCCCCAAGTGCCTCGGCTTCTCTGGCCGGCACTTTCATCAACCTGCCGGATCCGCAGATCTCCCAACAGGGGAACCAAGTGCTGATTAGCTGGCCGGCGACCGGGCCTGGCGGCGAGGACTTCACCGCATACCAATTGCAAGTCAGCGCCACGGGCCTGCCGGGCAGTTGGAGCGCGGAGGCGACAGCCCCCGTTGTGAGCGGAGGAGAGGTTTCCGTGACTGTGCCGGCCGGCGGCACCGCCCAGTACTATCAATTGGCGCAATAAGGCAACAAACCAACCAACTAGGATCATTATGAAACAGAACAAACAAGCACCCCAGGTTGAGGGATCCAACAAGCAACAGAGCGGGGGGAAGAAGCCCTATCGCAAGCCGGCCTTGAAGCGCCTTGGAATGCTCAAATCCGTCGCGGGCAGCGGCATTCATTTCGGTGTCGCCCACTCCAACAAAGTGTGAGCACGTCCGCAATGCGCGCCGATGTCCTCAAAATGTGACGCCATGCAAGGCGCCAGGACATTGGGCGCGCGGTAACAGAATCAATTCACAACACAACCAAGGGCGGCGGATTCCCGCTCCCTTGGTTTTTTTAGTTTCAGATTTCCGTTGCCACATTTTCCCGGCAAGATTGTGCTCTCGTTCCTATCTACCGCCGCTCCAGGGGGTGAAGCCGCAACCCTTTCGCCACCGGGAATCGCAAGTTCTCGGCCTGTTGGCCAAATCTAGTCTGGGGTGTCATCTGAGGCAGGATGCGCGGGGGAATACCCCGATCACAGACCCGGACAAATCACGCGCTCAAGGAAGGTCCTGGACCTTGTTCATACGGCTCCGTTCCGCCATGATCTCCGCCTCACTAAAGCCACTTGCATAAAGTGGTGGTAGGTGATGGATTCGAACCATCGAAGGCGTAAGCCAGCAGATTTACAGTCTGCTGTATTGTGTTTATTATAAATTAGTTATGACTATTTGATTACTTTTTGATTTCTTTTCTTTCAGAACTCTGCCATGATTAAAGCACGTAAGCGTCAAAAAGAGAAAGGTAGAGAATATGACGAAACATCGAACAGGACATTTGGTCAAACGTGGCAAGAACTTTTATTGCCGCTGGAGAGTGGATGGCAGAGTCTTCCTCAAAGTTCTGCATGACGAAAACGGCAGGGCTATCACCACGCGCCGGGAGGCCGAAGAGGCCAAGACAAAATTCATGGCCGCCTTTACCATCGGCGACAAGGCGGAAGTCTTGCAGTCTATCGCTTCCAAACTGGACAACGCCAAGACGGAATTGGCGAACCTGCAAGATCACCAAGCACCGGCCTTAGCCATCGCCAACGCGTGGACCGAATACCTGGCCGCGCCAAACCGCCCGGACAGTGGCGAGTCCACCTTGCGCCAATACGAATTCCAGTGTGCCGCCTTTGCCCGTTGGATGGAAGAAAAACACCCACAAACTCTCACCTTGCGCGACGTGACCCAGCCTATCGCCGACGAATACGCCGCCAGCCTGAACCGCAGTAAATTTACGCCAAGCACCTTCAACAAGCACCTGAACCTGTTGACGCTGGTTTTCCGCGTTTTGAAAAGCAAAGCGCGGCTCGCGAGCAATCCCTGGGAGGACATCCAGCGCAAGCGTATTACTCCACGGGGACGCCGCGAACTGACAATTGACGAACTTCGCAATGTCTGTCAGGCAGCGGAAGGAGAACTGCGAATCCTGCTCGCCTTGGGCGTTTACACCGGCTTGCGTTTGGGGGATTGCTCCACATTGCGGTGGGGTGAAGTGGACCTGGCCCGCAACATCATTCGGCGCATCCCGAATAAAACCGCCCGCCGCAATCCAAAACCAGTCATCGTTCCGATTCACTCTGACCTGCTGGCGATGCTGGTCGCCATCGCCCCCGAGCAACGCGCCGAATACGTTCTGCCAAAAATAGCCTCCCTATACTTGCGCAGGAGCGACATGGTCACGGACATGGTGCAGCGGCATTTGGTAAAGTGTGGAGTTAGACCGCACAAGCCGGGTACCGGAGGGCCGGGCGAGCGGGCCGTGGTCGAAGTTGGCTTCCACAGCTTGCGCCACACGTTCGTATCCCTTTGCCGCGAGAGCAACGCGCCGCTAGCCGTGGTCGAATCCATCGTCGGCCACAGCAACCCGGCCATGACGCG
>JBEKAN010000186.1:0-8719 GCA_050015895.1 Verrucomicrobiota bacterium
TCATACAGTTGGATTTCCTTTTGCAAGGTCGCGGCCAGCGCCTCGTTCCTTTCCGCCACCGCCAGCTCCAGGCCGCGCCGGGCCGTCACCGTCGCCAGCCCGTAATTCCCTTCCTCCGCGTAGGCGGCGGCCAGGGTGTGAAGCATCATCGGATTGCCGCCCCCGCTCAACTGATTAGCCTGCGCGGCCAGCGCGACGGCCTTGGCGCCGTCGCGCAGGGAGCCGTCCGGGGTTGTCGCCAGCAACCACGCCAGGTTGTTCAGGACATAGAGTTGATCCGGCTTGATTTCCAAGGCCTTTTCCCAAGTGTCCACAGCCTTCTTGATTTCCCCTTTCTGGGACAAGGCCACGCCTAGGTTGGCGTAAGCGTCCGCCAACCCGGGGTTGATTTTGAGCGCCTGCCGATAGCACGCAATGGCGCAATCCCAATCCGGTTCTTGAAGGAATTCGTTGCCGAAGTTGTACCATTTTGCCAGGGGGTCCTGGCTCCCGGAGATGGTTTTTTCCAGACAGGCCATGGCTTCGTCGAAATCTCCTTTGAGGAGAAGGAGCTTGCCCACATTGTAGTCAGCCTTCGCATAATCGGGCCTGATTTCCAAGACCTTGCGGTATTGGGCGAGGGCGTCATCCAAATTGCCCTTGGAAGCCAGAGCAGTGCCCAGATTGTAGCGGGCCTCCGCATAATTCGGATTGGTCTCCAGCGCTTTTTGGTATTGGGCGATGGCTTCGTCCAACTGCCCCTTCGTGAAAAGAGCATTCCCCAGGTTGTTGTGGACGTTCTCATCGGCGGGATTGGTCTCCAGCGCTTTTTGGTATTGGGCGATGGCTCCCTCCACATCGCCGTTTCTTAAAAGAGCGGCTCCCAGGATGTCGCGGAGGTTCTCATCGGCGGGATTGATTTCCACAGCTTTTTGGTATTGGGCGATGGCCTCCTCGAGTTTGCCATCGTTGGCCAGGGCATTGCCCAAATTGATGTGGGCATCCTCATAAGCAGGGTTGATCTCCAGCGCCTTGCGGAATTGCGCAATGGCTTCCTCCATGTCGCCCTTCAGCGCCAGAGCGTCGCCCAAGTTGTAGAAGCCATCCGCATAATCCGGGTTGATTTCCACAGCTTTTCGGAATTCCTTGATGGCTTCGTTCAGATTCCCCTTCTGGACATAATCCAAGCCGAGATTCAAGTGGGCAACGCTGTTTCCAAGCGTGCGCGAAAGAGCGCGGGTGCAAAGCGATTGGCTGTCCTTCCAGTATGAAGTTTGTACGTCGCCGCAAACAGACAATGCCCCGATCACCGCCATCATCAAACCACCCAGAATCACCCGCCGATGCTTCCACCCCTGGCTCCAATCCGCCACCGCCCATGTCCCCGCCAGGGCCAATCCGATTTCCGGCAGATAGGTGTATCGGTCCGCATGGGCGTAGTTGGATATCTGAACTATCCCAATCACGGGAACCAGCATCCCCAGATACCAGAGCCAGCCCATGAGCACGCAAGGGCGTTTCTTCCGGCACGCCATCACCCCAGCGGATATCGCCGCCAGAATGACAAAAGCCAGGCAGACCTTCCCTGGCGGCTGACCGTTTGGGACGTTGGGATAAGGGATGGCCAGTCCCGCCGGGAAAATCATCTGCCGCAAGTAAATGACGCAAGAAACCAAACCGTTCCCAGCGCGTTCCAAAGCCGTCACACGGTTGTAGGCCCCCACCTTCTCCGGCACCAGAGCCGTCGCAAGGCAGGACCCCGCCGAAAGCAACAACAACGGAATCTTCTCCCTCACCAGCCCCCAAAACGCAACCCCGCCGCCCACTTTGTCCCGGCTCCCCTCATTCTTCATTCTCCATTCCCTATTCTCCATTCTCTTTAGCCTTCCCAGCGGCCACCAGTCCAGCACGAGCAGCACAAACGGCACCGTCACCAGCATGTTCTTGGCCAGCAGCCCCAGGGCAAAGAACACCAAAGTCAGGCCGTAATAAAATTTCCGCCCGCGCCGAATGGCGCAATTCGTCCTGTTGTTCCAATCTCTACTTTCCCTGTCCGCCGTAGCCTTGGCGAAGGCGGATGCTTTCTGCTTTTCCACATACGCCACGTATGCCCACAGCGTCAGCATGAAAAACATCCCGCTGAGCACGTCCTTGCGCTCCGACACCCATGCCACCGATTCCGCACGCAGCGGATGAATGGCAAAGACCGCCGCCACAAACCCGCTCCGCCAAAGGGCGCCCGTCATCGCCCGCAACACCAGAAACAACAGCACCGTTGTGACCGTGTGCAGCGCCACATTGGTCAAATGATGTCCCCCCGCCCACAGGCCGTACACTTGGCAGTCGGCCATGTGGGTGAGCCAGGTCAACGGATGCCAATGGCCGATTTTCCCGTATCTCAACGCCCAGAGCGCCCCGTTCCAAGTCAACCCCTGCTGGACCACCGGGTTCTCATACACGTAAAGGTCATCATCATAATTGACGAACCCGAACCGCGCCGTCTGTCCAAACACCACCCAGATGACCGCCACCAGAAACATGCAAATCCCGAAGACCGCCCAGCGGTCGGACAAACCCGCCGGACGGCTTTCCCGCATGGCCGGGCTGGTTTCTTTCCCCCGCACCGTTTGCTTCGATCTTCGGCTCATTGGATTCAGCTTTCAGTCTTCCCATTGCCCGCTCACGGCGGCGCGGCTCGCACCGTTGGGGCGCTTGCCGCTTTTGTGCCCTCTCGCGCCGTTTTGCCCGCCTCGTAGAGTTGGATTTCCTTCCGCAGTGTGGCGGCCAGCGTGTCGTTCTTCTGCTCCACCGCCAAATCCAGGCCGCGCCGGGCCGTGGCGGACGCCAGCGCATAATTTCCCGTCTCCGCGTAAGCCGCCGCCAGGGTCCTCAGAATCGCCGGATTGCCGCCCCCGCTCAAGTGCTCCGCCTGTTGGGCCAGCGCCACGGCCTTTGCGCCGCTGCGCAGGGAGGCGTCGCGGGTGGTGGCCAGCAACCAAGCCAGATTGTTCTGCACATAGACCTGGTCGGGATTGATTTCCAGGGCCTTTTGCCAGGCGTCCAGTGCCGCCCGGGGTTCCCCTTCATTGAGGAACGCGACCCCGAGATTCGCATACGCGTCCGCCGAGCGCGGGCCGATTTTGATCGCCTGCTGAAAGCACAGGACGGCGCATTCAAAATCCGGTTCTTGTAGAAACTCGTTGCCGACCTGGCACCACCTTGCCACCGTGTCCGCTGTGCCCGCCGGGGTTTTGTCCAAACAGGCCAACGCGCCGTCAAAATCTCCTTTTAGGAGTAGAACCTTGCCCAGATTGTGCTCCCCCCCCGGATAATTAGGTAGAATTTCCAAGGCCTTGCGGTATTGGATGATTGCTTCATCAAAATCTCCCTTCTGGGCCAGAGCTGTGCCCAAGTTGTTTCGGACCTCCACATAATCGGGCCGGATTTCCAAGGCCTTGCGCCATTGGGCGATCGCTTCATCCACTCTCCCATTTCGCAGCAGAACGCGGCCGAGGATGTAGTCGGAGTCGGCGTGAGTTTGGAAGCTGGCCAGGAGGTTGAACGCAACGGAAAAGACCAGCAACAAACCCCATCCGCGGCGCGCGGCCCGCCGCCAGGCCGGTTGTCCGGCCAGGGCGCGCTCCACACCAAACACGCCAATGACCCCCAGCAATACCATCGGGGACGCAATCTCCATTTCGTAGCGGACGAAGATGCAGTCGTGGAGGCAGAGAACCAGCGCGCAGCACCCGAAGAGCAGAAACGCCGCCGCCAGAAACCACGCCAAAATGGAGCGGGCTTCCGCCAACCGGCTCCTGCAGGCTAGCGGTGCCGCCAGCCCGGCCCATACCAACGGGATGTTGGTCAGAACGCCAAAAGGATGATCCTCGGCAAAATAACCAGTAGGTTCCGGTGGCAGTACAATGTCATGCACGAAGGGAAAGCGCCCAGTCCAATGAGCCGGCTGCAGAAACATAATCCGAAAATCAAACCAGAAGTAGCTAAGGCTGAACTGCCGGTGCGGGGTGATCGGCAATTGGTAGCGTTGCCCGAATTCGAGCGGATTGTCAAAGCGCAAAGCGTTGTAAACCAGGATTCCCAGCCCAATCGTCACAATTGGGCCGCCGGCCGCGAGCAGCAACGGCCACAGCCGCGTCCTCTCCCGCCACGCCTGCGCCACGGGAACCAGCAGAATCATCGCTCCAAACAACAGGGAGGGCCGCGCCCCCAGGGCGAGCCCGTATGCCAGACTGGCCGCCGCCAGCCAGAGCCAACGCCGCCGCGCATCGTCCAAGGCCCCCCAAACGCCCGCCAGCGCCAGCATCGTCAGCGCATGCCCGCAACTGAGCGCCACTTCCCAAACATCGCACTTCCCTAAGACCACTGGCGCGAAATTGGCCAGCCCGAGAGCCAATGTCCCTGCCACAACCACCCAGAAACTGGTGTCCTTGAAGTAACGCCGCCAGAGCGCGCAGAGCAATCCCGCCCCGGCCAGAAAACCCGCCGACAAAAAAATCACCACAGCCTCCTTCTGCGCCAGATATTGGCCGGTCAGCGCCACAGAGGGCCAGAATAACACCAGGGCGGGTGTGACCCCAAAATACAGATAGAGTTTGCCCCTGTAATAACTGAGGTCAAACAATCCATGATCTTCTAACCACATTATGTTCTGCGGGTCGCGACTGCTCACGACTCCAGGCGGGACGTCCCTTTTCAGGTCGAGGTGGCGTTCTTGAAAGGCCCGAACCAACTGGTTGTAGTACGTGTCCTTCGCAACGGAACGCGACAATTCGCCCGCGCCCGACTGGGCGCTCCAGGCATAAAACCCAATGACCAGCGCGCAGATCGCGCCCAGGACGGCCCACCGCCTCCAGCCAATTCCGCTTCCATCGGCCGGCGCTTTTCCCAGTCCTGATGCTGGATCAGACATAATCATGGACTCTCTTTCCACGGGCCATCCTCCTCATCACAACAGCATTCATCCTTAAAATCAACCAGAAACGCCCAATGCCCTGGCGCGCTGCCGGAGGTCATGGTGGCGCTGTTTTCGACATTTTGTATCATTATCAGCTTGACATTCTTTCGCAAGTGTGATTCACTGCCCACAGTGACAGGAGAATTGCCGGCCGGCCGGCCGGCGGTGCGGCGATTCCCCGCCTCACAAAAGGAGATTGGAGGAAACAATGCGAAAAGGCAAAATTGCAAAACTCCCGGGCCGCCTCGGAGATGGGATCAACCGGGCGCAGCTTGATGTCAAACCCGTCAAACCAAAAACGGAGGTTTGACGCTAAAACCCAGATGTTGCAAAGAAACATCCTTCAATCCCAAAGGGATTGTATCACTCAGACCAGGATTGGCCCGAGTCCGAGAGGGACTGGGAATCCGCCATCAAGCCCCACAACGCTGAAAGCGTTGAATATCAAAGACTTACGAAAATGATGCACGTTCCTCGCTGTTCTGGGTCGAATCCCAGACGCTCTCCGGGCGCTATTTTGGGTTTCAGCCAATCCCGGAGAACGTCGGCAAAACACGGACTTTTCACAGCGCGGCAAGCCGCAACCAAGAATGAATTCGCCACAAAAGAACGCAGAGATCGCAAAGAAGAACTAACGCAAGTCTTTGTCTATGTGTTCTTTGCGTTCCTTTGCGGCAAGAATCTTGTTGGAATTGCATGATTCCTCACTATTGCATTGCAAAACGAACCCAAACCGCAGGAATCCAAACTCCTTTATAACCAGCCACTTATGAAAGTTCTGATGGTCCAAACATCGCGCAAAACGAAGCCATTTCCGTTCGTTTTGGCCGGTCCTGATGCCAGATATGTCTTCCTGCAAAGCAGGTGAATGCAAAATGTGCGCGTCAATTCGCTTGTGTTCGCCTATGTTCCCTCAATCAGCCAGAGATGTTTCAACCGCCGCCGCTGGCGGCCGGCGGCGGCGGTTTGTGGCATTTTTCCCCTATGCGCATTTTTTTTGAGATTTCCGTTGACAATCCCGGCACTTTCAGCTAAAACTCCAAAATGCTTTTCCAGAATTGTGTTGGCTGTCTGCTTCCGGGGGATGTCGCCTCCTCCGGCCTGGACTGTTCCAACCAGTTGTGGTTCAGCGCTGTGTCCTCCCTGTGGAGGGTGCGGGTCAGACGTGTTTGAAGCGAAAACAAACAAAGAATTGGCGCAAAAAAACCTGAAGTCCGGTCGTTGGCAAGCAATGTGAAATCGCCCCTGTCAAGTCAGCTTGATGTACCGTTGGTTCCCACCGGCGGCGTGTGGCAATCTCAATCTCCATCCATTCCCGAAAATATGCCCTCCCGGGCATTCAACTCAACCGTAATTATGAAAAACCACAAATCCCTTCCTCATAACCTCTCCCGCAAAAACTCGGCTTGGTCGCCCCTTTTCGCGCTGGCTTTCCTCGCAGGTCTGCTGGCCGCGCCCGCCGCGTTTGCCGCCACGGGCACCGACACTTGGACCGGCCAGGCCGGCACCGCCAATTGGGCCGATGCCAACTGGACCGGCGTCAACAACCCCCCGCTCACGGGCGACACTCTCGCCTTTGGCACTGTGGGGTCGGGCGGCGCCACGCTCGATAACAATATCGGAAGCGCCTCTTTTCAGGCATTGACATTTAACTTCGGGGCGCCCGCCTTCACTCTCGGTGGCAACAGCGTCCAACTCTTCGGCGGGTTGACCGACGATGCGAGCAGCGCGGAAATCATTAGTCTGCCGATCATTCTTACTGGCGCCAGTCAAACTGTGGATGTGGTCAGCGGCGCTTCGCTGACCATCAGCGGCATGATCTCAGGGCCAAGTGATGGCATTGCTCTCACCGGCGGCGGCGTCTTGACCCTCACGGGAGCCGCGGCGGGGGCCAACTCCTACACCGGCGCCACCGCCGTCCGAGGCGGCACCCTCGCGCTGGACTTCACCCAGGGCGGCAGCACCCCGACGGCCAACATCATTTCCTCTTCGTCCACACTGAGCTTGGGCGGCAACTTGGCGGTCAAGAGCGCGTCCGGTTCGACCGCACAGAGTTTCGCCAGCACGGCTCTGGCGGGCAGTTCCCAGGTGTCGGTGTCGGGAACAGGCGTTCCGACGGTCACGTTTGGCACTTTCACTGTGGGCACCGGCGCCAGTGTGGTCTTCAATGGTCCGGTCACCTCCTCAGGCAGCGTCCCCACCGCGACGGCCACATACAACACCGCCAGCGCGCCGGCACAGGGGGCAGCCACGGCGGGTGAGGACGGAGTTATGGAGAGTGGCGCCGCGAACAACGCCTATGCCACAGTGGGACTTTACGATTGGGCCTCCACGGATCTCGCGGCGGGCGGCTCGGCGTCCGGAAGCGGCACGGTCATTGGCGGCTCGTCGGTTACCGGATTTTATGTGGTGGCTGCGAACTCCGCCAACCCCAGTGGAACGCCCAACTGGGATATTTCCACGCAACAGACTGCCGCCTTTTCGCAGGTCAGCAGTGTCCGGATCACCACTCACCCGGCGGCGCTTACCGAAACCCTTCGATTCAACAGTCCTCATGCCACTTACATTGATGTCAAGGGTGGCAACAGTGGTTACTTGCAGACTGGCGGTTTGCTGATCACTCCAAGCATGGGACAGTACAATGTGGGCATTTGTGAGTTGAATCTGGCGAATTCAACCCTCCAAATCGTCCAAAACAACACCTCGGCTGTTCTGGTCATCGGCCTTACATCCACCAGCACCTCGACCTGGATGGCTTTCACTGGGGCCTCTTCTACCGGGGCTGGGGGCGAAGCGGACACTTCCGACGTTGTTGTCGTATCCGGCCCGGGTGCGCTGTTTTTGAACCCCATCGCGGGCGCGCACATTCCTTTCAACGTGTCGACCAGCGGCAACGCGTATTCGGTGGGCGCCTCTGGAAGGGTGACGGCGGGAACTTATGACTCTCTTGACGCAGCCAACACCACTTCGGCGGCGTTTTATCTCAATGGCGGGGTGACGGTCATCAACAACGCCAACCAGTTGGGCAATCCCAGTGGGACGCAAGGCACCAGCGCCGGGAACATGGGAACGGTCAATTTGAACGGCGGCACCCTCATGGGCGCGCAGGCCAGCTTCAGTTTGCTCAGCCCCGTGGCGACGGGCACCCCGGCCCGCCCGGTGTTTGTGGGTGGCAATGGTGGTGGTTTGGCCGCCCAATCCACCTTCACCCTCACCGTGCCGGCGGCCATCGCCAACGCGTCGGCGACCGGAGCCGGCCCGTTGACCATCGGGATTCCCGCCTCCAGCGCCAACGGCAGCGTGGTGGGACTGGTGCCCGGCACAGGAACGGCCAGCGGTCTCAGCGGCCTCGCCAGCCCCAACAACACGAACGTCAATCCGGCCTTCAACGCCACGGGCACAGTGCTTCTGACCGGCCCCAACACTTACACGGGTGGCACCACTGTGGCCTCCGGCACACTTCAATTGGGGGCGTCCGGCGCGCTTCCCAACGTGACCACGGCGAACGCGACGACGGTCAACTCCGGCGCCACATTGGACATGAACACGTTTAGCCCCACCATTGACGGCTTGGCCGGCGCGGGCACAGTGACCAGCTCGGCGGCGGGGGCGTTGACTCTGAGTATTGGGAATGCCAACGGCGGCGGCTCATTCAGCGGCGTCATCCAAAACGGCTCCGGCACGGTGGCCCTGACCAAGGCCGGGATCGGCACGGAGAACTTGAGCGGAGTGAACACCTACACCGGCAACACCACCGTCAACGGC
>JBEKAN010000187.1:0-8704 GCA_050015895.1 Verrucomicrobiota bacterium
ATTTGCCTCCTGCTTCGATCTTGGCTTTGCCGTTTTCAAGTATCAGCCTTCATCTCTCCGCATTCATCCTTCAGCCTTTGGCCTTCATCCTTTCACTGCTTCCCCTCCCGCGCCGGCTTGTCCGCCTCGTAGAGTTTGATGTCCTTTTCCAATTTTGCGCCCAGCCCGTCATTCTTTTGTTCCTGCGCCAGCGCCAGCGCCAGGGCGCGCCGGGCCGTGACGGCTGCCATCCCATAACTTCCTTCCTCGGCATAAGCCGCCGCCAGGGTGCGCAGAACCGTCGCATCCCCGCCCCCGCTCAACTGGTTGGCCTGCGCGGCCAACGCCACCGCTTTGGCGCCATTGCGAAGCGCCGCATCCGGGGTTGTCGCCATCACCCACGCCAGGTTGTTCAGGACATAGAGTTGGTCGGGCTTGATCTCCAAGGCCTGTTGCCACGAGTCCATGGCCTCCTTGGTTTGCCCTTTCTGGAACAACGCCACGCCAAGATTGGCGCGGGCGTCCGCGGAGCGGGGGTTGATCTTCAGCGCCTGCCCATAGCACTCAATGGCTTCTTCCAAATCCGCCTTGTGCAGAAAGTCTCCGCCGAGCTGGCGCCATCGTTCCAGCGGGTCGGGACTCAGCGTGGAGGTTCTTTGGAAGCAGGCCATCGCCCCGTCAAAATCTCCCTTTCGGAGAAGGCCTCTGCCCAAGTTGTTGCGGGCATCCTGATATGCGGGATTGATTTCCAGCGCCTTGCGGTATTGCGCCACGGCCCCCTCCACATCGCCCTTCGCGAAAAGCGCCACTCCCAGATTGTTTCGGGCCTCCGCGTAATCAGGGTTGGTTTCCAGCGCCTTTCGGAATTGCGTGATGGCTTCCTCGACCTGTGCCTTCGCGAAAAGAGCGGCGCCGAGATTGTTTCGGGCCTCCGCATAATCAGGATTGATCTCCAGAAGCTTTCGGTATTGCGTGATGGCTTCCTCCAAGTCTCCCTTCTTTGCCAGGTCAATCCCCAGGTTGTACCGCGCGTCCTGATATGCGGGATTGATTTCCAGGGCCTGGCGGAATTGCGCGATGGCCCCCTCCAGATCTCCCTTCCCGGCCAGGGCATGGCCCAAGTTGTTGTGGGCCTTCTCATAGGCGGGGTTGATTTCCAGGGCCTTGCGGTATTGCCCAATGGCTTCATCCGCCTGTCCATTCTTGGCCAGCGCGAGTCCGAGACTGTCGAGCGCCGACACATAGTTGGGCTTGATTTCCAGGGCTTCTTGGTACTGCCTGATGGCCTCCTCCACCTGTCCTTTTTGGTATAAAGCAGAGCCTAGGTTGTGGTGGGCCACGCAGTTGCCGGAGGTGCTCGCCAGCGTGTGCGTCCACAACGATTCGCTCTCCCTCCAATACCATGTCTGGATGTGGCCGCAGACAGTGAACGCGCCAATCACCCCCGCCATCAAACCGCCCAAAACCACCCTCCTGAATTTCCAGCCCGCGCTCCATTCCGCCACCGCCCAGGTCACCGCAATGGCCAGACCGATTCCCGGCAGATAGGTGTAGCGGTCGGCATGGGCCGCGTCGTACGATATTTGAACAATCCCGATCACCGGCGCGAGCATTCCCAGATACCACAGCCAGCCCACCAGGACCGACGGGCTTCTCTTCCGGCAGGCCATCGCCCCCGCCGAAATCGCGGCCAGCAGCACAAGCGCCAGGCCAACCTCCCACTTTGGCGGGCCTCCTGCCACATCAGGGTAAGGGAGGGCCAGTCCCGCCGGGAAAAACGTCTGCCGCAAATAGACCACATAAGAAACCAGCGCGTTGTCCATCCGGACAAGCAATGGATACTGGTGGGTCCCAGTCAACACCAAATCCGGCACCAGCGCCGCCGCCGCGCCCGCGGCCGCCGCCAGCGCAAAAAACGGAACCTTCTCCCTCACCAACCCCCAAAACGGAACACCAGCACTTCTCTTCTCTCCGCCCGCGCCTGTGGCGCAATGCCCGTCTGTTGTTCCAATCTCCCCATTCTCTGTTCTAAATTCTAAATTCTTAATTCCCCCCATCCTCGCCAGCGGCCAGTAATCCAGCAACAACAACACAAACGGCAGGGTCGCCACCATGCTCTTGGCCAATAATCCCAGCGAGAAGAATACCAGTGCCAGGCCATAAAACACTTTCCCCCTCTTGTCCGCCATCCTGTCCGCCGTCCTGTCCGCCTTCGCCTTGCAGGCGAAGGAGGATGCTTTCCATGTTTCCACATACCGGACATAAGCTCCAATGCTCAGGATGAAAAACAACGCGCTCAGCACGTCCTTGCGCTCCGTCACCCACGCCACCGATTCCGCCCGCAAGGGGTGCACCGCGAACACCGCCGCCACAAAGGCGCTCCGCCACATGCTTCCGGTCATCTGGCGCAACACCAGGAACAGAAGCACCGCGTTGGCCGCGTGCAATAGGACATTGACCAAGTGATGCCCGCCCGCGTGGAGTCCAAAGAGTTGGCAGTCCAGCTCATGGGAAAGTGTGGTCAGAGGAACCCAGTTGGCGACCTGCGCGTGTGTGAAGGCCCAGCCAACCGCCTTCACCGACAAACCCATTTCCACCATCGGGTTTTCATACACATTTTCGCCGTCGTCGTAATTGACAAACTCGAAACGCGCCGTCTGTCCAAACACCGCCAGAACCGCCAGAACCAGAAAAACGCAGACGCACACCACCTCCCACTCGGGTCGTGGCGTGGCCTTCTGATTGGGTTTCGAGTTTGCCGTTTTCAAGTATCAGCCTTCATCTGTCCGCATTCATCCTTGAGCCTTTGGCCTTCATCCTTTCACTGCTTCCCCTCCCGCACTGGCGTGCCCGCCTCGTACAGTTTGATTTCCGTTTGTAACGTCGCCGCCAGCGCGTCGTTCTTCTGCTCCACCGCCAACTCCAGGGCGCGTCGCGCCGTCGTGGCCGCCATCCCATAACTGCCCGCCTCCGCGTAAGCCGCCGCCAGGGTGTGGAGAACAGCCGGACTGCCGCCGCCGCTCAACTCATTGGCCTGCGCGGCCAGCGCCACGGCTTTGGCCCCATTGCGAAGCGACGCGTCCGGCGCCGTGGCCAGCGACCAGGCCAGATTGTTCAGCGCGGCGGGTTGGTCTGGTTTGATTTCCAGGGCCTGTTGCCACGCGTCCATCGCCGACTCGATCTCTCCTTTTTGGGACAAGGCCACCCCGAGATTGCCGTATGCGTCCGCCTGGCGGGGGTTGATTTTGATCGCCCGCCGGTAGGACGCAATGGCCTCGTCCCTGTTCCCCTTTTGCAGAAAGCCATTGCCAAGGTCATACCACGCCTCCTCTTGGTCCGGGTTGATGGCGGTGGCCTTCTGGAAGCAGGCGATCGCCGCGTCCCCATCTCCTTTCAGCAGAAGGGCGTTGCCCAGGTTGCCTAGGGCGCCAGCATCATTGGGCTGGGTTTCGAGCGCCAGGCGGTATTGCGCCATGGCTTCATCCACTTTGCCCTGCTGGACCAGAGCGCTGCCCAGATTGTTTCGGATCTCCGCGTCTCCGGGCGTGAGTTCCAGCGCCTGGTGGTATTGGGCGATGGCTTCCCCCACCTCTCCCTCCTTCAACAGGGCAAATCCCAATCTCTTTCGGGCCTCCGCATGGTGTGGATCTGTCTCCAGGTCTTTGCGGTATTGCGCGATGGCTCCTTTCAGGTCCCCCTTCTGCTCCAGGGCAAAGCCCAAGTCGTAGCATGCACCCGCGTAATTAGGATCCAGTTCCAGAACTCTCCGGTATTGCGCGATGCCTTCATCCAGTTTGCCCTGCTTGAAAAGAGCGCCGCCCAAGTTGTCCCGGCTCTCCACACAATCAGGTTCGATTTCCAACGCCCTGTGGTATTGCGCGATCGCCGCGTCCAAATCTCCCTTCTGCAGGTAGAGCCACCCCAGGTTGTTTCGGGCCTCCAGATAATCCGGCTTGATCTCCAGGGCCTCCCGAAATTGCCCGATCCCTTTCTCAACCTCGCCCTTTTGCAGGTAAAACCACCCCAAGTTGTTGTGCGCCAGCCAGCAGCCCGGATTTCGCGCCAGCGTGACCCGCCAGAGCGTTTCCTCGTCGGCGTACATCCCGCATTGATGCCACGTCACCGCCCCGAGCGCTGTCAGCGCGGCCGCGCAAACCAGCACCCGCGCGGCGCGGCCTGGTCCTGCCATCCAGCCCAATCCCCGCTCCATTCCCGCCGCCGCCAGCGCCAGCGGCCCCAGGCAGGCCAGATATTGAAAGTGATCGGCCACAAAGGAAAAGCGGAATGGATAGACATCAAAAAAACCCAGCGCCGGAAACAGCGTCCCCGCAAAGAAGAGCAGCGCCACCAGCGGCCCGTCCCCCAGACGCCGGCGCCAGGCCCACAGCCCCGCCCCAAGCAGCACAGCCCCAGCCGGATAAACATACTGCCACCCATCCGCCCCGTGGATCTCCCAGCGCGGATAAATGAACACCAACGGATGCGGCCAGACCAACTTTCCCAGGTAGAACCACACCGCCCGACCGGGCACCACCCATCGTTCCACCAATGACAAGTGTGACAAGTGCGTCTCAGGAAAACCCTGGCCGATGATTTGCGTCCGCTCCACCCAGGCGGTCAGCAATCCCATCCCAATGCCGGCGATGAAGAACGGCCCCAGTGGCCCCACATCCTTCTTCCACCGCAGCTTCTTGCGCCGCCACCAAAGCACCAGCAGCAACGCCGCCGGCAGCGTCGCGATCACGGTTTTGGCCAGCAGACCCGCCGCGAAGAGACCAAATGACACCAGGTAAAAAACCCGTTTCCGCTCCCAGTCAAACCGCAAATAAGCCAACGCGCTCCCCAGGCAGCAGACCGCCGACAGGGTGTTCTTGAGTTCCGAAACCCACGCCACCGATTCCACCTGAACCGGATGCAGCGCAAAGAGGAACGCCGCCAGCCACGCTCCGGGTATTTCCAATCGTCGGAGCACGCCCACCAGCAACAGCGCCGAAGCGACATGCAGCGCCACATTGGTCAGATGATACCCCAGCGGGGCGTCTCCCCACAACCGGTGCTCCAGCCAGAAAACAGTGTGAACCAGTGGATAGTATTGCTGGGTCGCCCCCAGTTTCATCCAAATGCTCCCCAAGCCGGTCCAGGAACGGAGCGCGGCACGGGTGACATGCGCGTCATCATCCCAGATGAATCCGGCGTGCCACACCGGCTGATACGCCGCCACCGTGGCGGCCAGCAACAATGCCCCCAGCAGCAAATTCTTCCGCTTTTCAACGGGCGCCAACTTCGATGGCTTGCCTCGTGTGGTTGCCCCGCCCCCGCCTCCAGGCGGCGTCTCCGCCAAATCCACACTTGCGCGCGCCCGGGCTTTTTTCACGCCGGTTTCGTAACCCAAAGGCGTGGAATGGGCAAGCGCATTCAAGCCCCGGAATCACGGGTTCCGTTCCCCCCCCGCGCTCGCGGTTCAAGGAGCGGGCGGTTCCCCCAGCTTCTTTTGAATTCCCGGGTTCGGCTCGACCGAAAGCGATTTGCGCCACGCCTCCGCCGCCTTGTCCCGCTGGTCCAACGCGGCATAAATGTCGCCCAAGTGGTCGTAGAGCAGCGCCTCGGGCTGGCTGCAATTCTGGATGGCCCGGAGCTGGTAATCCAGTGCCTCCACCGGCTGGTTCTGTTTGAACAGCACCCAGCTCATGCTGTCCAGATACGCCGCGTTCGTCGGCTCCATCCGCACCGCCTTTTCGATCATCGCCCGCGCCTGGTCCAGGTTCTCGCCTCGTTCGGCCCAGAGGTAGCCCAGGCTGTTGTTCACCTCCGCGTCATCCGGCTGGAGGCGGAGAACCTCCAAGTATTGCCCAGCCGCCTCCTCGCTCCGCCCTTCTTTGTCCAGGGCGCTGCCCAGCTTGTGGTGGGCGTCGGTATAATCCGGTTTGAGCCGGATTGCTTCCTGGTACTGGCGGATGGCCTCCTCGGTCCGGCCCTTCTTTTCCAGCGCGTAGCCCAGGTTGTGATGGGCCGGAGCGTTGCCCGGTTGGAGGCGGATGGCTTCCTCCAATTGGCCGATGGCCTCGTCAATTTGCCCTTTGCGGCCTAGCACGATGCCCAGGTTGTTGTGGGCGTCGAAGAAATCCGGTTGGAGGCGCAGGGCCTCTTGGTATTGGGTGATCGCCTCATCGCTTCGGCCTTCTTTGTCGAAGGCGATGCCCAAGTTGCCGTGGGCCGGGGCGTCGTCTGGTTCAAGGCGGAGGGATTCCTCGTACTGGCGGATCGCCTCCTCGGTTTGGCCTTTTTTGTAGAGGGCGGCGCCCAGGCGGTTGTGGGCGTCAAAGTAATCCGGTTTCAGGCCCAGAGCTTCCCGGTATTGGCTGATCGCCTCGTCGGTTCGGCCTTTCCTGTCCAGGGCGATGCCGAGGTTGTTGTGGGCCACGGCATAATCCGGTTTCAGGCGGAGGGCTTCTTCGTATTGGGCAATGGCCTCGTCGGTTCGGCCTTTCGTGCATAGAGCGGTCCCGAGGTTGTTGTGGGCCTCGAAAAGATCCGGTTGGAGGCGGATGGCCTCCTTATATTGGGCGATCGTCTCGTCGGTTCGGCCTTTCTTGACCAGCACATTGCCCAAGTTGTAGTGCGCCAGCGCGTCATCCGGCTGGAGTCGCAGGGCTTCCTGATACTGGCGGATCGCCTCGTCAGCTTGGCCTTTCTTGTCCAACACCCCGCCGAGATTGTTCATGGCGTCGGCATAATCCGGTCGCAGGCGGAGGGCTTCCTGGTATTGGGCCATCGCGTCGTCGGTCCGGCCTTTCTTGTCCAAGGCGATCCCGAGATTGTTGTGGGCGTCGGCATATCCCGGTTTGAGGCGGAGGGCTTCCTCGTACTGCGCTATGGCCTCGTCCGTCCGGCCCTGCTTCACAAGGGCGTTGCCCAAGTTGAAGCGGACCGCGGCGAAATTCGGCCAAATGCGGATGGCTTCCTGAAATTGGGCGATCGCCTCTTCTGTCCGGCCTTTCCGGTACAGGGCGTTGCCCAGGCACTCGTGCGCCTGGCGGTTGTTCTCCGTCACCTCCAGCGCCCGCCGGAACAGCGTTTCACTCTCCTTCCAATACCCCAGCTCTTGCCGCGTCAGCGCCAGGCACCCCGCTATCGCAGCCGCACCCGCCAGCGACAGCACCATTTCGTGGTGCCGCCACCCTCTGCCCAGTTCATACGCGCCCCAGATTGTCACGATCCATACTCCCAGCGACGGAATATACGTGTATCGGTCCGCCATCGCCTGTTCGCCCACTTGCACCAGTCCGATCACCGGCACCAATGTCCCCACATACCAGAGCCACCCCACCGCCAAAAACGGATATCGCCGCCGCCACACCATGACCACCACCGTAATGCCCGTCAGCACCACACCCGCCAGCACCACCTGCTCCAGCGGCCATTCCTTGGGGTGCGGATAGATAATGGCCAGATCCGCCGGCCAGAACATCTTCCCCAGATAGCGGTAGTAGGAGATCAGCGCGTTCCCGGCGCGCGCCCAGGCCGGCAGAATTCCCAGCGTCGCCACCGCGCCCCCGCGCTGTTGGGCCGCAAAGGTCACGGCGCTCGCCGCCGCGGCCAGGGCCAGGAACGGTATTTTTTCCGCCACCAACCCCCAAAACGGAACTGCGGCGACTCTCTTCTCACCGCTTTGCCCATTCTCTATTCTAAATTCTAAATTCTTAATTCCCCCCATTCTCCCCAGCGGCCAGTAATCCAGCAGCAGCAGGACAAACGGCGCTGTCACCAGCATCGGCTTGCTCATCAACCCCAGCGCGAAGAACACCAGTGCCAGGCCATAAAAAAATTTCCGCTTCTTGCCCGCCGGAGCCTTGGCGGAGGAGGATGCTTTCCATTTTTCCCCATACCGCGCATAAGCCCACAAGCTCAGCATCCAGAAGAATGCGCTCAACACATCCTTGCGCTCCGTCACCCAGGCCACCGATTCCACCCGCAGCGGATGCAGCCCAAACAACGCTGCCACCATCGCGCTCCGCCAGCTCGCCCCGGTCATCCGCCGAAACACCACAAATACCAGCACGGTGTTGGCCGCGTGCAGCAGCACATTGATCAGGTGGTGCCCCCAGGCCTTCAACCCGAAAAACTGCCAGGCCGCCATGTGCGACAACCACATCAGCGGCCCCCAATAGCCGGCTTGGTCCGTGTTGCTCAACGCCCATTTCACCCCCGCCCAGCTCAATCCTCCCTGCACATGGACATTCTCCGCCACAAAGCTCCGGTCGTCCAACTCGATGAAATCGCATCCCAAGGCCGGCCAGTACAGCGCAACAGTCAGCGTCGCCAGAAAAACGCAGATTGCCACAGCCGTCCAGCGGTTCGGCGAGGGGCTGGTCGGCGCGCTCTCACCCTTGCGGCGTGGGGATTTTCTCTGGGCCACATCTCCATCACAACATAAATCCGCCCAAAATCAATCACCAACCCCGATTCGGCCGCGCGCGTCTTAATATCACCACCATGGAGGGTGCGCGACAAAATTCGTCGCCGGGCGATACCTGCCCGGGGAAGGTATATGTGTCGTGCCCGCCCGTTCTCTCTCTCCCCGCTTGCGGGGAGAGAGCAGGAGAGAGGGGTTCCCATCCCCTTCAAATTCCAGGCATGAAGAATTTTGTCCCGCACTTTCTTCCAGATTTGGCTTGACAATTCCTTTGCTATGTGATACCCCTTACAACAGCATGAGCAATGGGGG
>JBEKAN010000188.1:0-8671 GCA_050015895.1 Verrucomicrobiota bacterium
CGGCGCGTGGTCAAAGGCCCGTGGGTCATCGAGTTTGTCTCCGACGGGGGCGGCCGGCCCTCGCTCCAGATTACGCAGAGGAAGCTGGACATTGCGGAGGAATTGACTTTTCCCGGCGACAAAGTGGGGCGGCCCAATCTTTCCGAGCGGGTCGTTTTCAGCGAGGCCCGGACGAACCTGCCATTCGGGGAGATGCTGATGCAGGACGCGCTGTATTTGCCTGGGACGGTGACGATGCGGGTGTGCGGGCACCAGGTGGAGGTGCTGCCGCGGACGCTGATCGTGGACCAAAAGGAGCATGCGTGGCGGGCGGGGCAGGTGGTGGTCGTTGGAACGAACGCGGGGTCGGGGTCCCCATGATGGAAAAATTTTCATTTTCTTCTATTGACACTTTTGGGGCGGGCCGTTAAAACGCGAGGAGAGCCAGAAATGGCGGGAATCGGACAAAGGCAAAAGATGATGTAAATTGAAGAGCTAAATTCAAATCTCGAACGCGTTGGATCGTCCAGCCTCGGTCCGCAAGGGGTTGTCCCCCGGGATTCTCAACAGCAAACAAACACATGAAGGACACAAGATTATTCATCGGCAATCTGTCATACAACACCACGGAAGAAGATCTCAGGAGTTTATTCGCCGAGGCCGGCAACATCGTCTCGGTCAACCTGATGATGGACAAATTCACGGGCAAATCGCGGGGATTCGCGTTCGTGGAGATGGCGACGGCGGAGGAGGCCGCCAAGGCCATCGAGCTATTCCACGGCAAGGAGCTGCAAGAGCGCGCCCTGACGGTGAACATCGCCCGCCCGCGCGAGGATCGCCCGCCGGCGCGGAGCGGCGCGCGGGAGTCCCGCGGCGGAACGCGGGAATCGGGCGGCTACGGGCAGCGGTATTAGTGCAGGCGCTGCGCCACAAGTGTGTGGAGGTTTGGTCACGTATTGATCGCGGACCGGCCGAGCAGATGTTTTCGGCCAGAGGCCGAAAACCGCGAGCGAGACGCTCGCGCTCCCATTTGCGGCGGCAGCGCGGGTCGGTGGAATCCGGGATGAGTTCAAAAACTGGGATGCACAGGTTGGCGGCGGGGGTGGAAGAACGGGTTTGACACGGGGGCGCGGCAACTCTAGTCTGTGGGCACAAAAGGAAAATATGCCAGACAATATACCGAATTTGCCGGGTGGCGCGATGCCGCCCAAACCGGCGGAGGCGGCGAAGGTGCAGCCCAAGAAGGAAACCGTTCGCATCAATCTGCCGCCCAAGCCCACATCAGCGCCCACCATTAAGTTGCCGACCCTGGCGCCGGGCGCGCCCATGCCAGCCACTTCCGCCGCCGCGCCAATGGCGGCCCATGCGCCCGCCGCTCCCCGGCCGGGCGGTGTTCCTCCTCCGGCGGCGCCCCCGCCGGGTCCGGCCTCGCGAGCGGGAGCGACGACCGCGGCCCGGACCGCCGCACCCGCGGCGGCCGCGCGCCCGGCCGTCCAGTACCCGCCGGTCGTGGCCGGGGTGGGCAAGCTGGACAAGGTGCTGGCGATTGCCGCGGCGGTGTTCGCGCTGGCGGCGATAGGGACGACGCTGTTTTTGCTTTATGGGATTCCGGGGATCACGCGCAATTAACATTTCACTTATGTCCGCCCAAAACATAGTAAAACTGAACACGACAAATTTTGACCAGGAAGTGCTCAAGTCGTCCGTGCCCGTGGTGGTGGATTTCTGGGCCGAGTGGTGCGGCCCCTGCAAACAGGTCGCCCCGGTGCTCGACGAGCTGGCCGGGGAGTACGACAGCCGTGTGCGCATCGGCAAGGTGAACGTGGACGAGGATCAGAAGCTGGCGGCCGAATACGGGGTGCGGGCCATCCCGACGTTCCTGCTGTTCAAGGACGGGCAGGTGGCCGGGCAGATCGTGGGAATGGTTTCCAAACGGGATCTCAAGGGGCACTTTGACAAGCTGATCGGCTGATTTCGGGCGGTCGTCGGTCGCCGGCCGCGGATCGGGACATAATGCCATTGATCATCACGCCCGGGCAACTGAAGAGGCGAGGGGAGTTGTATCACACGCTGGGTGTGTTGCTGGGGGCGGGGTTGACGGCGCCGCAGGCCCTGGAACAGCTTCACAACAATCCTCCCTCCCGCGCCCTGCGCGCCCCCATCGCGCGATTGCAGGAGGAGTTGCGGGAGGGGCATTCGGTGGGGACGGCGGTGGCGAAATTGGGAAGCTGGATGCCGGCCTTCGACGCGGCGCTGGTGGAGGCGGGAGACCGGAGCGGGCGGTTGGACGCGTGCTTCAAACTGCTGGCGGGGTATTACGAGGAGCGGGCGCAAATGGCGCGGCAGATGATCTCGGATTTGGCGTATCCGGCAGGGTTGTTCCATTTCGCGGTGTTGGTTTTTGCGTTCGTGGATTATCTGCGGCCTGGACACGGGCTGGAGCGATTTTGGCTGCATGTGCTGGCGCCGCTGATTCCCGTCTATGCCGCGGCCATTTTTCTGCTTTTCGCCTGCCAGGGAAGGCGGGGAGCGGAATGGCGGAGCTGGCTGGAAGGGGTACTGCGCCCGGTTCCGTTGCTGGGAGCGGCGCGGCGCAGCCTGGCGCTGGGGCGGCTGGCGGCGGCGCTGGATTCGCTGCTCAACGCCGGGATGCTGATCACGCAGGCGTGGGAGATGGCGGCGGCGGCGAGCGGATCGCCCGCGCTGGGCCGGGCGGTGCGGGGGTGGAAGGAGGCGGTGGAGTCCGGGTCCACTCCGGCGGAGTTGATGAAGCAGTCGGGGTCGTTTCCGGAGTTGTTCGTCAGCCTCTACACCACCGGGGAGATCAGCGGGCAGCTTGACGAGTCATTGGGCCGCCTGCATGTGATTTATCAGGAGGAAGGCAGCCGGAAAATGAGGCAGGCCGGGAAATGGGCGGCCAAGCTGATCACCTGGGGTGTGATGCTGGTGGTGGGATGGGGGATTATTTCCTATTACATGAGTTACTTTGGCGAGCTGGACCAGATCGAGAAAGGGTTCTGAGCGGACGAAAGTTCCCATGACTGTCAGCGAAATTTTATCCAACGAGGAATTGCGCCGGCACGAATTTCCGGTGGCGCGCGGGAAGATCTTCCTGGCGCACGCCGGCGCCAGCCCGCTGCCGCGGCGGGTGTCGGAAGCCATGCGCGATTACGCGCTGCAATCCTCGCAAAACGACCAGTGGTCGGTTCTTGGGCCGACGGCGGTGCAGCAGACCCGGGAGCTGGCGGCGCGGCTGATCGGGGCGGAGGCGGAGGAAATCGCGTTTGTGGCGCCGACCTCGCTGGCGTTGAGTCTGGCCGCCGCCGGGCTGCCGCTGCGCAAAGGGGACAACATATTGGTCTATTTCGACGACTATCCCGCGAATGTCTATCCCTGGATGGCGCTAGCGGAAAAAGGGGTGCAGGTGCGCCTGATGAACGTGCGCGAATTGGGGAAGATCCGCCCGGTGGATGTGATGGGCCAGGTGGACGAGCAAACGCGGCTGGTGGCGCTGGCGACCAACCATTTCCTGGCCGGATACCGCCCCGATTTGGAGGCCATTGGCAAGTATCTGGGGGAGCGGAAAATACTGTTCGGCCTGGACGCGATTCAAACGCTGGGCGCGTTTCCGCTTTCGGTCCGGCATGTGGATTTCCTGGCCGCCGGCGCGCAAAAGTGGCTGCTGGGGCCTTGCGGCGCGGGGATTTTTTACGTCCGCAAATCGTTGCAGGACAAACTGCGACCCGTGGTCTTCGGATCGGACAATGTGCGCTCGCCCAATTATGTGGCGCAGGAGCGGATGGTTTTCAGGGCGGACGCGCGGCGTTACGAACCGGGCACGGGCAACCTGATCGGATTGGTGGGACTGCGGGCGGCGCTGGAGTTGTTGCTGGAGGCGGGAGTGGAGAACATCGCGTCCGAGTTGCTGCGCAAACGCGCCTGGCTGGTTCCGGCCTTGCGGGAGAAAGGGTGGACGGTGCTGCAGGCCGACGCCCCGCCCGCCAACGCGAGCGGGATCGTCACGTTTTCGCGCGAGGGGGCGGACCTGGCGGCGTGGTTCCAGAAACTGCGCGCGGCGGGAGTGGAGATGTCGTTGCGGGCGGACCGGGGCGGGCGGCAGTATCTGCGCGTTTCGACGCATTTCTACAATACGGACGAGGAATTGCGCCGCGCGCTGGAGTTGCTCTGACTGGAAAGCTATCCGCGATTCCTGGCCCGCGGCGGGAACGCAGGGAGTCAGTCAGCCGACGCGCAGCCAGACTGTCTTCAAGTGGGCCGGCTCGGCGCGGTGAAGGGGAAAATCGGGCGGCTGCGGCGCGTAGTGGCGCCGGGTGACGGGGCGGCCGGCGCGCGCCGCGCCCAGGGCCACTTTGTCCAGGAACTGTTGCGCCGGCAGGGTGGCGGCGTTGGTGGAGGCCAGCAGGACGCCCCCGCGGCGCAGCAAGGGCAGCGCCGCGCCCACCAGGGCCGGGGTGTCGCTTTCCACTTGAAAGACGCCGTGCTCCTTGGAGCGCGAAAAGGTGGGCGGGTCCAAAATGATCACGTCAAACAAACGCCCCCGTCTGGCCATGCGCCGGAACCAGGCGAAGGCGTCGCCAAACATGAAATCATGGGCGGCGGGGTCCAAGCCGTTGAGGGCGAAGTTGCGGCGGCCCCATTCCAGATAATGCTTGGAGAGGTCCAGGCTGGCGACGCGCGCGCCGCCGGCCGCCGCGCAAACCGAGAAGGCGCAGGTGTGGGAGAAGGCGTTAAGGGCCTCAAACGGACGCGGGAGGGTGAAATCCGGGGCGATGTAGCCGGTCAGGAGGCGGCGGCGGTTCTCCCGCTGGTCCAGGAACAGACCCACCGAACCCCCCTCCTCAAAGCGCAGTGCGAAGCGCAGGCCGTTTTCCCGCGCCAGGATTTCCGCCGGCGCAAGCTGCCCGCAGAGCCATTGGGGGGAAGTTTCGCGCCGGTTGTCCGCCCGGCGCCGGAGCAGCTTGTGATAAGCGCCGCGCAGGCAGAAGCGCCGGAGCAGTTCCTCGACCCAGGCCCGTTGCGCCGCAGTCAGTTCCTCCGCCGATTGGGCGAGCAAGAAGTCGCCCAGCCGGTCCACCTGCAAACCGGGCCAGCCGTCGGCGGCCCCGTGGGTGAGGCGGAAGGCGTCGGTGGCCGACGGGGCGATCACCGCCGCGCGGAGCGTCCAGCGCGGATCGGCGGAGAAGTCGGGCGGGGCGTCAAACACCAGTTCCTCCCCCGAGGCGGGATGGCGCAGGCCCAGTTGCGCGGCGTGCAGGAAGACGCGCCCCGCCGGAGCGCCCCCGTAGAGCGTGTCGCCCAGAATGGGAAACCCGTGGGCCGCCGCCTGCGCGCGGATCTGATGGGTCCTCCCCGTCAGGGGTTCGGCTTCCCAGACGAAACAGCCTTCCCGCCCGCCGGCGGCGGGGGGCTGGGACCCGGCGAGGGTGAATCTGGTGACCGCTTCCGCGCCGCCGGCCCCGGCGGGCCGGGCGAGGTACTTATCCCCGGCGCGAGCGAGCCGGGATTTGACGGTCAGACGCGCGAAGGATGTTTTTCGGTCGGTCAGGAGGAGATATTTTTTGCGGACGGCGCGGTCCTCGAACTGGCGGGTGAGGGAGCGGTTGGCGGCGGGGTTTTTGCCAAAGACGATGACGCCGGAAGTTTCCTTGTCGAGGCGGTGAATGATGGCCAGACGGGCGCGGCCGGGCAGGCTGTCGCGGAGCCATTCGTACAACCCCTGGCCCGCGAAGGGCGAGGGGGCGTGGGTGTTAAGCCCCGGCGGCTTGTTGGCCGCCAGGATGTGCTCGTCTTCAAAGAGAATCACGGCCCGGCTGATTTGAGGCAGCGGCGGCGCGGTGCGGGACGGAAACCGGCGCCGCGAGCTACGACTTCTTCTTTTCCTTGGAGGCCAGCTTGTAAGTCAGGGTCTTGTTGCGCCGCTTGGATCCCGCGTACTTGCGCGCCCATTCCCGGTTGGCGATGGCGTGCTTGAGACAGTGCCAGGCGGTCACCTTCTTCTCCCCGCAAATCACGCAGCGGCCCTCTTTGGCGCGGCGCAACTGCCATTTTTGCTGGCGGGAAATCGGCAACGCTGTGAACTCGTCCATGATTTTGGTCCGCGCGTATGAACTGGTTTTGTTTTTTTTCTTTTTCATAGGCCTCGAATCAGCGTTTGGCGGCCCGGACGGCTCGTTTGGGGTGCCCGCGGCGCACCCGAAGCGGGGCGGCGAACCCCGCGATCAACCCGTGCAGGGCGGCATAGGCGCGCGGCAGATCCGAGTCCGATATGCGGCGCACCGCCTCCACCAGCTTGCGCTCGGGGGCGGAGACGAACGCCGCCGGGCTTTCCTTCAATTCCAGCGTCTTGGTGTTCATGGCCTCCGGGCGCTGGGTGGCCACCAGCACCTTGAAGAGCCGCAAGGTGGTTGAACTCGGCTTCACCGTCAAAGTCGGGTTCACCAGTTGGTTGACGGCGCCGGACGTCATGCAGAGCTGCCTTGCGGTCTCCGCCTGAGTCCAGCCCATCACGTTCATCAGGTCCACAAATTCCTGTTTTAATGGGTCCATGGTATGTTTTTGCATTTGGGCTAAGTTTTTAATTATTTAATTACGTGTCTGTGTCACTTTACTCGCTAAGTATAGACCAGACCGTGTGGAAATAAAAGCACAAAATCGAAAAAACGCAAGATATTTCTACACTACACTTTTTCGCCCGGCCGCCCGCCCCCCCCGGGGGGGGCGGTTCCCCCCCCCGGCCTCTTGATGCGGCGGGGAGGGGGCCCTTCCAAGACTTCCAAGAGCGGCGGGGTCAAGCCGCGATCCCGGCCCCGGCCCCGTCCCCGCCTGTTTTGCCTTCCGGAGCCGGCATGTCCCTTGCGGCCCGCCGTTTCCGGGCCGCGAAGCGCCCCCTCCGGCGGCCCCGGCGCCCCCCGCTCCACCCCGCAATTCCCGCGGTGACGGGTCCGGGGCGGATCTTTTTTGCTGTTAAGCTAAGTTTACCATTGACAAATTACGTGTCTGTGTTACCTTTTGAGCTAAGTATATGACACGACACATAGAAAAGACCGCAAAAAATCGGAAAAACAGGGGGGAAATCGCGGGAAATCCCCACACCACACGCGACCCCGGGGCGCCCCCCGCCGCCGCCCCCGGCCGGTCTGGCCGCTTTCCCGCCGCGCGAATCGGGGCGGGGTGGAGGGGTTTGTCCCTTCCAGGGGCGGGAGTCCCGGGCGGCTCCGCCGGCCCGATGCCCGGCCCCGCCGCCTTCGCGGTCCTCAGCCAGCATGTCCTTTGCACGCTGCCCGCTTCCCTGGCCCGGCGCGAGAACCTGCTGCGCGCCCTGGTCGTCTGCGCCGCCCAGGCGGAGCTAATCCACCCGCAACACACAACGCAAAGCTCGGAATTTCGCCCGCTGGCGCCGCTTTTGCCGCGGCGCCGGGGCCTCCCTTCCACCCTCAACGCCGGCAATCCATGAATTCCGACATCCTTCCCGCCGCGGCTCCGCCCGCCGCCCTTGAGCCGGTCCCGGAACCCGTTTTCGCGGGCCGGCGGACTTTGCTCACCACCCTGACTCTGAAGGCCCCTTTGATTGGCCTGGAATCCGCCCGCCTGGCCCTGGGCTGCGGCGAGGACGACATCCTGGCGTGGATCACCACCGGCGAGCTGCAATGGGCCTTTGATTTCCGCCGCGCCCGCGCCCGGCGGGCTTATTGCCGCATCCTCACCGAGTCGGTGGTCCGCATGCAGCGGCGGGTGGAACCACTCAGCCCCATCGAATTGGCGGCCCAGAAGGACAATCCGTTCGAGGGGATCTTCGACGGCATGTTCCCGCAGGAGCGGCCCTTTCTGCTCAGCAGCGAATTGTGCCGGGTTTGGAACTGCGGCGCCTCCCATGTCCACAATCTGGTCCAGGACGGGCTGCTGGGGGCGGTGGAGAAGTATTACGTCCGGGACGTGATTCAAATTTCGCGCGAGAAAGTCTCTCAGTTTATGCAATCCAGGAGAATGAAATAAAATGAAAACAAATCGAATCAAGAACACCCAACCCGTCATCCGCACCCGCGAGGCCCTGGAAAGTCTCATCGGGGAAATCGCGGCCATCAAAAACCGCCAGCGCCTTCTCACCGCCGCCATGGACGAGCAAATCCAGTCCGTGCGGCGGCAGTACGAGCCTGAGCTGGCCGGCCAAAACGAGGCGCTCGAACAAAAAATGGAGCACGCCCGCGTCTGGTCCGAGGCCAACCCGCAGGAGTTTGGCGCCGTCCGCTCCATCGAGACCGTCCACGGCACCCTGGGCTGGCGCATGGGCGGCCCGTCCTTGCGGACGCTGACGGGCTGGACCTGGGACCGGGTCAAGGAGAACCTCAAGGCCGTGAGCGCGATGGGTTACATCCGCGTCAAGGAGGAGGTCAACAAACAGAACCTGCTGGCGGACCGGGAGACCATCGGCGCGGAGAAGCTGCGCGAGTTGGGTGTGCGCGTCGTGCAGGAGGAGTCCTTCTTCGTCGAGCCGAAGCTGACCGAAATCGCGGACAATTTGCAGTCGTAATGCGTCGGTGATCGGCAAAGGTAGCCCAAGTTCGTCAGTTCGGGGATAGCGGGGCTTGATTATCAACGACTTTGGTGTTTTTGAGACCGTTTTTCTCCACTACATTTGGCACGATTTTCGGCGCGTTGGGCAGATCCAATCCCA
>JBEKAN010000189.1:0-8603 GCA_050015895.1 Verrucomicrobiota bacterium
TGCCGGAAAAGCGGCGTTGGAGGCCCCCTTTGACCCCCTCGATAATCTGGGCGCGGAAGTCGGCATTGTCGCCGCGCATGGCGTCCACCAGCTTCTGGCGCAACTGGGGATCCTTGCTGCCAAAGACCTGCTCGATAAAATTCTGATCGAAGCCGGCCATTGTGTCGGCGCGGAGCTTGGGATCGCTGCTTTCCAGTCGGGCAATTTGCGGGTCTTCGCCAACTTTGCCCCAGTAGGCGGGGGATTTGTCAATGGTGGTTTGGGACCCGGCCGTCTGGTCGCCGGAGCTTGGCAGGAGAAAGGCCAGAGCGGGCGGGGGCGGGGTGGTGTAGTCGGAAATGCGATAGCCAAAAACACCCGGGATAATGACGCGCAAGGATTCCAATTTGGGAAGGCTCCACATGGTTGCGAAGTCCCATTTTTGCTGCGGGGTATATCCGGAGTCGGCAATTCCTTGAATCTGCGTCCCGATCAGGGTGGAAAGAGTGCTGGCGGCAATCAACACGGCGAAAAGCACCGCCAAAAGACCCGCCCAGGCGCCTTTGGAAACGCGCCTGCCCACGGTGGTTTCGGTGATCCAGAAAAAGAAGAGGAGGAATATCCCAAGAAAGAGGCTCAAAATGGCGCCGCTGTCAAAACCCTCCATCACCGCCATGCCCGTGGCCAGTCCGGCCAGGGCGGCCTTGATCCAAGTTTGGCGGATGTGGTCGGTGACCACGGCGGCGACCGCCAGAAAGATCATGGCGATGCCGACGTTCCAGGTGCCTGTGCCCCAGCAGCCATTGGAGAAGCAGTGCATGTTGAGACCGGCCGCCAAGCCGCCGAGCACGCAGACCATCGGCGCAAATTTGAGTTGGCGGAACAAAACCCAGGCGCAGAAGCCCAGAAGCAGCATGGTGAAGGGCGTGTAGATCTTCAGATACATTTCCGGGGAAATCAACGTGGCCAGAATCAAGGTCACGCTGGGAGAGGGCGCGGGGACTTCGCTGCCGATCCACCACTGGTCCACCCAGGCGCCCGTGAAGTCCGCCGGCAGACTGGCGGAGGAGGTTTTCAGCGCGCCCAAATGGGCGTCATTGGCCCACATGGTCATGTGGGGCTGGTAGGCCTGATAACACAAGATGGAGAGGGCCGCAAAAAGAACGGCCAGCAGGAGAACAGCGCCGCCGCCCCTGATTTCCCCCTCACTCTCAGTTTGGGTGACTTTCATGGTGTGGCGGCAAGCATAAGCCAAAACGGGCGGATGCCAACATCGAACTTGCGGAGGGAGGTCGCGCAACGCGCGCCCGGACAATTCCCTCCGGAATCCAAAGGAAAAGGCGCGCCATTCCGAGGATGGAGACAACCGTGAAAAAACAGCCCAGCATCAAGACCGCCAATGCCATCAGTCCGGCTCCGGCGCACGTTTCATTTCCGTTCCATCCCTGAAGGCCACCGTCGGCTGTGAATCACAAAGTTGGTTCCAGTTATCGAATACACCTCGCGCGAGGCGGAGAACTCCTCAAGGTACGTCACCACGCCCGGGTGCCATGGGCCGTAGTCGTCCCATATAATCGTTCCGGTGGAAGAAAGAATCCGCAGCGCGTTTTCGCTGTCCTTTGCGACCACGGGCAAACTGTGCCCGCCGTCCACAAACGCCAAATCCACATTCGTCACGCGGCTCTCGGCGCGGAACGTCATGGAGTCGTCGCGGATTTGCACAATTCTGTCCGCAAACGGCGATTGTAGAAAGGCCTGGCCCACACGGTGTCTGCTGCCGCCTATGAAAGTCTTGTCATCCGCCCCGAGTTTGCGGATCAAATCCGGTTCGACCGCGTCTGACAGGTCCAGCGTGTAAATCTTGCACGCGGGCGGGGTGTTCGCCGCCATGGTCAGAGTGCCGACGCCCAGGTAGGTTCCAAACTCGAAGATTATCCCTGGTTGAAGTCCTCTGGCCAGGGCCGCGAGCGCGTAGTATTCGTCTTTGCTGGTTGCGCCGCCAAAGTCCGTGAGCGGGCTGGGGAGGGAAACCAAATCCACATGATGAATCCCCAGCTTTTGAAACAGATCGGGCCATGACAAGGGACGGATTCTGGAGCGGGAATGGAATCGCAATTTCCTGCACGCGGCGCACGCGGCTTTCGACGCCTGTATTCTCCGGGGGTTGAGGCGGTCAATGAAAAGCACTTGAGCCAGGTCGCGCAAGGAAACGAGAATATCGGGGATGCTTTCGGGCATACTTTTAGCACTGTTTATTTCAAGGGGGACAAGTGTGCGCGTCGCACCGCGACAACGCAATCGGATTCCGACATTGACTTCTGGGAATTACCAGGCTCGGCCGCCAACTTCACGGTGCAAATGACGACCAATTTCAGCGCCGCCTGGAGCGCCGCCGGCGGCTCTCCCGTCACCAACAGCGCGACGATTTCTGTCACACTGCCGGATCCCACCAATGCGACCTTCTATCGCTTATACCAGCCCTAGACCCGCCGCCTGACGGGAAGATGTCGCCCGGAACGCGTGAAAGTGGAGGGGCGCGCGCGGATTTTCGGCGTCTTTCGCGCTTGACCCAATCCCCACGCCCCATGAATAATCGCCCGCGTGAGCCATTCCAACCACCACAACCCATTCCCGCCATGAGGCGGGCGCGGCTGGCGCGCGCTCCCGCCCCAGCCAAGCGGCCAAAGCCCAGGCTCTGATGGATTCTCTTTATGCTGCAAGGACTATATCTGGCGTCGCGTGAACACAAATGGCTTTACCCCATTTATCTGGGGCTTCGGATGCCCTTGATCTTCCCGACCCTCGCGGCCCGGGAAGGCTTTGCCGGCGCGGTCCGGTGGATGGGCTGCCGGGTGGGATTGCTGCGCGGCAAGAAAGTGACCTTCCATTCCCGGCACGGGTTCAATCTGTCGCACCTGATGGAGTTCGTGGTCTATGACGAGATTTTTATCGAAGGCTGTTACAAATTCAAGAACCTGCCGGGCCTTTTGCGCGGCAAACCATCGGTCAGACTGGTGGACTTCGGGACGCATCACGGGTTGTTCATCAACTATGCGCAATCCCTCAATCCGCGGGTGGAGGCGCATGGGGCGGAGATGAGTCCGGTGGCGTACGGCTTTGCGGCCGGGAGGTTCGCGGGGCAGGCCGGCGTGACGCTCCGAAATGTCGCCATAGGCGGCTCGGCCCGAAAGGAGCGCATCACCTTGGTGGCCGTTTCCACCACGCAAAGCCTCAACGAGTCGGGAGATGTGGAGGTGGAGGTGACCACAGCGGATGAGTGCCTGCGGCAGTGGAACATCCTGGGCCGCGATATTGATCTGCTCAAAATGGACATCGAGGGGGCCGAGAAGGAGGTCTTTGAGAATTTTCCATCCATCAGCAGGACCCTCGCCGCGACCAAAGCCATCGTCATGGAGATACACGGGGAGCCGCTGGCCGCCTCGATCACCAGCCGGCTGGCGTCCCTGGGATTCCGGCTGGACGAAAAACGAGGCACAAATTTCTTCTTTATACGGGATTCATGACCACGGGCTGGCGCGGGGGCGGGGTTTGCGGTAATCTCCTCCGCATGAACCGCCGCCAATTCCTCCAGCGCCTGTCCGCCCGCGCGCTGTTGCTCGCCTCCACCTCCGGCCTCCTCCCGCGGTCCGGCCGCGCCCTCTGCGCTTCCGGTTCCGGCGCCGCCACGCCTTTGGTGGACGACGCCACCGCCAAGGACTGGCGCGCGCGCTGGGAAGAAAACATCCTCGGCGAAACCCGCTCGCGCTCTTGTGACACGGAAATGGGCGAGGAACTGGGCTGGCTTGTCAGCCCCATGCTCCACGGCTTTTATTATGGTTACCTGGCCACCCGCGACCCCAAATGGATGGACCTGCTGGTGGACTGGACCGACGCCGTCGTCAAACGCGCCCAAAAGGAACCCGACGGCTTCCCCGGGTGGCCCAAAGGCGACGGGAGCGGCGGCGACTCCAGCGAATACTCGGCCGACAGCCTCCTGGGCGAAGCGATGATGTGGCGCCCGGTCGTCCTGGCCTGCGCCGAAATCCTCAAGACTCCCGCGCTGGAAACCAAACACGGCGCCCGCGCCCGCGCCTTCCTCGAGCTCGCCGGCCAGATTTTCCAGAAGTGGGACTCGCGCGACTGCTGGCGTCCGGTCCAGGACGGCGGGCTTTGGGTCGTGCCGCCCTTTGGAGTGGACCGCAATTCCCCCGGCAAATGGTCCGCGGGCTACGCGCGGCGCAAGAGCGGCGGCTTCTCCAATCCCGACAACAAACAAAACCTCATCGCCTGCTGGCTCATCGCGCTGCACGATGTCACAGGGAAAACGGTCTGTCGCGACCGCGCCGAGGCCTGGTGGCGCGTGATGCGCTCCCGGATGACCACCCGCGACAACGGCAAATACTATGTGTGGAATTATTGGGAGCCGGGCGGCCCCTGGGACCGCGACGCCGGGGGCGCCCTCCGGCACTGGGTGGGCGTGCATCCCAACGGCGGCTACTACGAGATTGATGTGGAAGGCGTCGTCACGGCGTTCGAGCACGGGCTGGTGTTCACCCGCGCGGAGATTGACCGCCTCATCGCGACCAACCGCGACTTCATGTGGAACCACAAAATGGAGGGCGCCAAGTTTCAGAGGATTGACGGCGGCGCGCCGGACCCGCGCTGGGCCAATTCGCCCGGCGTGTTGTGGACGGCCCTCGCGCCCTACGACGAGACGCTGCGCAAGATTTTTCTGGCCACGCACAATCCCGGCGGCTGGGGCGGCCTGGGCGCGACGCCGTGGGCGCTGTCCACCAACATGCGGGCGTGACCGCGCGAATTGGTGGGAAATTTTGAATGCGTTTGCGCTGAGAGAATGTGGGGGCAAGGTTGACGGCGGACGCACCCGGAGATAGGTTGTGGCACTATGATTGCTGGAAAACAAGCGACCGCCCCCGCCCAAGCGACGACGGAGAGGCGCGTGGAGAGTCCGCCTCCTCGCGTCGGCGGGTCCGCCACTCCGGCGCGGACGACCGCCGGGGTCCGCGTGGGGGACGAGCGGCTGATCCGGGTCACGGCGAGCGCGGCGCAAAAGGTGGGCGCGCTTTTGCAAAAGCAGGGGCGGCCCAACGGGGTGTTGCGCGTGGCCGTGGTCGGCGGCGGCTGCTCGGGGCTGCAATATAAAATGGACCTCCAAGACCAGCCCGCCAGCCGCGACATCCTGGTGGAGAGCGGCGGCATCAAGGTGGTGGTGGACCCCAAAAGCGCGCTGTATGTGACGGGCAGCGAATTGGATTTCGTGGACGCGCTGCAGGAGGGCGGATTCAAGGTCAAGAATCCCAACGCCGCCAGCACTTGCTCGTGCGGGGAGAGTTTCAGCGCCTAGCGCTCTTTCCCCGGCATGTTGGATTATTTCGCCCTGCTCCACGCGCCGCGCCGGCCCTGGCTCGATCTGGAAGGGCTGAAGCAGAAGTTTCTCGCGCTTTCCGCGGAAATTCATCCCGACCGCGCGCACAACGCGGGCGAAACGGAAAAAGCCGCCGCCCAGAGGAATTTCACCGAGTTGAACGCGGCCTGGCAATGTCTGCGGGAGCCAAAGGACCGGCTGGGGCATTTGCTGGAATTGGAGACGGGGGCGCGGCCGAAGGACACGCGGGATGTTCCGCCCGCCGCGATGGATTTGTTTTTTGAGGTGGGCCGGATTTGCCGCGAGGCGGATTCCTTTTTGGCGGCCAAGTCCAAAACCAGTTCGCCGCTGCTCCAGGCGGGGATGTTCTCGGAGGGAATGGAGTTGACGGAGCGGCTGCAAAGGCTCCAGGAGCGGATCGGGAGGCGGCGCGACGAGATGCTGGGCGAGTTGAAAGGGATGAACTCGGTGTGGGAGGCCGCGCCGGAGCCGGGTTCGGCGTCGCGCGCCGCCGCGCTGCCGTTGGAGGAGCTGGAGGGGAAGTATCGGATGTTCAGTTACATCGCGCGCTGGATGGGGCAAATCCAGGAACGCATGGCGCGGCTTTCGTTTTGAGTGATGAGAGAGATACGAGTATTGCGTCAGTGATCGCGGGGAAAGGTAGGGCGGGCAGTCCTCTGCCCGCCGCGGCGCGCACGGAGTGCGCGCCCTACCACCCATGACCGACGCATCATAAATAAGAGACATGAACTATCGCTTGTTGATGGCCCTGCTGGCGGCCCCGTTGTGCCTTTCGGCGCAGACGAACTGGCCGGAGGCGCTGGCGAAAATGCCGCTCAAACAGCCGGTGCGGGAGTTGAACCGCTCCAACGCGGTCCCCGTGATGCTCGCCGCCTTCCAGCGCAATCCGGCGGTCAAGGCGCTGATCTTCATGCCGGGGGCGACGGACGAGTTTTATTTCTTCCGACGCGTCCACGCCCAGTTGACCAACAGCGCGCCCACCCTGCTGGACGCGGTGGCGGCCCTGACGAACCAGACTTACATCCGGGCGACCCTGCGGCCGCCCTTCCTGCTTTTGCACACGGCGGAGGACCCGCTGGAACCGATCGAGGTGGTGGAGGACCAGAAGACGGCGGACTCGATCCGGAGCCACAAGTACGACAAGGCGGCGATTTATGACGACCTGGACTGGGACCATCTGGAGCATCTGCTGGGCTTTTATCTCAACACCAACCTGCGGCCCAAACCGGCCTCGCACGACTCGTTTCATTTCTTCCGGCACAGTTTCGCGGAGTTCGACCTCAACGGCTGGGAGGCGCTGGAGGCGGCGGCGATGGCCGGGAAAACCAAATTCACAGTCAAGAAGAACATGGTGGTCTTTGACCTGGATGACCGCGTTCTGGGCGCGCCGCCCATGGACGGGATTTTACCCTGAGGATTCTGGGGGATTCGCCGGCTGGGCGGCGGCGGCGGCCAGGCGCATGGCGGCGAATCCATCGCGGCCGGCCTGGACGGAGACGGGGGCCTTGCTTTTCTCATCGGCCAGTTCCAGAAGGTCGGGGGGAAGTTCCCCCAGAAATGGCGAGGGATGGCAGGGACGGGGCTGACCGTATTTTTTGCGCGCGGCGCAGTGGCTCAGGGTCAGCGTCCGCATGGCGCGGGTCAGGGCGACATAGAAGAGGCGGCGCTCCTCGTCCAGTCCGCCCTCGAGCTTTGACCGGGAGTGGGGCAGCAGGCCGTCCTCCAATCCGACAATAAAGACATGGGGGAATTCCAATCCCTTGCAACTGTGCATGGTGATGAGCGTGACGGCGTCGCCGGTGAGTTCCTTTTCCTCCTGGCGGTCGGAGTCCAGGGAGAGATCGTCCAGGAAATCCTCCAATTGCGCGGCGGGGTCGGTGGTCGCGGATGGGAGGGTGGCGGCCAGTTCTTTGAGGTTGCGGATGCGGTTCTCGGCGGCGTCGGCGGTCTTTTCGCCGCGGCGCAACTCGGCCTCGTAAGCGATTTCCTGGAGGAAGTTTTCGGCCCATTGGCGCGGGGAAACGGTCGCTCCGTCCCGCAGTCCGGCTTGGTGGCGCTGGATGAAATCCACGAAGGCGGCGAGGGACTCGCGCGTTTTGGGGGCGAATCCGGCCCGGACGTCGGTGTGGCGCATGGCGGAGAAGACGGAGCAGGAGCGTTGGTGGCTGGCGGCCAGGAGCCGTTCCATGGTGACCTCGCTCAGGCCGCGGGCCGGGACATTGGCGATGCGCAGGAGGCTGATGTCATCGTGCGGATTGAGGAAGGTTTTGAGGAAGGCCAGGAAGTCCTTGATTTCGCGGCGATCGAAGAAGCTCTGGCCGCCGATGAGGTGGTAGCGGATGCCGGCCTGGCGCAGGGCGGTTTCCAGGGAGCGCGCCTGCTGGTTGGTGCGGAAAAGGATCGCCTGCTCGCGCCAGGCGACGCGCCGCGCCAGGCGGGCGAACTCGATCTGCTCGGCCGTGTGGCGGGCTTCCGCGTCGTCGTCGGAATAGGTGTGGAGGAGGATTTTTTGGCCCTGCCCGTTTTGGGACCAGAGCTGTTTGGGCCGGCGGCGGACGTTGTGTTTGATGAGGGCGTTGGCGGCGGAGAGAATGGTGGTGGTGGAGCGGTAGTTTTGCTCCAGGCGGATGGTTTTGACTTTGGGGAAATGCCGTTCCATGTCGAGCAGGTTGGCGATCTGGGCGCCGCGCCATCCGTAAATGCTCTGGTCGTCGTCGCCCACCACGCAGAGGTTGCCATGGGCGGCGGTCAAGTGGTGGATAAGCTGGAACTGCGCGGCGTTGGTGTCCTGATATTCGTCCACCATCACGTATTGGTATTTGTCGCGGCAGCATTTCAGGACGTCGGGATGGTCGGCGAAAAGGCGGAGGGTGAGGAGGATCAAGTCGTCGAAATCCACCGCGTTGCAGGCGCGCAAGGCGCTTTGGTAGCGCGAGGCGACGTGTTCGGCCAGCGCCGCCACATTGGGGTCGGCGAAAGCCGCGCCGGAAGAACCGGCGTTCTTGTGGCGGCTGAGGAGGGCCAGAACTTGGGCGGGGTCGGCTTTGGCGGCTTGGTCGGAAATGTGGCTGAGGATTTTTTTGACGGCGGCAAGCTGGTCGGATTCGCTGTAAATGACGAAATTGCGTTTGTAGCCCAGGCGCTCGATGTGAAGGCGGAGGATGCGGGCGCAGAGGGAATGAAAGGTGCAGATGGTGGGGCGGGGCGGCTTGGCGGC
>JBEKAN010000190.1:0-8594 GCA_050015895.1 Verrucomicrobiota bacterium
GTCAACGGCCAGGTCGTCATGCGCCTCCACAACGCCCAGCGCCTGGACGGCCCCTCGCCCGCCCCCATCACCTCCGGCAAGATCAGTTTGCAGACCGAAGGCGGGGAATGTTACTTCCGAAACGTGGAAATCCAGCCCATCACCGAAATCCCCGCCGAATTCGCCGGTCCCAAATCCTGACCGCCCCACCCTCCAAAGGCAGGCGCGTCCAAGTTCTTTCACACCATTGAAAATTGAACTCCTGGTGCGCATCTTCAACGCAAATTCGCCAGACGCAAAGTAAAAGGCGATGATTGATGCCCCCCCCATTCGCCATTTCCACTTCAATATCCTCCTTGCGGCTCTGCGGCTTTGCGACTTTGCGTTAAGTTCGCGCGGAGAAATGGATGCGTCCGCCCTGCCCTTCCCCCCCTGCCAACGGAAAACGCCGAAATTCGCAAAGATACGGCTTGACACCCCAACAGTTTGTTGTTAGGAACAGCGCAAACACATTCCATAGTGGTGCCGACAAGCTTATGCGTTGTCCCAAGTGTGGCCATCAAGATGACAAGGTGATTGATTCGCGGGCCTCCCGCGAAGGCTCGACCATTCGCCGCCGCCGACAATGCTTGAAGTGCGCCCATCGTTTCACCACCTACGAGGAAATCGAGCACGAGGGCTTGATGGTCATCAAGCGCGACGGTCGCCGCGAGGAGTTCTCCAGGGACAAGCTCCTGGCCGGCCTCAAGAAGGCCTGTCAGAAACGGCCCATCAGCCCCAAGGTCATCTCCGATTTGGTCGAGCAAATCGTGGACGAGGTGACCGACAAATACGACCGCGAGGTTCCCGGCATGGCCATCGGAGAACGGGTCATGGAGGCGCTGCGCAAAATTGACCCGGTCGCCTACGTCCGCTTTGCCAGTGTGTACCGGCGGTTCGAGGAAGCCACCGAATTCGTGCGCGAAGTCAAAAACCTGGAGGGCAACAATGCCGCGACTGAAACCTGATTGTTTGATGTTCCAAACCACCGATGGCGAGAGAGTCCCCTGTTCGGCGGAATGGGTCAGCTTTGAATTGATCGGCGAGTCGGCCACTTTGGTGGACCCGGAGCTGGTCCGCCACGCCGCGGCCGCCGTCCTGCATTATTTCAAGCAGGAACTCCACCGCAGTTTCGTCTCCGTCGCCGAATTTGCCTCCGCTCTGGAACGCGCCTTGCGCGGGCTGGGCCTGAGCATTTTTGCCGATTCCCAGCCCGATTTCCTCCGCGTCCAGGAGTCCCATCTCCCCGATCTGATCCAGAACGCCGGCCAGGCCGGCGAGCTGTTCTTCTTCCCACACCTGCGCCAGCAGCTCCAGCGCCAACTCGAACAATCCCCTCATATCGTCCGCTTCAACGGCCTGCGCCCCTGTGTCAAACAACTCGCGGGCGCGGATCGTTGGAGCCGCCGCTGCGAGCTTCTCAGCGACCAAATCGTGGACTACCTGCGCACCTGCTGCCAGGCCGACACCCGCAGCCAGTCCTGCACCCTCCTGGTCCTGTGAGGATTCAGGCTTGATTTCCCGCCCGCCCCGCCACATGCTGCCGGGGATGCCGGCACCGCAGACACCAGCGACCCTGACCGCTGAACAAGTAACTGAGCTGAACAAAAAGCTCTCGCACATGCGCCATGAGATCAACAACCAGTTGGCCATGGTGGTCGCCGCCCTGGAGCTGATCCGCTTCCGCCCCGAAATGCGCGACAAAATGCTCGACACCATCACCCAGCAACCCCCGAAAATCCTGGCCGAGGTCGCCAGATTCTCCGCCGAATTCGAGCAGACCTTCGGCATCACCCGCGACTGACGGGCCTCTCCGCCACGAACCTCCGCCCCACATCGCAATGGAGCCTTCTGACGCCGAGTTGATCGCCGCCGTCATCAAAGGGGACCCGGCGAGCTTTGAGCCGCTGATCACTAAATATCAGCCGCGCGTCTTCGCCACCGCCCGCCGCTACGCCCGCCGCGAGAGCGAGGTGGAGGACATCGTTCAGGAGGTCTTCATCAAGGCCTACCAGAAACTGGGCGGCTTTCGCGGCGAGGCCCCCTTCGAACACTGGCTCATGCGCCTGGCCGTGCGCACCTGCTACGATTTCCTCCGCTCCCACCAGCGCAACCGCGAAACCCCCTTCACCGAATTGACCCCCCCGGAAAGCGACTGGCTCGACCGCTTCGTCGTCGAACCCGCCGCCGCCAGCGACCATGCCGAGGCCGCCCGCCAATTGATCCAGCGCGTCATGTCCGCCCTCTCGCCCTCGGCCCGGCTGGTCATCACCCTGCTGGAGATTGAGGAGCGGTCCGTCAAGGAGATTGCCCAAATCACCGGCTGGTCCGTTCCCCTGGTCAAAGTCCGCGCCTTCCGCGCCCGCGCCCAAATGCGCAAAATTCTGGCGAGAATCACCAAAGAAAAGTACCTGTAACCATCCAAACGGCCCGGCCGTCTGAAATTATAGCTGTTATGAACCTCAGCGATCTGCAAACCAAACTAATTGGAGCGGCGCGAATGCAGCCGCCCCTGGACCATGTCCCGTACGCCTTTGAGAAGCGGATCATGGCGCGCATCGCCGCCGCTTCCCCGCTCAATGCCTGGGCCTTGTGGGGGCGCCCCCTCTGGCGCGCCGCCCTCTCCTGCGTGGCCATCACCCTCCTCTGCGGTCTGTGGTCCTTCGCCTCCGCGCATCGGTCCGGCGCCGATTCCTCCAACAGCTTTGCGCAGGAGGTCGAGCACACCGTTTTTGCCTCCTTGAATCAGCATGTTGAGGACGCCTGGTGAGTCCGTGGAAAGTCATTTTAGCCACCATGGTCATCTTTTGCTGCGGGGTGATCACCGGCGCTTTGGTGGATCGAACGGGGATTCGGCCCCCTTCCTCCCCTCGCCCCGTCTCTCTCTACGACGCCAGAGATTTCACCGGCAGCAATATGCTCCACAGACTGGATCGCGAATTGAACCTGACCACCAACCAGCACGAGCAGGTCGAGAGAGTCATCCGCGAAAGCCAGGAGCGCATCAAGCTCCTTATGGACAAGATCGAGCCGGACCTCCAAAAGGAATTGGCCCGCGTCCATCAAGAAATCCGCGACGAATTAAGCCCCGCCCAGGACAAAAAGTATGAGGCCGACCTCAACCAGTCCCGCCCGCGCCGGGGCGAAGGCCCCCCGCCTCGCGAGGGCGGTCCATTTCGGGAAAGGCCCACCAATCGTTTCCGTGGCGCCAACGGCCCCTCAACCAATGTGGTTCCCCCCGCCCTGCTCCCGCCCCAGTCCTCCAACCGGCCTGTCACCCCGCCCGGCGTTATGCCCCCCGCGCCCCCTCCCGCCATCCCCGCCACCAACGCACCGTAGCCGCGCTTCCGCCTGACCATTTCCGCTCGCCACACCAGACCAACTCCTCGCCGCGCACGATGGGTTGCAATTTCTCGCGCCGGGTTACAATGGGCCCCGGCATGGAGACCAACAAATTCCTTGATCCGGGAGAGCAGCGGGCCGCCAAAGTGGAAAAACTCTTCACCACCATCGCACCCCGCTACGACCTCATCAACGATCTCCAAAGCCTCGGCCTCCACCGCCTTTGGAAGCGCGCCATGATTCAAATGGCCGGCGCGCAACCAGGCCGGCGCGCCCTGGACCTGTGCTGCGGCACCGGCGATGTCGCCTTTGCCCTGCGCGAGCGCGGCGCGGAGGTTGTGGCGCTGGATTTCAGCCCCGCCATGCTCGCGGTGGCCGGGGCGCGCGCCAAAAAACAACATCCCGGCCCGTCCGCCGGAGCGCCGGTCCAATTTCTGCGCGGCGACGCCCTGAACATCCCTTTCCCCGACGCGTCCTTCGATGTGGTCACCGTGGCCTACGGATTGCGCAATCTGGCCGACTGGCAGCGCGGCCTGGAGGAGATGTGGCGGGTGGGCCGGCCCGGCGCGCGCCTGCTCGTGCTGGATTTCGGCAAGCCCGACCAGCCCCTCTGGCGCGGGATTTATTTCACCTACTTGAAATTCTTCGTTCCCCTGTTCGGAAAATTATTCTGCAAAGACTCCGCGACCCACGCCTACATCTTCGCCTCCCTCCAGAACTATCCCGCCCAGCGCGGCGTGGCCGAAAAGATGCGCGCCCTCCATTGTCGCGACATCCAGGTGCGCAACCTGTTGGGTGGCGCCATGAGCATCAACCTCGGCGTCAAGTAGCCGCCGAACGGGCCGGAATTGAGGGTGACGCGTCTGAAAATTCAACCTCAGTGCGCTGGGGGGAGTCTCCAAGAGTTTTGAGCCGTCAACCCGTCAAGACCTCCATAAACATTGGTGTTTTCTGAGGTTGGACCCGTCAGAAAGCCGTCAGGTTGCCGTCAGCGACCCGTCAGGTGAAGGAATGGGGAATATTGAATAGTGAACGGTGAAAGCCATTCTGGATTAAAATGTAAGTTGACATTTGCCGTAATAGCGCTTAATATAAGTGTTACAACGATATTTATGAACTTATCGGCCGAGAATATAGATAAAATCTTGAGTCGCCTGAACCGAAAAATGGTTTATGCGGACGTGAAACCGCTCAATGTGGCGGTTTGCGGAGGCACTGCACTCATCGCCGTCGGTTTGGTGTCCCGGGCAACAGAGGATGTTGATATCATCGCGCTTCTTCGTGTGGATCAAGTTAATATTGAGGTTCTGGCGGAGAAGAGCCTGCCGGCAGACGTTGAACGGTTGGTGGCAGAAATCGGGATTGAGTTACACATTCGGGAAGACTGGTTCAACTTCCATGCCAGTCCGCTGGTTGCCTTTGGATTTCCGCCGAACATGACCAACCGCCTCATCAAGAAATCCTACGGAGCATGTTTGACAGTGTATTTCATCAACCGCTTTGACCAGGTCCATTTCAAGATGTACGCGGCCATGGACCCCAAGGACGGTACCCGGCACCTGGGCGACTTGCTTGATCTCAAGCCGAAGGAACATGAAGTCAGGGCCGCAGTCTCGTGGCTGCTTGGACGAGAAGCCAGTCCTGAATTCAAAGCCGCCCTCCGCCAAGTGCTGGAGCGAATTGGTTATGAGCGAATCTCTGAACAAATTTAGGGAGAAACTGGGCGAACTGGTGCTGGACTTCGTTCTTGGGCAGTGGGCCGCCCTCGGCGTCATGGCCACCCGCACCCCCGGGGAAGCGCGCGTCATAGACCCGGAGCCGTTGTTGCTGCTGACTTTGGAGGTCGCCCGGCACGATCCACGGACTTTCGACGCGGTTCTGGATTGGCTTCTGACAAACGGCCGATGGATCAATGTCGCCCGGCTTTCAGCGTTGTCTGATGCGGACAGGATTTGCGCCCCAGAGGTATTGGGGGCTGTCGCTGCAACGCTGTCGAAGCACGACAAGACACCCAAATGGCGCAACTTGGCGGCCAGATCAAAGCCACTCCACGACAAATCGCCTGAAGCGTTATTCCGTAAGAACGGCCAGCCGTTGTTCTTGCCCGGCTCGGAAGAAGACGCTATTTTCAAGTCCTATGGATTGCTCCGCACACCTGTTGAAACGCGCGGTCTTTCGTCACCCGCCTTGGCGTCGCCGGCATCGGACTGGAGCGCCGCGAACTTTATGTTCAAATCAAGGGCTTTGTTTGGAGTGAGCATTCGCGCGGATGTTTTCACCTTCATTGTGCTGCATGGCGCAGGCAATCCGACGCGAATCGCCCGCGAATTCGGCTATTCTCAGCGGCGTGTGCAAGATGCCCTGTTGGACTTGACATCTGCCGGTGTCTTTCAGGTCCGTAATGTGGGCAATGCAAAGGAGTATTTTGCCGATTCGGAACGGGTGTTGCGTTTTCTCGGCGCCACCGAGGACGGGATTTGCTGGTTTGATTGGAGAACTCAAGCCCGGGCATTAAGCACCGTGTGGCGCCGTGTCTTCGCCATGCGCGAGGAGAATTTAACGGCCTACATTTTGGAATCGGAACAGGAAAAAATCCTCCACGAGGTCGAGAATGACCTGTTGCGGGCGATCCCAAAACGTCCCGTCACCAGCCGAGGCGGCGCTGACCTTCGGCCGCGAAAACCCGGCGGTCTGATCGAAGCGATGCAAAGGACCTTGCCGGCGCCCGGGGACTTTAATTGGCAACGATTGTGGGTGGTCCGCGGAGGCAGAGTCAGCCTCGCGGATGGCGGATTTCCTTACCTCTCTTCGGTTCCATGGGACGCATCCCGACCAGAAGTGGTGCCGTATGAGTCCATCGCGTCCATTCCATGCCTTGTCTTGTTGGGCGAGCCAGGGATGGGAAAGAGCCATGCAATCAGAGCGGCGGCGAAAGCAGCTCAAGCTTCCATGTATGCGACGAAGGCGAAGGCGCTCTTTCTCGATCTTAAATCGTATGGAAGCGAAGAGCGGTTGAAATCGGAATTGTTTGGTTCACCCGAGTTCCGGGGATGGTCCACCGGCGAATATCAACTGCAAGTGTTCCTTGACAGCTTGGACGAGGCGCTCTTGAGCCAGCAAACCATCGCCGGATTATTGGCTGAGGAGATCGGCCAACTCCCCACAGTGAAAGGTCTGTCTCTCCGTGTTGCCTGCCGGACGGCGGACTGGCCCCCGGAATTGGAGCAAGCCCTGAAATCGAAATGGCCCGAACCCGACTTCGGCGTGTACGAATTGGCTCCGCTGACCAGAAACGATGTCAGCGAAGCAGCCAAAAGAAGTGGTATTGACGCAAATGCCTTCCAGTGTTTGATTGACGACCATGACCTGGTTCCTTTGGCCTGCAAACCGATTACGCTCAAATTCCTGCTTCTAACCTTCCAACGAGGCACTTTGCGTGGCTTTAGCCAAAAGCAACTGTACGCGGAAGGCTGCCGCGTCCTCTGCGAGGAGCAAAGCCCAAGCCGAAGACGGGCGAAAGGAGTTTGCAAGCTCACGCGCGACCAACGGTTTCAAATCGCAACTCGAATTGCGGCCGCGACTATTTTGTGCCAGCGGGACGCGATCTGGACGGAAGCAAATTGTGGCGATCCGTTGGAATCAGACGTGACCGTGGACGAATTATGTGCGGGGCCTCTTTCCGAAACCGGAGTTCCCCTCACCCGCGAAAATCTGAAGGAAACCCTCGACACGGGATTGTTCTGCTCTCGCGGAAAAAACCGATTGGGATGGGCGCATCAAACGTACGCCGAGTTTTTGGCCGCCCAGTATCTTCATGACAGCAAGATACCGCTTGAGAAAATGCTCAAGTTGTTGGTCTATCACGGAGATGCCGAGGGAAAAGTGGTTCCGCAACTCCATGAAACCGCGGCCTGGCTGGCGACGATGGATGACTCGGTCCGTGAAGCGATCATTACAACCGAGCCGGAAATCCTGCTACGCAGCGACATTTCATCAGCCGTCGATGACGACAAGGAACGACTCGTGGCACTTCTGTTGAAACAACTCGATGATGGAACTATTGATAACCTTCCTTCCCGTCAGAGATGGCCAAAGCTCAAACATCCAAAGATGGCAGATCAATTGCGCCGTTACGTTCTGGATAAGTCGAAGCGATCGAGTGTTCGTTTGAACGCAATCAATCTCGCTATTGCCTGTGAACTGACAGGATTGGCCACTGACTTGGTAGAGGTGGCCCTTGACGCGACCGAGTTTCGACCGCTTCGTGAATGTGCGGCCTGCTTTGTTGCCGATCTCGGTCCACCGACAGAAAAGCAGCGATTGAAGCCCCTTGTCCATCTTTCCGCGAAAGAAGACCCTGACGACGAATTGAAGGGCTGCGCTCTCAGAGCGTGTTGGCCCGATCAAATGTCCGCCGCCGAACTTTTTTCAGTGCTGACGCTTCCAGCAGAATATGGGGTCCATGGCGCGTACTGCCGTTTCCTGTCGTATCAGCTCATTCGCAACATGAAAACGGAAGAGTTGGCCCTTGCGCTTAAGTGGGTGCAAGAGCAGAAGCCAATGCACGAGCTTGCCCATTGGTGTGGCGAACTTTTGGACGGAATCCTAATAATCGCTGCAAAGAACCTAGGTCAACCTGCTGTGCTTGAGGAATTCGCAAAAACGATATTGGACAGGCTGCGAAAGCAGGATTTGGATGCCCGCTGTGAGGAGTGGGTAAACCCGATCAAAGGCAACGACCGACTGAGGATGTCCGTTGTCGAATCAATTCTGAGTGATCTGTCACAATCTAATGATGGCCTCCAGTTGGCACCCCATTTCAGGTGGCATTGTCCTTTGCTGACAGACAATGATTTCAATTGGTTGGCGGATCATCTTGAGCAAGACGTTAACCACGAGCGCCAGGCGGTGCTCGCGCAGTGGATGCGGGGGGCTTGGAACCCAATGGATTGGTCGCAAACTGAAAGGATCATGAGTCTTGCGGACAAAATCCCTGCCGCACGCGAGCGGTTCTCGCCCGATTTGAGTCCGATTGCGCTGGATTCAGAAAGAGCGAAAAGGCAACGTGAAATGCATAAACGGCGCGTTGACTACGAGCGACGCAAAGCTGTGGAAGGCATAGCGCTTGATCCCCTCCCTTGCAAGAGAGTCCTGTCACTTCTGGAGCAATTCGAGGGTGGAAATAGGGATGGGTTCTGGCTGCTGGTCAGAGAGCTCTCCTTGAAGCCGACCAG
>JBEKAN010000191.1:0-8533 GCA_050015895.1 Verrucomicrobiota bacterium
CCAATCAGGCGGTGAAAATGGCCTTGGATGGCGCAGGGAACATTTACGTTACCGGCTTCTCCCAGAACACTAACGGCAATCTGGATTACGCCACGATCAAGTATGCGCCAAATGGAAGCCAAGTCTGGGTATCGCGTTTCGACTCCACGAACGCGGCCAAGGCGAAGGCAGCTTGCCTGGTCCTCGACGTGCAGACCAATGTCATTGTGACGGGCACGGCTGGGACTTTGAAATATGACAACAATGGAATTCAGCTTTGGTGCGCTGCTGGCAGTGGGTATTCGCTTGCGCTGGATTCTAGTAATAATGTGTTCGTAACGACCACGTTTGCAACTAATTTGGGCTTGCTGAAGCTGAGTCCTGCTGGCAGTAATTTATGGGAGCTGTCACATTCTGTGGCATATATTGCGGCGAACCTGGGGCAATCACTTTCAGTGGGTTCCAGTGGCAATAGTTACATGGCCAGTTATATCTCGTTTTATTCTGCCGGATACGGGCCGTATTACTTTGGAACGGTGACAAAGTATGACTCAAATGGAACGGTGATATGGTCCCAGGAGTATGAGGACGGTTATTATCTCGATCCTGTTGTTCAGTCAACAGATCTCGATAAAGCAGGTAACTTTTATGTGCTCGTGAATTCCTATGGTCCCGGAGGCTCTCCTTACCAAACAGGTGAATTTTCTGGAAGCACGGGCAGTGTTGTTTGGGCAGCAGGCAATCCGACAGGAGGAGCCGCCGGAGTTGCAAGCGCATTAGCGCTAGATAATGTGGGCAATGTTTTGGTGACGGGCGCGAATACACATTACTATCCAAATACCCAGTACGGCACATATAAGATAGGCACAAACGGGACTTATGTGTGGACAAATCTGTATCCTAATGTGCCAACCGCAACGAACGTTGCGACATCCATCGCTTGTGATCAAGCCAATAGCGTTTACGTGACAGGATACTCGCCCGGCACAAACTCTAGCAACGACATCGTTACGATAAAGTATGATAAGAACGGCAATCAAATCTGGCTGCAGCGGTATAACGGCCCCGGCAACGGTGACGACGAGGGCAACGCCATCGCCGTGGACGCCAATGGCAACGTCTATGTGACCGGCTACGAAACCACCGCCGCCGGCGGCACGGAGTTCGTCACCATCAAGTACGCCCCCACCGCCTCGATCCAGAAGCAGACCAACGGCGGCTTTTTGCTGCAAGAGCAGGGCGAGCCGGGGGAGGCTTTCGATTTCCAGGCCAGCACCAACCTCCAGACGTGGCTGGATCTCGGCGCCACCAACGCCGACACCAACGGCTGCGTCCAGTTCCTCGACACCAACGCCCCCCTCTTCGACTACCGCTTCTACCTGACCCTCCCCCAGTGACCGCTTACTTTCGTACGCAATTGACCCTGAGCAAAGTCTCAGTAGAAGGGAGTCCGGGTTTACTCCGCGCCAACAACTCTCCAAAATCCCCTTGAAGCTCCGCCGAAATCCACCTTCCCACGCCTGCATCTTCGGATGGTCGCATCCGGGCGCGGCAAGCCGCCTCAAAGGGATGGCCAGATGCGACGCCGGCCAGCCGGGAGGCTGCCAGTTGAATTTACAACTTCAAGTTTTGGTCGGTGACGGCGCCCAGGGAGGCGGAGGTGACGGCGCTGGCGTACTTGGCCAGCACTCCCCGCGTGTACCGCGGCGGCAGCGGCTTCCAGGCGCGGCGCCGGGCCGCCATCTCGCGGGCCGGGACGGCCAGGTTGATCTCGCGCCGCTCGGCGTCAATCACAATTTTGTCGCCGTTCCTGACCAGCGCCAGCGGGCCGCCGACATAAGCCTCCGGGGTGATGTGCCCCACCACAAATCCGTGCGTGCCGCCGGAAAAACGGCCGTCGGTGATGAGGGCGACTTTCTGGCCCAAACCCCTGCCCATGATCGCGCTGGTGGGGGCCAGCATTTCCCTCATGCCGGGACCGCCCCGCGGCCCCTCAAAACGAATCACCACCACGTCGCCCTCCCGGATCGCGCCATCGAGGATTTTCTTCAGGGCCTTCTCCTCGGAATCGAAGACGCGCGCGACCCCCTCGAAACGGGTCCCCTCCTTGCCGGTGATCTTGGCGACGGCGCCCTCCGGGGCCAGGTTGCCGCGGAGGATGACCAGATGACTGTCCTTCTTGATGGGATCGTCGAGGGGCCGGATGATCTTCTGAAAGGCTGGATAGGGCTGGATAGCGTCGAGATTTTGGGCCATGGTATTGCCGGTGACCGTAAGGCAGTCCCCGTGGAGCAGGCCGGCGTCCAGAAGAGTTTTCATCATGGGCTGGATTCCGCCGATGGCGACGAGTTCGGACATGAGGAATTTCCCGCTGGGCTTCAAATCGGCCAGCACGGGGACACGCCTGCCGATTTTGGTGAAATCATCCAGGACGAGTTTGACGCCGGCGGCGTTGGCCATCGCCAGGAGGTGAAGCACGGAGTTCGTGGAGCCGCCGAGGGCGATGACGACGGTGATGGCGTTTTCAAAAGCGCGGCGCGTAAGGATGTCCAGGGGCCGGACGCCCTGCTGGAGCATGGCGACGACGGCGGCGCCGGCGCGCTGACAATCCTCCTTCTTGGCCTTGGAAATGGCGTTTTGGGCGGAGCTGTTGGGCAGGCTCATGCCCAGGGCCTCGATGGCGCTGGCCATGGTGTTGGCGGTGTACATGCCGCCGCAGGAACCCGGCCCCGGGATGGCGCAGGCCTCGATCTGTTCCAGCTCGGCGTCGCCGATTTTTTGATTGGCGCGCGCCCCGACGGCCTCGAAGACGGAGACGATGTCCAGCTTGCGGGAATCGCCGCTGATGCAGCCGGGCAAAATGGTGCCGCCATAGACAAAAACGGCCGGGCGGTTCAGACGCGCCATGGCGATCAAGGCGCCGGGCATGTTCTTGTCACAACCGCCGATGGCCACGAAGCCGTCCATCCCCTCGCAACCGACGACCGACTCGATGGAATCGGCGATGACCTCGCGGGAGACCAGGGAGTATTTCATGCCTTCGGAACCCATCGAGATGCCGTCGGAGACAGTAATGGTGTTGAAGATGATGGCCTTGCCGCCGGCGCGGTTGGCGCCCGACTCCGCCTCGCGCGCCAATTGGTCAATGTGGGCGTTGCAGGGAGTGACCATGCTCCAGGTGGAGGCGATGCCGATGATGGGCTTTTGGAAGTCTTCCTTCTTGAATCCGACGGCGTAGAGCATGGACCGGCTGGGGGCGCGGTCGGGGCCGTCCAGGACGACGGCGGAATGGGGGCGAAGGGAGGGTCTGCCGGAAGCTTTGTTTTTCATAAGGAGGGGGAGTGTAAGGGGCCAATGGGCGGGTGACAAGCCGGGAGATTTTGCGTTTTGTTCCGGGGCAATTGTGGTGCATAGTTTGGGAATGTCGAAGTCCGCATGGTTTGTCCTGCTGATGCTGCTGTCCTTTTGGACGGTGGTGATCGGGTTGGCGGACGTGTTTGTGTTCGGGGCGGCGGCGTGGCAATTCCAGTCCCGAAATTTTGCCCGGACGCAGGGGGAAATCCAGATCAGCCAGGTCACGCGCCGGATGCTGGTCAACTCCGGGATCACCATCGAGTATTCTTACACGGTCAACGGCAGGGAGTACCGGGGGTCGGGCTACCGGTATGACGACCAGCAGTCGTGCCTGCAGGCGGAGGATTTGGTGCGCAGATTTCCCGAGTGGTCGGCGCAGACGGTGTATTACAATCCGAACCACCCGGCGGACTCGGTTCTTTCCACAGGAGTGGATGGAACGGATTTGGTGTTGATGCTGTTTGCAACCCCCATCAATGTGGTCATCTTCATGCTCTGGAGATGGATGCTGGGGCGGTTGCGGGAAATACGGCGCGCGACCGAGGCGGGTGGAGTGCGGATTCGCCGGCAAAAGGGGAGGATTCGGGTGAGGCTGGACGGGGTGCCGGCGGGGGTGGCGGGCGTTTGCGCGCTGGGCGGGGCGTCGTTTGTGGCCGCGTTTCCGGTGGTGGTGCTCGGGGGTTTCGCTCCATCGGTCCACCAAATGGTCCTGGTCTGGGTGGCGGTGCTGGGGGCGGCGGGCCTGGCGTTTTGCGGGAAGGCGGGGCGGAACGCCTCCGGGCGGTATGACTTGTGGATTGACGAGGGCGCCCGCACGGTGACGCTTCCGCGGACCTGCGGGCGGGCGGAGTCCATCACTTTCCCGCAGGGGGAGATATCCGGGGTTTCGCTGCAAAGAAGGGTGAACCGGCTGGCCAGCGGCAGTTATTACAGCTATCTGCCCGCGCTCAACCGGGTGGACGCCCGGATGGGGCCGCAACGCGAGCGGTTGTCGGCCTGGGGCTGGAGCGAGGAGAAAGCGCGGGGTTTCAGCCAGTGGTTGTGCGGGCAACTGGGATGGGACTTCAAGGGGGTGGAGGATGAAAATCCGGAGGCCGCGGTTTAGGATGGTTGCGGTGATTAGTTGTCGCGGGAGGGGAAATCGAAGGTGATTTTGTGGTCTCTTCCCAGCACCAGATACGCGGAAAAGGGGTGGCCGCGCTTGGAGATGAATTTGGTGAGCAGATCGGTGCGGCCGTCAGTCAGCAGCTTGTGCAACTGGTCGCGCTCCAGGGGCTGGCGGGCGATGATCCGGGCGGTTTTGAATTTGCACGGCTTTTTTTCGGCCTGGGATTTTTCGCAGATGTACTGGGTGGCGGTCTGGAGGAGGCGGCCGCCGCAGACCGGGCAGGTGGCGACCGGCTCGGCGCCGGTGAGGTCAATCTTGGGGGCGGGTTCCCTGGGTTTGGGCGGGCCGGAGGTTTTGGCCGCGCGCGGCTCAAATTCGAAGCCGACCTTTCCGCCCTCGCCCACGACCAGGAAGGCCTTGAAGGGACGGCCTTTTTTGGAGATGAACCGGTCGAGGAGGTCGGTGCGGCCTGTCGTCAATAATTTTTCGACCTGGGCGCGCTCGATGGGGCGCTGCAGGATGACTTTGCCGGTGCGGAAGGAGCAGCCCTGCCGGCGGGCGTTTTTTTCGCAGATGTAGTTCATGCCCTCCTCGTACACGGGGGCGCCGCAGGAGGGGCACTTGCCCACCGGCTGGCGGCCGGTGAAGTCCAGGGCGGCGGCGGCGGCATCGTTTTCGGCCTCCTGCCGGCCGAAGTCGAATTCGGGTTTGAATTCCGGGGTGAGTTTGATGATGGCGGCGAAGGGGCGGCCGGTCTTGCTGCGGAAGCCCTGAAGGGGGCCGAGGACTCGTTTGGTGATCAGTTCGTCCACCTCGGGGATTTCCATCTGGCGGCCGGCGACGATTTTCCAGAGGGCGAAATCGCATTTCTGGCATTGGAATTTTTTGTAGTTTTCCTTGATGACGCCGCCGCATTTGGGGCAGGGGGTTTGGAGCTGGCCAAAATCGCCGGGGACGGTGTCGCTCTCATGGCCCTTGGCCTTGGCGACAATTTTGCGGGTCATGTCCTGGATTTCGCGCATGAACTCGGGGCGGCCCAACTGGCCGCGCTCCATTTGGCGGAGCTTGAATTCCCAGTCGCCGGTCAGCTCCGGGGAGGACAATTCGGGAATGTCCAGGCCGCGCAACAGAGTGATGAGGGAGAAGGCTTTGGCGGTGGGCTGGAGTTCGCGCTGGTTGCGGAGGAGGTACTTCTCGTAGAGCAGGCCCTCAATGATGGCGGCGCGGGTGGCGGGTGTGCCCAGGCCCTTCTGGCTCATGGCCTGGCGCAGTTCCTCGTCCTCGACCAGTTTGCCGGCGCCCTCCATGGCGGAGAGGAGGGTGGCTTCGGTGTAGCGGGCGGGGGGCTTGGTCTGGGTGGCGACCAGATCAATTTTTTCGGTGTGGACGGTTTCGTTGGGCTGGACGGGAACCAGGCGGGGGCCAGGGTCCTCGGTCTGGACTTCCTTGCCATAGACGCTCATCCAACCGGCCTGGAGCATGACTTTGCCCTCGGTCTTGAAGGTCTCCTGCAGGACGCGGGTGATCCGGGTGGAGAGGAGGAACTCGGCGGCGGGATAAAAAACGGCGAGGAACCGCTTGGTGACCATGTCGTAAAGCTTCTGTTCCGCCTCGTTGAGGTTCTTGGGGGCCAGGGAGGTGGGGATGATGGCGAAGTGGTCGGAGATTTTGGCGTTGTTGAAAATGCGCTTGTCGGGGCGGACCCATTGTTTTTGGAGGATCTCCCCGGCGAAACGGGCGTAGGCGGTGCCGCCGAGCATCTGCAAAGTCTTCTTGACTGTGGCGGTGTAGTCCTCCGGCAGGGCGCGGGCGTCGGTGCGCGGGTAGGTGAGGACTTTGTGGCGCTCGTAGAGCCCCTGGGCCAGAGCCAGCGTGTTCTTGGCGGAAAAACCCATGCGGCTGTTGGCGTCGCGCTGGAGGCTGGTCAGGTCGTAGAGCAGTGGGGAAAGCTGGGTGGCGGGCTTGCTTTCCTCGGTGACGACGCCCGGTTTGCCCAGGCATTTTTGCAGGATGGCTTCGGCTTTTTTGCGGTCCCAGATTCGTTCGGGCTTGAGGTCGGGGTCGTTGTCCTTTTTTGGGTCGTTGTCCTTTTTTGCGCGGGAAAACTCCGGGTCGAACCAGCGTCCGGCGTATTCGCCGGCCTGGGCGGCGAAGGTGGCGTGAAGCTCGCAATAATCGCGCGGGACAAAGTTTTTGATTTTTTCCTCGCGTTCGACGACGATGGCCAGGGTGGGGGTCTGCACGCGCCCCACGGTGGTCAGGTGAAAGCCGCCGGTCTTGGAGTTGAAGGCGGTCATGGCGCGGGTGCCGTTGATGCCGACCAGCCAGTCGGATTCGGAACGGCAGACGGCCGCGTCGGCCAGCGGGCGCATGGAGGCGTCGTCGCGCAGGACGGTGAAGCCCTCGCGAATGGCGGCGGGGGTCATGGACTGGAGCCAGAGGCGCTGGATGGGCTGTTTGGCCCCGGCGTGCTGGATGATGTAGCGGAAGATCAATTCGCCCTCGCGGCCGGCGTCGCAGGCGTTGATCAGGCGGTCGACGTCCTTGCGTTTGATGGCGCGGAGCAGAAGGGTGAGACGCGGGGCGGATTTTTCGATGGGGCGCAGATCGAAATGGGACGGGATGACGGGCAGATGCGCGAAGGTCCATTTGCCGCGCTTGACTTCGGCCTCCTCGGGCAGGCAAAGCTCCAGCAAATGGCCGACGGCGGAGGAGAGGACAAATTTGTCGCTCTCGTAGAGGTCGTCCTTTTTGACAAAGCCGCCGAGGGCCTTGGCGATGTCGGAGGCGACCGAGGGCTTTTCAGCGATAATCAGTGCTTTTCCCATGAATGTCGGGGCGAAGTTCGCCCAAAGAAGCGGCGAAGTCAATAGCAAGACTTGTCCCAAATCCCCGCCGCAGGGCCAAATCAGGAGGGTGGCGTGGAGGGGAACGCTGCGGCCACCCGCCGCTCTGGATGACCGGCGATGCGAGGAAGCGTGGAGAACACGCAGAATCAGGCATCGAGGAGGGTTTGACCAAAAGAATAGCACGATTATGCACGATTATGCACGATTGGACACGATTTCCTGCTTCTCTTCCGCCTTCGCCCGGCATAACGCGGACGGGACGGAGGACAGGTGGGCCTGGCTGCACGGGTTCATTGCGACCTGGCCATTTTTTGTCATTGTTTGCCATTTCGTCACAAAAAACTTTTTTTTTTACCTTTATTGACCTTTATCCACCTTTATCCACCTTTATTGGGATGGTCTGGCGCCCACTGCCGGCGCCGCGATGGCGCATCGAACGAGGGAGACAATGAATCCGGCGTGGCCAAGGCGGCTGAGGGGGAGAGGGAACCCAGGGCGGCAAGCGGCAACCGAAAAAGACGAATTGGCCACAAGAGAACTCAAAAGACCGCAAGGAGAAAACAACATAAGTCCTTTTCTCTGTGTTCCTTGAGTTGGCACAATAGAGGGCAGCGCACCAACGGTGCGAGATGGAACAACAGAGGGAAGCGCACCAACGGTGCGAGATGGAACAACAGAGGGAAGCGCACCAACGGTGCGAGTTCCTTTGCGGCAAAAAATGGGGGGGGGCCGGGCCGCAGCGGGGCGGGAGCGGTTGTGCGCCAGTTTGGCCCAAAATACGACGCGCCGCTCCGCCCCGGACGGGTGGGCGTCCGGGCCGGTTTTGTCTATTGTTCCCTCTGGCCTCATGCTGTTGTAAGGTGTATCACATAGCGAAGTAAATGTCAAGGCCAATTTGGAAAAAAGTGCGGGGGTGGGCGCATTCCACGTTTTTGGGTGGTTTTTTCCTCATCTTCAGCCCTAATCTCAGGGGTGGGGCAGGATTAAGATTAGGATTAAGAGGGGAACCCATAAATTGGGCTTGCCCCTTGGGGCATTGTGGTATCGCCTTGTCCAACACCTGCTGCTTGGCGGGATCGTTTTGATCTCGCCCCCCCCCGGGGCATTGTGGTATCGCGTTGACGTTGACGCTCCCCCCGCCGTTTGCGTTTTGATCTCGCCCCCCCCGGGGCATTGTGGTATCACAAAAATGAAGAACGAAACGAAGCATACGCCGTTTTGATCTCGCCCCCCCCGGGGCATT
>JBEKAN010000192.1:0-8444 GCA_050015895.1 Verrucomicrobiota bacterium
CTTCCCGAGTTTTGTCCCGTTGCCCGCCGTCATTTCCCGGCGCACCCAGTTGGGGGACAGCATCATGACGGCGATGATCCTGGCGCCCTTCGCGGCCGCGCCGGTGAAGTTCATCCACCTGGAACCGCTGCGGGCGCAGGAGTGCGAGCGCGTGGCCGCGATGCGGGCCGAGTTGACCAAATGCGGCGTCAAAGTGGCCGAGGAGGGCCAGAGCCTGACCATCTTCCCGGCGGCGGAACCCCTGCGCGGCGCGGAGATCGAGACCCATGACGACCACCGTGTGGCCATGTGCTTCGCCATTCTGGGATTGAAAATTGCCGGCGTGAAACTCAAGAATCCCGCCTGCGTGAAAAAAACTTTCCCCAATTTTTTCCAAAAGCTGGCCGCCCCGCCGCCCCGCGGCCTGGGCGCGGTCGTTCGGGCGGCGCCGTCCGGACGGCCCCTGTCGCCGGAGGAATTGTTCGCCGATTAACCGGGCAAAAATTTGAACATGCCAAACATTGTCATCGCCATTGACGGCACCAGCGCGTCGGGCAAGAGCACCAACGCCAAACGGGTCGCCCGCGAGCTGGGCTACATCTACGTGGACACCGGGGCGATGTACCGCACCCTGGCCTGGCACGCCTTGCGCCAGCGCGTGGAGCCGCGCGACGCCAAAGCGGTGGCCGCCCTCTGCCGCAAATGGAAAACCTCCCTGCAATGCGTGGACCGGCGGGCGATTCTGAAAGTGGACGGTTACCATCCGGAAAAGGAAATCCGCACCGCCGAGGTCAGCGCCGCCGTGCCGCACGTGGCCGCCGTCCCCTCCGTGCGCAAATGGATGAAGGCCACGCAGCGGGAGTGCCTCAAATTCGGCAACCTGGTCATGGAGGGCCGCGACATCGGCAGCAATGTTTTTCCCGAGACCAATTTCAAGTTTTATCTGGACGCCAGCCTGCAGGCGCGCTCCCGGCGGCGCGCCGCCGAGGGCGTCAACGAGAATCTGGCCGCGCGCGACCAGCGCGACAGCGAGCGCGCGGTGGCGCCGCTGATGATCCCGCTGGGCGCGACAGTGGTCAACAACTCCCAATTGACCCCCGATCAGACCAGCGCGCTGATTCTCAACGAAGTCCGGAGAAAACTAAGCCAGGCGCCTTCGCGTCCGCGGCAATGAACCTTAGTTACAAAGTCGGTTGGCATTGCTTCCGCTGTCTTTTCACGGTTTGGTTCCGCTGGCGCCGGTTCAATCCCGAACGCGTGCCGCCGACCGGCCCGGTCATCCTGGCCTGCAACCACGCCAGCTACATTGACCCGCCGCTGGCGGGCGCGGGCGTGAACCGGCAGATCAGTTATCTGGCCCGCCAGTCGCTCTTCGGCGTCCCGGTTCTGGCCGCCATCCTGCGCTCCTGGCAAGTGGTTCCGGTGGACCGCGACGGCGGAACAGGCCGCGGAATGAGAGCCATTCTGGACCGTCTGGAACGCGGCGGCGTCATCATCCTGTTCCCGGAAGGCACGCGCACCCCGGACGGGCGGTTGCGGCCCGCCCGTTCCGGCATCGGTCTGGCCGTGATAAAATCCTCCGCCCCGGTCGTGCCCGTGCGGGTCTTCGGCACCTTTGAGGCCTATGGAAAACACTTGAGCTGGCCCCGTCCGCGACGACTGACTGTCAAGTATGGCCGGCCGCTGGCTTTCGCCGCCCTGCGCGCCGAGGCCGGCGTCTGTTCCAGGCCGCGGCTCAAGGAGATTTACCAGCAAGTGGCGGATGAAATCATGGCCGCCATCGCCCAATTGGAACCCAGGGAAGATCCCGCGTGATCTTTCAAAGAAACGTTGACACGAACCCCCTCTCCCTCCCCTCTCCCCGCGTCGCGGGGAGAGGGTGGCCGCAGGCCGGGAGAGGGGTTCGTTACAAAGCCTTTTTGCAACAGCACGCGCGCTGGCCTCACGGAAGTTTCAGACCGCCGATCTTGAGGGCGTAGGCGTAATCGCACGGCTTGTCCGCGGGCATCTTGACTTTGAGGCCCTCAACGCCCTGCGTGAACTCCAGCGCGCCGTTGTGACCGAGGAGTTCGACTCCAGTGATAGTGCCAACCCCGGGCGCGCCGGTGGCCAGCGAGGTGATCGTGGCTTGCGCGCCGGGCCAAGCGAGGGCGATGGCGTAGAGAGCGCCGCCCTTGGTCGTGAAACGATACGCCTGCGCGCCGCTGGCTCCCTCGCCGGACTTGGTCCACGGACGCGTGCCATAAATGGCGTCGCCGTTGACCGCGAGCCATTTGCCGATGTTGAGCAGGAGTTGCTGCTGATTGTCCGGGATGGTGCCGTCGGCCTTGGGGGAAATGTTGAGCAGCAGCCCGCCGTTCTTGCTGACGTTGTTGATCAGGTTGCGCACCACGCCGTCGGGCCGGGCGATGTCCGGGTGCTCCGGGTCCGCGGTGTAGCCAAAGCGGTAGAGCACCGGATCGTCCACCTGCCAGGGGTAGTCGGTCAGTTGGGCGGGCGCGCGGCTCATCCGCTCGTAGTCCATCACGCTGCCCGCCAGATAGGCCGAGTCCTTGGTGCTGAAGGTGACCTGCTTGCCCCATTCCCTCGCGCGATTGTAGTAATAGGCCGCGACCTTGAGCTTCAACGGGTCGAAGACCCGGCCGTTCACGCCGTTGTCAAACCAAAGGAGGTCCGGCTGATACTTGTCTATCAGCTCAAAATTCTTCGCAACCCACAAGGTGAGGAATTTCTGGAGGTCGCCGGGCTTGTTCCGGTTGGCCACGCTGTAGAAATCCGCCCACTCCGGGTCGTAGAGGTCGTTGGTTTGGAGGCTTGGGTTGATTTGCACAAACGTGTAATGCTCGATGCTGTGGTTGGAGACGCCGAATTTCAATCCCTTGGCCCGGACCGCCTTGCCCAGGTCGCCGATGAGATCGCGTTTTGGCCCCATCAGCTTGGCGTTGTATTTGTTGTAGGCGCTGTCCCAGAGCGAGAAGCCGTCATGATGCTCGGCGGTCGGCACCACGAATTTGGCGCCGGCTTTCTTGAACAGGTCGGCCCAGGCGTCCGGGTCCCACTTGGCGGCGGTGAACATGGGGATGAAATCCTTGTAGCCGAATTTGTCCTGCGCGCCAAAATGTTGCTGGTGCCACTGAATGGTGCCCGCGTCGTTGTACATGTGCAGTTCGTACCACTCGCTGCCGTGGGCGGGGACGGCATAGAGGCCCCAGTGCATCATGATGCCGAACTTCGCGTCGCGCCACCAATCGGGCACCGCATAGTTGTTGCTGACCGAGTTCCAGGTCGCTTTGACGGGGCCATCCGGGAGTTGCGGATCGGCCGCGGCGGCGGCGGCGACCTCCGCAGGCGTCGCGCGAGGGCCGCTCTGGGCGCGTGCGGGCTGCTGCCAGGCCGCCAACGCCACGAGAAGGATAGATGCCGCCAGCCGGCGGCGATTCAGATTGTTTGTCATATATGATTTATGGAGTGTTGTGCCGAGTGCTTCAATATCATCTTGAAACCAAGTTGGAAAGATGTCAAAATGTGAACATGAGAAGACTGACAGCGATCATTCATCAAGGAGAAGCGAACGAAGGCGGTTTTTGGGCCACCTGCCTGGAAGTGCCCGGTGCCAATGGACAGGGCGAAACCAAGGATGAATGTCTGGCCAACCTCGCCCAAGCGGTTCACCTTCTGCTGGAGACCGAACGGGAAGAGGCGGTCCCGCTGGCACAAAGTTAGATGCTGTGTCTCTCATGTAAACATTGTCTCCGAACTGCCAGATATCCAAAGAGCCACCCAAGCATGACGGTCCAGCACATCGTCAAGAGAAAATTATTATAGTCACGAAACGCCGTTTCTCCGAATCGAAACAAATAAACGAGCATCGCGATGATTTGGAAGGCCACTGCAGCCGCGATCCCCGTGGCACGTCCCCACTTCCAAGTCGGGTGATGCGTCCGACTGGCGAGAAACGCGATGATCGAAAGAACTACCAAGTCAACAACTTTTTCGACCACCATTCGATCAAGCCAGCGCATCTCCCTCCGCAATTCGTCATCTCCCGGCTGCTGAGGAAATAGCCACGAGCCGAAGATGCAAAGTCCCCACCAAACCAGAAAGCCGAAGCCTCCGTAAAGGATGGCAACTCGAACGAGTTTTGCGTAATGACTTTTCATCCTGCACAAACGCGGTCATAGCAAGATCATGCTACGACCGGCCCCCTCTTTGAATCCAGTCCTGTGACCAAAATCGAAACCGGCATGCCATTCATCATCAATATGCCTTCGTTCACTTCCCCAGCGTCTCCGCAATCGCCTCGCGCAGGGTGCGCACGATCTTTTGCGCCTGCGCTTTCGTCGTGCAGAACGGGGGCATCAGGACGATAACATTGCCCACGGGCCGGGTCAACACTCCGCGCCGGGCCATCGCTTCGCAGACGCGGATGCCGGCTTGCTCGCGCAAGGGAAAAGGCTCGCGCGTCCTCCAATCCCTGACCAGTTCCACCCCCGCCACCAATCCAACTTGCCGGATGTCGCCGACATTGGGCAGGGGCCACAAGGTCTTCAACTCCTCCCGCAACGCCGCCTCCAGCGTGCGCGTCGCGGCGGCGCACGAGGGCGATTCCAGGATCTCCATGCTCGCCAGCCCGGCGGCCGTCCCGAGCTGGTTCCCCGTGAAGCTGTGGCCGTGGAAAAATGTCTTGAACTCCTCGTATTCCCCCAGAAACGCCTCGAAGACCTCGCGTGTGGTGAGCGTGGCCGCCAGCGGCAGATAACCGCCCGACAGCCCCTTGGCCAGCGCCGCGTAATCGGGCCGCACATTTTCTTTATGACAGGCCAGCAGGCCGGCGGTGTCGGCGGTCGCGCGTCCGAACGCGGTCATCACCTCGTCGGCGATCAACTGCGCGCCGTGCCCCCGCGCGATTTCCGCCGCCCGCCGCAGCCAGCCCTCGGGCTGCGGGATCATGCCCGCCGCGCCCTGGATGAGTGGCTCAAAAACGAAGGCCGCGTAAGCGCCGCCTCGTTTTTTCCGCGCCGCGAATTTTTCCTCCACCTTCCGGGCGCATTCCCAATGGCACTTGCGGTACTCCCGCGCGTCGGCCCGCTCCGGGCGCGCCCGGTTGAACGGGCAGCGATAGCAGTAGGGCGACATCACCCTGCCGGTCTTGAAAAGCAACCCGGCAAAACTCTTGTGGAACAAATCAATATGACCGAGGCTGACCGCCCCGACCGTGTCGCCGTGATAGGCGGATTCCAGCGAAAGGAACCCGGGCCGGCGGGCGCGTCCGGCGCGGCGCGCGAATTCGTGGGCCAGCTTCAGCGCCACCTCCATGGCCGTGGAGCCGTCGTCTGAGAAAAAAACGCGCGCCAATTTTGGGCCGTCCGCGCCCGTCCCGCCCTGCCGCGCCCCAGGCCGGTTGGCCGATTGCACCAGCTTGCGCGCCAGCAGCGAGGCCGGCTCGCTGGCAAATCCCAGGGCGGAGGAATGCGCGATCTTCTTGAGCTGGCGCGCGATGACGGCGTTGATTTTGGGATGCGCGTGGCCGTGGAGATTGGTCCAAATCGTCGAATTGGCGTCCAGGTATTCCCGGCCGGCGTCGTCGCGCAGCACCGCGCCCCGGCCTTCGACGATGACAATCGGCCGCCGCCGCAGCCAGTCCCGCATCTGGGTGAAGGGATGCCAGAGGTACCGGTGGTCCAACTGCGCGAGGTCCGGGGCGGCGGGTTTCAAGCGGACGCTTTGGGGTTCAACACCGATTCCACCGCTGTCAACATTTGTTCCACGTCGGCCGGCGTGTGCGCGGCGGTGAGAGTCAAGCGCAGGCGGGACTGGCCCCGCGCCACTGTCGGAAAACGAATCGCCGGAATAAAGACGCCCTGCGCCTGCAAACGACCCGCGATTTCCACCGCCCTGGCCTCCTCCCCGATGATGATCGGAACAATCGCGCCGGTTTTGCCGCGCCGTTCCGCCAGCGGCGATCCTTTCTTTGCCAGCGAGCGCCGCCCCGCCACCGCGGCGACATTGGCCCAAAGCTGCCGGCACCGCTCCTCCCCCGCCTCGCTCCGCGCGAAAAGAACCCCCGCCCGCGCCGCCGCCGCCGCCGCCGGCACCGGCGCGGTGGAGAAGACGAAGCTGCGCGCGCGGTTGAGCAGGTAATCAATCAACGACCGCGAGCCGCAGACATACCCGCCCGCGGCCCCCAGCGCCTTGCCCAGGGTGCCCATTTGAATCTCAATCTTCCCGGCCACGCCCAATTCCTCCGCCAGTCCGCGCCGCCGTTTTCCGTAAAGTCCGGTGGCATGGGCCTCGTCCACCATCAGCCAGGCGCCGTATTTTTCCTTCAACTCGAACAATTCCGCCAGCGGCGCCTGGTCGCCGTCCATCGAAAAAACACTTTCCGTCACGATCAGCGTGCGCGAGGAGGCCCCGGCGTCGGCGGACTCCGCTCCGGCGCGGCGGCTGTCGGCCCAGCGCAGAATTTTCTCCACGTCATTCAGATCGTTGTGGCCGAAGACGCGCAGCTTGGCCCGCGACAGCCGCGCCGCGTCCACGATGCAGGCGTGGACCAGTTTGTCCACCAGGATGACGTCATTGCTGTCCAGCAGCGCGCAAATCGTCCCCACCGCGGTGGCGTAACCGGAGGAAAAGGTCAGCGCCGCCGGAGTGCCCTTGAATTCGGCCAGCGCCTCCTCCAACTCGTGATGCGGCGCCAGCGAGCCGCAAATCAGCCGCGAGGCCCCGGAGCCGGCGCCATATTTCTCCACGGCGGCGGCGGCGGCGGCTTTGAGGGCCGGGTCGTCGGCCAGGCCGAGGTAATCGTTGGACGAAAAATTGAGGAGAGTCTGGCCATTGATGACGATGTGCCTGGATTGGGGCGAGTCCACGCGGCGCAATTCGCGATACAGGCCCTGCGCGCGCAAATCAATCAGTCGGGCGGCCAGATCCTCGTCAAACGTCTTCATCCCAAAAGCAATGACACAAACGCGGGAAATTTGCCAGCATTCAGTTTTGCCTTGATTTGAATTTGCAAATGTCCCGCGACGGGTTGAAATTATGGGAGAATGGCCGTTTTCTGTTGAAAACCGCCGTCCGGCTCGGTTGAGCATAAGTTCCGTCGTGATTGAAATTGTGTCGTTCGGTTGTGAGGTCGCTTGATATGCAGTCTTGCCTGAGAGCTTTCGTCCTTTCCACCGCTCTTTTGGGAGCGTTGGCGGGGCGAGCCGCGCAAAGGCAGGTGTTGACCGGACACAGGCCGGCGGTTGTGGCGCGGTCGCGGCCGCTGGGCCAAGTGCCGGCCTCCACGCAAATGGACTTGGCGATCGGCCTGCCCCTGCGCGACCGGCAAGAGCTGGAGAGCTTGCTCCAACAAATCTACGATCCCGCCAGCCCTAATTATCATCATTATCTGACCACCGCGCAGTTCACCGACAGGTTTGGCCCCACAGAAGAGGATTATCAGAAGGTCATCGCCTTTGTCGAGAGGCAGGGGCTGAAGGTCACCGGCCGGCATCCCAACCGCCTGCTGCTGGATGTGCGCGGCTCGGCCGCCCAAGTGGAGAAGGCCTTCCAGGTCACGCTGCGGGTTTACCAGCACCCCACCGAAGCGCGCACTTTTTTTGCGCCGGATGCCGAGCCGTCGGTGGACGCGGGTGTGCCGGCGCTCGAAATCAGCGGCTTGAACAACTTGCTGACGCCGCACCCGGCCAGTCTCAGGGCAAATTCAATCCTTCGGGCCGCCCAACCAAAGCCCGCCAGCGGTTCGGAGACAAATGGCGGTTCGGGGACAAATGGCACCTACATTGGAAACGATTTCAGGGCCGCTTATGTCCCGAACATCCCCCTCGACGGCACCGGGCAAATCCTGGGGCTGTTTGAGCTGGATGGCTATTACACCAAGGACATCACCAACTACGAACACCTGGCCGGACTGACAAATGTGTCGCTGACCAATGTGTTGATCAATGGTTTCAATGGGCAGCCCGATGGCGATGTGGATTATGTGTCCGAGGTCTCCCTGGACATCGAAATGGCGGTCGCCATGGCCCCCGGACTCTCCAATGTGATGGTGTATGAAACCTCAACCGAGGGTCTGACTTATGCCGGACTGGACAATGTGTTGAACCGCATGGCCACGGACAATCGGGCCAAACAACTCAGCTCCTCCTGGACTTGGGGCGGCGGCACCAACGCGACGGCGGATCAAATTTTCATAGAATACGCCGCCCAGGGGCAGTCCTTCTTCGAATCCTCCGGCGACAGCGGAGCCTATGTTGGGACAATTGACGAGCCGGCGGACGACCCTTACATCACCGTCGTCGGCGGGACAACTCTGACGACCACCGGGCCGGGCGGATCGTGGGTTTCGGAAACGGTGTGGAGCTGGTTCCCCGGCCAGGCCGACGCCAGCAGCGGCGGGGTCAGCACTCTTTTTTCAATTCCAACCTGGCAACAGGGCGTCAGCATGACCGCCAACCACGGAT
>JBEKAN010000193.1:0-8361 GCA_050015895.1 Verrucomicrobiota bacterium
GCCAACGGGGCCGTCGGCGACCACCACGTAATAGTAGGTGAGGCCGTTGGTCAGGCCGGTGTCGGTGTAATTGGTGGCGGTGAATCCGGAGGCCAGGACGGTGGTTTCGCCGCCGCTGCTGGCGCCGCGCAGGATGACGTAGCTGGTGGCGTCCGGGGCCGGGGACCAACTGAGGGAGACTTGGGCGTCGCCGGGGACCGCAGCCAGGCTGGGGGGAGGAGCTTCGAAGGCGTGCTCCAAGACGTGAGAGCCCGAGCCAAGGCCGGAGACGCCGAGGTAGCCGTAGGCGGCGCCGGCGAGGTTGGTCAGGGCGCCGGAGACGTTGGCGCCGTCCACATTCACGGTCATGTTGCCGAGGCCCGCCTGCGGAACATAGACGGTGGCGGTGACGTTGACGGGAATGGTGAGGGCCAGATGATAGAGCGAGGGGCTGCGGTCCCACTCGATGGAGATAACGCCGCGGTCGGTCGTGAGCGCGCCGGAGACGTTGGTGAGGATGCCGCCGAAATCCAGCGGCATGATCTGCACCTGGCCGAACTGGGCCGTGAGCGGCTTGACGCCCAAGATATAGCGCACATACCCGTCCAACCCGACGTCGCCCCAGCCGTGGGACTCGCTGTTGCCGTCGGTGTTGGCCGTCCAGGACTCCCAAGTGGCCGAGCCGTTGAGGGAGAGGATTCGCGCCCAGCCGTACTGGGAGGCGTTGGTGAAGAGATTGAGCAAGGTCGGACCCTGGTTGGCCTCGCCCAGCGCGCGTTCGAGCTGGATGATGCCCAGCGCGCTGACGCTCATTCCGAGGGAATCCACCAGTGTGGTGACATTCCCCAGCCGCGCCGCCGGCACCAAGTTGAGAGAGAGCGGGAAGGCGTTGGCGTGCTGCGAGGCGTGTTTGCTTTGCGTCCCGTTGGGTTCGAGGCCGTCCACATAGACGCCGCTGGAGTTGATCAGGTTGGTGTTGATGGCGGCCTGCAGGTTGGTGGCCAGGGCGCGGTAGAGATTGCTGTCGGCGGAGTTGCCCAGCTCGCCGGCCATGCGCGAAACGATGTCGTAGTCCTCCCAGGCCCAGCCGTTGATGACGGTGGCGGCGTTGCCGGGACCGCGGACGGTGTTGAGGTCGTAGCCGAACTGCATGTCGGGAGGCCAGTCAATGATGCCGTTGGTGTAGGAGCCGCTGGTGCCGCCGAGAAGCCTGGTGATCAGACCGTTGGCCGGGTTGACGCAGCGGTTGTCATACTGGGCGATGTTGGTCATCTGGGTGTAGTTGGCGGCCAGGAAGGCCAGATCGCCCGTGTGCATGTAATACTCCCAGACCCAATCCAGGAACATCTGCGAGTAATCAGGGATGTCGCGCGCGTTGTCGTCGTTGGGATAGCAGGCGTTGACCCGGCCGAGATTGGCGGGCGAGGACCACCACTGAGCCATGGAGGTAATGAAATCATTGAGGCGGTTGCGGGTGAGGACGCGCTCGTCCTCCACCGCCATCGCGGACAAGCTCTCCTGGTAGCCGTCGCCCAGGAAGCCGCCCTCCTGGCGCATCGAGTCAATGAACTCCTCCTGGGCGTCCACGGGGATGGTGTGTTTCATCATATCCCAGACGGCGTTCAACTGGGCGTTGGAGGAGGTGAAGGAGGAGGAGGAGTCGTTCAACTGGCTGTTGCGCTGAATGAAGGAGAAGTTGTTGGTGGTGACGGGCATGGGCGGGTTGGTGATGGCAAAATAGCGCATCGTCTGATATTGCATCGCCTGGAAGGTGAAGTTGGTGCCGTTGAGCACGGCGTAGTCCCTCATGAGCGTGCTCTGGTTTTGCGAGGTGTCAATGTCGCCCGAGGATCGGAGGGCGAAGCCGCCGCCCATGTCTATGGTGGCGCCGGCTGCGCCGCCGGAAAAGTTGATGACTGGCACGCCGGAATACACCTTGCCCAGATCCACGATGTAGGCGGTGCCCTTCTGGTCGAGGCTGACCGACACGGGCGTGATCACCGTCTCGACGATGCGCGCCAGGTCGGGGTAGAGGTTGCCCGTCCACACGGAGGAGGGCTGGGGTCCGATCACCGTGGCGGCGGCCCAGGCGGAATCGTCGAAGCCGGGTGTGAACCAATTGGTCATGAGGGGTCCGGCATAAATCTTCTCCACGTAGCCCGACGAGCCGCGGGAGGACTGGCCGGTGGCCCAGTTGGTGGCCTGGCTTTCCACCCAAGTGCCGTCGGTGCCGAAGTTGGTGCTGGTGCCGTCGGCGTAATGGATGATGGCCAGCATCAGAAGGCCGCGCGAACTGGTCGGCCGCCCGGACCCGCCGCCGAACCAGTGGTTCAAAATCGCAAACTGGTTGGCCTGGCCGCTGGTGAGCAGCCCGGTGATGTCGTAGGCGTTGTAGTATTGGTACTGCGGGTATTGGTAGGTCGGGCCTTTGCCGACCAGCGTTCCGTTCAAATAGAGCGTGTATTTGTGGACGCTGGTGATGTAAACGGTCGCGCGCTCCACACTCGTGGGGGAAAGGACGGCGGCCTGGCGGTAGTAAGTGTAGTCGTCGGAGGCGGTGGAGGGGCGATAGATCCAGGACGCGCCGCTCCAGTCGCTGTTGGCCAGCAGGCCGACGGTGAAGGCGGCGTTGGTGGAGTACGGGCCGGGGTTGCCCTCGCGGTCCCAAGTGCGCACTTTCCAGAAATAGGGGGTGTCGGCGGTGAGGGTCGCCGCGCCAGTGTACACGACATGGTTTTCCTGGCTGCTGGCGACCTGTCCGCTGTCCCAGACGTCGGCGATGTTGGTATTGAGGTTGGCGGCCGAACTGGAGACGAGGATCTGGTAGGCCGTCTGGATTTCGTTGGGGTTGGGGTCGTTGTCCAACCAGCCAAAATACGGGACGGCCCCCGTGCCCACCGGATTGGCGACATCGTCCACCAACAGATTGGCCGGCGCGAGAGGGGCGAGGGCAAACGCCGGAGCGGCGGCGGCCAGGAGCAGGCCGAGCGCGGCGACAGGAACCCTCCGCCACGGGCGGGAGCGGAGCGGCGGGCCGGCAATTGCGGCAGGTTCCCAGACCCGCGGGCGCTCTGTGAGTTTGGCGCGGCAAAATCCGCGGCGGGCATCGGGCGGCGTGAGGGCGCGGCGCCAGAGGGGCCGCTTGCCGGGCGGGTCTTTGTGGAAACAGGGCATGACTGGCCAGAAAATAAGCCAAGCGATTGCCGACATCAAGCGGCCTTTGTTCGCAAGCGGAAGGCGGAGGAGATTTCAGATGTTCATTCGAAGATCCTTCGGCATACAAGCTTGCAATATCGCGGAATCCGCGCAGAGTCAGGGAAGATTGTCCATTCGACCCGCAATGACCATGATTGCCCGGAAACAGCGCGCCGCCTTCACACTGATTGAATTGTTGGTGGTGATCGCCATCATTGCCATTTTGGCGGCGCTGCTGCTGCCCGCCCTGGCGAAGGCCAAGACCTCCGCCCAGCAGGCCAAGTGCCAGAGCAACCTCAAACAAGTGGCGCTGGCCCTGATCGTGTACGACACGGACAACCAGGGCCGGTATGTGCAGGACAGCGACACCAACCGATGGCCGTCGGAGTTGAATTACGCCTACGGCGGGAACACGAATGTGCTGACATGCCCCACGGACCTGAACCGGGGAATCCCCGTGACCGACGGCAGCGCCGGCGGGGACCCGATTGACAACGCGGAGCGCAGTTACATCATGAACGGATGGAATGAGATCCTGGGCTACGGGGGCACGCGTTTCGGATTCATGAGGGAATCGGAGATCCTGCATCCGTCGGACACGATCGTGCTGGGGGAGAAATCCCACTCCCAAGGGGACTTCTGGATGGATTATTTGGAGGACGGCGACAATCTGGTGAACAAAGTCCAACACGGCATGCACGGCGCGCCCCAGCCCTCCAAGAGCGGCGGACACAACGACGCCTGCGCGGACGGCGGCGCGCGGTACTTCAATTTCGGCAAAGACATCAGTCCGGCGGACTGGTGGTTTGTTCTGGACCAGAATCGCACGTCCCCGCAATACACGAGCGTGCTGCTGCCTGAGATACTGCCGTAAAAAGATTAAACACCCCGCAAGATTTCGTCGTCTAATCCGTAGAGGCAATGGAGGGTGGCGCAAGCCCGCCCCCTCCAACCAGTTTGGACTGGAAGAAATGAAGACGCTGAATTAAAGTCATTTGATTATGAAAACGAACACTGTGAACCTTATGAAACCGGGCAGACTCACTTTGGCGGCGGTCCTTGCGGCCGCGGCCCTGACCGGCTGTTACAACCCGAATGGCACCCCGAACAACACCGGCACCGGCGCTCTGGCCGGGGCGGGATTTGGCGCGGCCACCGGGGCGATCCTCGGCGGTCGTCACAACGCCGGGGAGGGCGCGTTGATAGGCGCGGCGGCAGGCTCGATTCTAGGCGCCTTGATTGGCAATTCGGTGGACCAGCAGCAGGCGGCCGAGCGCCTGCGCATGCAAAATCAGGAGGCCTACGCCCGCGCCCAGCAGGGCGCGCCGCTGACCCTGGCCGATGTCAAGGCCCTGAGCAAGGCTGGCATCAATGACGACACCATCATCGCCCAAATTAACGCTTCCCATACCGTGTACCATCTGGCCAGCCCCGACATCATTGATTTGCAAAGCGCGGGAGTGTCTCAGAAGATCATCACTTACATGATAGGCACGGCCAACATGCTTCCTTCCGCAACCGCAACGGTGGAAGTGACGGCCCCGCCGCCGCCGCAATACGCTCCTGTGGAGGTGATGACTCCCATGCCCGGTCCCGGTTATAGTTGGGTCAATGGCGAGTGGGTGTGGAACAACGGCTGGTATTGGTCGGCGGGTTATTGGGGCGTTCCACCCGTTGTCGGCACCATTTGGATCGGCGGCTATTGGGACCATGGCCGATATTATAGAGGCCATTGGGGCCCCCGCCGCTAAGAGCGTGTTTTGAAAATCCGCTCTTTTGAGCGTTTTCCACCGAATGGCTCGGCAGGAGCCTCGCCCTGCCGGTCTGATTGTGGCAGGGCGAGGCTCCTGCCGAGCCGAGGCGTGAAGAAAATCAGATTATTAAAACACGCTCTAAGTCCCCTGCGCGGACCGGATGAGGGGTGAGCGCCGCTGGAGCATCCGCAGCACCCAAAACACGGCCACCGCCGCCACCAAATGCTTGAGCGTGTGGCCGCTGACAAACTGTTTCGTCAGGCGGTAAATCTGCCAGTCCAGCGCTTCGAGGGCCTTGGCCAGCAGATAAAATCCCGTCACCCAAAGCAGGTCGGCGACCCGGTTGTAACGCGGAGGAAAAAGGACCAGCAACAAGGCGATGAGCACGATGGAGAAATACTGCGCGCACGAGTAGGGCCAAAGATTCCCGCTCCGCCGCCACCACCAGACACTGGCAACCCCCGCGATCACCAGCGGCCCCAGCAGCCGCAGCCCCGCCCGCGTGTCAATCCGCTCCGCGACGACCGCCGCCAGCAGCCCCATGAACGCCAGCGTCATGGGCAGCCGGTCCCAGGCCAGGGTGGCGTCGTCCGGTGCCCAGTGATAATAACCCGAACCAAAGCACGTCAGGAACGCGCCGGCAAAAAAGACCGCGAAAGGAGCGCGCTCGCCCCCCTCGATGAAGCTGTGTCCGGCGTTGGCCGCGCGCCTTCGGCAAACAAACCGCAACCCCATGGCGCCCACGACGGCGAAGGGCGCGTTGGACGCCACATTCAGGAAGTTCGGAATCCCCAGCATCCTCCGGTCGTCGGCAAAATGATGATACGACTGCGGCTGTGACATCGGCGGCAGCGACAAAAACGTCGCGATCCCGGCCAGCGCGATGACGACCACCAACCAGACCCTCAGCCTCTTCGAATCGGTGTTCTTCACGCTCCCGATACTATCTTGTTCCAGCCACTTTCCCACTTTATACTTCACTGATTCCCTGATTCATTTATTCAGAATTGACACTGTGAAGCTGGATCCGCGCAAGCAACTCGAAGCCCGCGTCCGCGCGAAAAAACTGTTCCGCGACGGCGCGAAAATTCTCGTCGCCGTCTCCGGCGGGCTGGATTCGATGGTCCTCCTCGCGTTGCTCCACAGTCTTGCCGGCGTCCGCCGTTGGAAACTCACCGTCGCCCACTTCAACCACCAGTTGCGCGGACGGGCGGGCGACGCCGACGAGCGCCTCGTCCGCGACGCCGCCTCCTCCCGGCGGCTGCCGGTGGTTGTCGGGCGCGGCGATGTCCGGGGCCTGGCGCGTCGGCGGGGCGTGTCGGTGGAAATGGCGGCGCGGGAGTTGCGGCACAAATTTCTCGCGCGGGCGGCGGCGCGGCGCGGCATCCGGGTGGTGGCCCTGGCCCATCATGCGGATGACCAGGTCGAATTATTTTTCCTGCGCCTCCTGCGCGGGACCGGCGGCCAGGGCCTGGCGGGCATGAAATGGGTCGGCCCCTCCCCGTATGATCCCAAAATCAGCCTGGTCCGCCCGCTGCTCGACCGCCCAAAATCGGACCTCCAAACCTTCGCCCGGCAACACGCCATCCCATTCGCCGAGGATGCCAGCAACGCCCGCGCGGACATCCAGCGCAACCGGGTCCGCCTGGAATTGCTGCCGCTGCTGCGGCGGCGCTATCAACCCGCCCTGGCGCGGGCCGTGCTTCGCTGCATGGAAGTGGCGCGGGCGGAGAGCGATTTCACGGCCCAAGCCGCCGGGCGCTGGCTGGCCCGGCGGCGCAAAGGCGCCTTTGCCAGGCTGCCGGTGGCGGTGCAGCGCCGACTCGTCCAACTCCAGTTGTTCCACCTCAAACAACCGCTTGATTTTGATCTCATTGAGCATTTGCGCGCGCGCCCGGGCCAACCTGTCTCCGCCGGCCCCGGCCACTGCCTGGTCCGCGCCGACGACGGCCGGGTTTGCCTCCGGGAAGTGGAGAAGACCGCCTTCCAAACCGGAACCCTTCGGCTCAAGCTGGGCCGCCGCGGCGCCGCCGATTTTGGCCGCGTTAAGATTACCTGGGAAATTGCCGATGAAACTGGGATGAAGCTGGCGCGGCGGCCCAACCTGGAGCAATTCGACGCCGACAAAGTTGGCGCGAAGGTCTGCCTGCGCCACTGGCGGCCGGGCGACCGCTTTTGGCCCATCGGGGCCGACGCCGCTGTCAAGCTCCAGGACCTCTTCACCAATCTCAAAGTGCCGCGCGCCGAACGCCACCGCCGTGTCGTGGCCGCCACGGGCCGCGGCCGGCTTTTTTGGGTCGAGGGCCTGCGCGTGGCGGAGGATTTCAAGCTGGAGCCGGCGACCCTCCGCCGCCTGAAATGGGCCTGGCGGCGCGCCGGCGCGCCGGACAAGTCGCAGTTGCGGCCTTGACCGGCCCATGATAGACTTATCGAAGTACTTGGAGAGCCAATGCCTGATCTGAACAAAATGGAATCGGACCGAAACGACAAGCGCCCCGGCGACATGCGCATTCCGCCGCCGCGCACCTTCCTGATGTGGATCGGCTTCATCGCCATCGCCGTCGTGTTTTTTGTGATGCAGAAAACCCCCGCCGACTCCGTGCAGGAATTTTCCGGCTGGCCCCAACTGGCCGACAAGCTGACCAACGACCTCATCGTTCCCGGCACCGGCAAGATCATTGAGGGGATAGACGCGTCGCCCGACATCAAGAAAATCACCGGCAGTTACTACAAGGACAGCAAGAAGGACAAGGACAAAGTCCAGGCGTTTGAGTTGAGCATTGACTTCAACGACGAGATCAAGGGCCTTCTCATCAAGTCCGGCCAGTTCAAATTCGAACAAGGCCACAATTTGTGGCTCAGTGTCCTGTTCAACCTCCTGCCCGTCCTGGTCATCGTCGGCGTCATTTATTTCTTCATCATCCGCCAGATCAAGATGGCCGGCAAAGGCGCTCTGAGTTTCGGCAAGAGCCGCGCCCGCATGTTGAACAAGGAGCGCAACAAAATCACCTTCAAGGACGTCGCCGGCGTCGAGGAGGCCAAGGAGGAGGTTTCCGAGCTGGTCGAATTCCTCAAAGCCCCGAAAAAATTTCAAAAGCTCGGCGGGCGCATTCCCAAGGGCGTCCTGATGGTCGGCGCTCCGGGCACTGGCAAGACCCTCCTGGCCAAGGCCATCGCCGGCGAGGCGGACGCCTCCTTCTTCAGCATCAGCGGCTCGGATTTTGTCGAGATGTTCGTCGGCGTGGGCGCCAGCCGCGTGCGCGACATGTTTGAGCAGGCCCGCAAGAACGTCCCCTGCCTGATCTTCATTGATGAAATTGACGCCGTCGGCCGCAGCCGCGGTCACGGCTGGGGCGGCGGCAACGACGAGCGCGAGCAGACCCTCAACGCCCTGCTGGTGGAAATGGACGGATTCGACACCCAGGACGGCATC
>JBEKAN010000194.1:0-8360 GCA_050015895.1 Verrucomicrobiota bacterium
CAGCAGATGGAACAACAGCTTGGCACCAGCCTGCCGAAGCCTGGGCGCTGAACCCAGCAAAGCCGGAAGCGGCTCCATCCAAAATTCAATGCCAGCAAATAGTTTGACCGTGAAATCCGGCGAGAACAATTGCCCCTTCCGCATCTTCCCACGCTTTTCAGGAGCGCCATTGGCCATCCCGTAACCAGACATGGCGGGAGTAAACCTCACCGTCTGCTCGTCTGGCAAGCGCCTATGTGAGCCTCAAATAAACGCACTTCAGATACTCGCCCTCCGGATACGTCGCCGCGTGGTCCGCCGCGTGGCCGGTCAGGCGCATTTCCTCGAACGCGCGCCCCGTCTTCCCCGCCGTCTCCCGCGCCAGTTGGAAAAAATCCTCCGCCGGCACGTGCGCCGAGCAGGACGCGGCCACCAGAATTCCATTCCGGTTCAGCCGCTCCATCGCCCCCTTCATCAGGCCCGCGTAAGCCCGCATCGCCTCCGCCCGCTCCGTTTCCCGCTTGGCCAGCGAAGGCGGGTCCAGCACGATCAAATCAAACCGCCGCGCCGTCGCCTCCCGCAGCCAGGCGAAGGCGTCCGCCTGGATCGCCTCGCGCGGGCACCGCGCCACGGAGGGGACATCCCCGTTCAACGCAAAATTCCGCTCCATCCCCGCCAGCGCGGGCCGGCTGATGTCCACGCTGCAAACCGACGCCGCCCCGCCCCGCGCCGCGTAAAGCGAAAATCCTCCCGAGTAGCTGAACAAATTCAACACCCCGCGCCCGTCCGCCAGCCCCTCCACATTCCGGCGGTTCTCCCGTTGGTCCAGAAAGAACCCCGTCTTCTGCCCGCGCAGCACATCCGCCTCAAACCGCAGCCCGCTCTCCCGAAAAACCACCGGGCCGTCCAACGCCCCGCCGCGGAGCACTTCCCCGTCTCCGCGGTCGAACTGCTCCCGGGCCGCCTCGGCGATGTTCCGGCTCAACCGCAACACAACTCGATCTCCCTTGCCGGCCAGCAACTCCACCACCTCGGCCAGGCGCGGCAGCCACGCCGCCGTGTAAAGTTTCAGAACCAGCGTCGTGTCGTACCGGTCCAGCACCAGTCCCGGCCAGCCGTCATTCTCGCCGTTGACGCAGCGATAGCCGGTCGTGCTCTCGTCGAACAAACCGGCGCGGCGCGCCAGCGCCTCTTCCAAGTGGCGCCGCCACCAGGCCGCGTCAATCGGTTGCGGTTTCCCCCTGTGCAGCACACGGACGCGGATGGGAGAATCGGAATCAAACAGCCCGGCCGCCAGAAATTGGTTCTTGCGGTCGAAGATCACCGCCAGCTCGCCGGTTTTCCCCGGGCGGTTCTGTTTGCGCACACTCTCCGCGAACACCCACGGATGGCCTCCGCGCACCCGCGTTTCCGCCACCGCGCCGATCCGCAGCCGCAGCGCCGGAGTTTTGGTTTCCTCACTCACCTCGGAAATTGGGGTCGCTGTTTTCGTCCAACCTGGTCCGCGTTTCTCCATTCCGCATCCTCAATTCTCAATTCTCAATTCCCAATTCCTAATTTTCCATTCCCTATTCCCTATTCTTCATTCCACATTCTCAAATCCCCTCCCCCATCCCGGTCGGCAATTCATGGTTGATGGACACCTCCGAAGCCAGCCGTCCGTCCTCGGACCCGAGCACCCGGTAATTGCGGATTTGCAGCGAGACCTTGCGGCCGTCCGCCAGTCCCAGGCGCGAATACTCCTCCTTGCTGATGCGCGAGCGCAGCACCAGCCCGCTGGGCAACACCAGTTCCAGCCGCAGCATCACCCCCAGAAAATACGTCCGCCGCAGCGTGGCCGGATAACGGCACGCCTTCGCATCCGCCGAAATCTGCACCGCGTAGGGTCGGAACCCGATGCGCAGCTTCTGGCCGTCGCCGACCCCGTGCGCCGGAAACTCCAGCTCCTGGCAGCGCGCCACCCCGCCCCGCACCTCCAGCTCCAGCACATTCATCACCCCCACAAACTTCGCCACAAACTCGTTCTGCGGCTGCTCATACACCTCCCGCGGCGTCCCGATTTGTTCCAGCCGCCCGTTCGAGAAAATCACGATCCGGTCCGCCACCTCCATCGCCTCCTCCTGGTCGTGCGTCACGAAAATCGTCGTCAGTTTCAGGTCCTGATGCAGCCGCACCAGCCATTGCCGCAGCTCCTGCCGGATTTGCGCGTCCACCGCCGCGAACGGCTCGTCCAGCAATAGCACATCCGGCTTGCCCGCCAGCGCGCGCGCGATGGCCACCCGCTGCCTCTGCCCGCCGGAGAGCTGGTGCGGATAGCGCCCCTCCAGCCCCTGCAACTCCAGCAGCGCCACCAGTTCGCCGACCCGCTCCCGGATGCGCCTCTTGTCCCATTTCTTGATCTTCAGCCCAAACGCCATGTTCTTGAACACCGTCATGTTCTTGAACAACGCGTAGTTCTGGAATACAAAACCGATGTTCCGCCGTTGCGCCGGCACTCCGCTCACCTCCGCGCCCCGGATGAATATCCCTCCCTCCTCCGGCGTCTCCAATCCCGCGATGATTCGCAGCGCCGTCGTCTTGCCCCCGCCGCTGGGGCCCAGCAGCGCCACCAACTCCCCGTCGCCCACGGAGAAGCTGATGTCATCCAGCGCGCGGACCCCGCCGAAATGCTTGCTGATATGTTTTAGCTCGATGCTCAACGGACGCGCCAAGCTTCGCGGCACACGGCCAAAATGTCGAGTCCCTAAATCGGCCCCTCTTCCCTCTGGCTCTTCCATTCCAGCAGCGTCTTCAGCCCCAGCGTCACCAGCGCCAGCAGCGCCAGCAATGTCGCCACCGCGAACGGCGCCGCCGGATCAAACGAATTGAGCAGCTTCATCACCCGCAGCGGCATCGTGTCCGTCAGCCCCGCGATCCGCCCCGACACCACGTACACCGCCCCAAACTCCCCCATCGCACGCGCGTTGCACAGGATCACCCCGTAGAGCAGCCCCAGTTTCACCGACGGCAGCGAGACGTGCCAGAACGTCTGCCAGCCGCTGGCCCCCAGCGTCAGCGCCGCCTCCTCCTGCTCCCTGCCCTGGTCCTGCATGATCGGGATCAACTCCCGCGCCACAAAGGGAAACGTCACAAATATCGTCGCCAGCACGATTCCGGGGACGGCGAAAATGATCTTCACATCGTGCGCCACAAGCCACGGCCCCATCAGCCCGTGGACCCCGCACAGCAGCACAAACATCAGGCCCGCCACCACCGGCGAGACCGAAAACGGCAGGTCTATGAACGTCAGCAGCACCGCCTTGCCCCGAAACTCAAATTTGGCGATGGCCCACGCCGCCGCCACCCCGAACACCACGTTCAGCGGCACGCTGATCGCCGCCACCAGCAGCGTCAGTCGAATCGCCGACAACGTGTCCTTCTCCTGCAGCGCCCGCCAGTACGCCCCCAGGCCGCTTGAAAACGCCTGCGCGAAAACATTCACCAGCGGCAGCAGGATGAACACCGCCGCGAACAGCACGGCCACCCCGATCAACAGCCACCGGATCCACCGCGGTTCCTGCGTGGACGACGGCGCCGGCCGCCGCGGCGCGATGGGGGCGGGGGGCAAATTCATGGCCGTTGAAATTTGGACGACCATCCTTGCAGCCAGTTCAGCGTGAACAACAGGACGAACGAAAACACCATCAGCACCAGTGCCACCCCGATCGCCCCCGCGTAATCCCCGTTCTCCAGCCGCGCCACCACCAGCATCGGCGCGATTTCCGTCCCCGGCACATTTCCCGAAATGAACACAATCGAGCCGTACTCGCCCAGACCCCGCGCGAACGCCAGCCCAAAACCCGTCAGCACCGCCGGCAGCAGCGTCGGCGCGATCACGCTCGCGAACGTCCGCAGCCGCCCCGCCCCCAGCATGGCCGCCGCCTCCTCCACCCCCTTGTCCAGATTTTCCAGCAGCGGTTGCACCGTCCGCACCGAAAACGGCATTCCCACAAACGTCAACGCCAGCACCACCCCCAGGCGCGAATACGCCCCCTGGATTCCCATCGGAACCAGATACCGGCCCAGCCAGCCGTGCGCCGAGAACAAACTGGCCAGCGTCAGCCCCGCCACCGCCGTCGGCAGCGCGAACGGAAAATCAATCAAGCCGTCCAACAACCGCCGGCCCGGAAAACGGTACCGCACCAGCACCCAGGCCAGCAGACTCCCGAACCCCGCGTTGAGCAGCGCCGCCGCCAGCGACGCCCCCAGGCTCAATTCGTACGCCGCCCGCGCCCGCGGGTTGCTCGCCAGATGCCACAACTCGCTCCACGACAAATGCAGCGCCTTGAGCGCCAGCGCCGCGATGGGGATCAGCACAATCACGCTCAAGTACAGCACCGTGAAACCCAGCGTCAGGCCCAGGCCCGGCAGCGGATTGGACGCCCTTGCTTTGTGTCCGAATTTCAACATTGCCTCAGACTTCTATCTTGTCGGCCATAATTCCTCTCCCTCTTTTGCTTTGTCGGTCAGATAACACGTGACCACAAACGCGTCATTCTCCCTGCAACCGCTGATAACCTTCCGGCAGGCGGTCGTAATCCGGTGGCTCGACATCAGGCGCTTCCTGGAGCGCGGCCAGAAACTTCTCCCGGCTGGCGCGTTTGGCGCGCAGGGCAATATAGCTCTCGTTGCTCCATACCCCCACGGCCTGGGTCACGGCCAGGCTGATGATCTGCTCGAGCGGAATCTGCTCGCGAGTCGCCAGTTCCTGCGCCTGCTTGAGCACCGGCTCTGGAATTTGCGCTTCAATGGTCTTCATTTCATTTATTCTCTCGCAGTTTCAACAGCATTTGCGCCGGAGTGATGGCTTCCAAGCCAATGCGCTCCGCTCCCGCGAAGTTCCGCAAATTATGCGTCACAATATAACGCGCATTGGCCGCGACGGCGAGTTCCAATATGAAATCATCCTATTGTGGGGCGCATCTTGCAACCACCACCACGCGATTTGCCAATTCCCTCGCCTCGCGAAGGGAGGACGGTAGGGCGAGACTCGGTCGAGCCGTGACTCTTCCCTCGCCCCGCCCAGCGGGGAGAGGGCCAGGGAGAGGGGTTCGTTCCCTCCACTGGTGGCAGTGCCAAGATGCGCCCCCTACTGTGCTCACTCTGCGCCGTCCACACGTCCAAACCCCACTTGAAGCGGCTGCGCCCCGGCCTTCTTCTCCCTGCCGACATCCGGCCCCGCTGCGTTTGATCTTGGACGGCATGAGTCGGAGCGTATCAAACCAGCCCTCATGTCCGCAAGGAGCGCATCCTGGTTTTTGTAGCGCAGACTTCCCAAGTCTGCTGTGTCGCGGGTTTCCCAACCCGCCTGCGGGACGCCGATTCGGAAATCGGCGGCACAGCAGGTTTTGAAAACCTGCGCTACCATCGGCGTCCCCCTGCCTCTACGCGTTATTGCCAAAAAATGAGATGCGCGCGTCCGCAAGCGCGCGCCGACCGGGGGAGTGCCTTTTTCCGCCTGGCCCCGGCCCCCGAACACGTCCTGGATCGTGCCAGTGAAAATCCGGGGAAGGACTCGAACAAAGTCTTGCAAATCTGTGGAGCCGGAAGAAAATCACCAAAAAAGGCCCGCGCTGGTTGTGGGCACGATTCCAAATCGCAAATCTCAATTCCATACAACCGACCCAAGGAGAACACTCATGTCAACCCAAGCCAATTGCCCTTTCCCCCACGCTCCCGGAGGCGGCGCCTCCAACCGCGACTGGTGGCCCGACCAGTTGAAGCTCGATCTCCTCCACCAGCATTCCTCCATGTCCAATCCCATGGGCAAGGACTTCCACTACGCTAAAGAGTTCAAGAGCCTCGACCTGGCGGCCGTGAAGAATGATCTCGCCGCGCTGATGACCGACTCCCAGGCCTGGTGGCCGGCCGACTTCGGCCACTACGGCGGTCTCTTCATTCGCATGGCCTGGCACAGCGCGGGCACCTACCGCACCGGCGACGGCCGCGGCGGCGGCGGCACGGGCCAGCAGCGCTTCGCGCCACTCAACAGTTGGCCGGACAACGTCAACCTGGACAAGGCCCGTCGCCTGCTCTGGCCGGTCAAGCGGAAGTACGGCCGGAAAATTTCCTGGGCCGACCTCATGATCCTCGCGGGGAACGTCGCCCTCGAAACGATGGGCTTCAAGACTTTCGGGTTCGGAGGCGGCCGCCAGGACGTCTGGGAGCCGGATCTGGACGTCTATTGGGGCAGGGAAACCACCTGGCTGGATGACAAACGCTATTCCGGCGACCGCGACCTCGAAAATCCGCTCGCCGCCGTCCAGATGGGGCTGATTTACGTCAACCCCGAAGGCCCCAATGGCATTCCCGATCCCATTGCCTCGGCGCGCGATATCCGCGAGACCTTCGCCCGCATGGCCATGAACGACGAGGAGACGGTCGCCCTCATCGCCGGCGGCCACACCTTCGGCAAGACCCACGGCGCCGGCCCGGCGTCCCATGTCGGGCCGGAGCCGGAGAGGGCCGGCCTCGAGGAGCAGGGCCTGGGCTGGAAGAGCAGCTTTGGCGTTGGCAGGGGCGGTGACACGATCAGCAGCGGCTTGGAAGTCACCTGGACCTCCACGCCCACCAAGTGGAGCAACAATTACTTCGAGAACCTGTTCGGCTACGAATGGGAACTCACCAAGAGCCCCGCTGGCGCCCATCAGTGGACGCCCAAGAATGCCGCCGGCGCCGGCGCCGTGCCCCACGCTCACGACCCCTCCAGGCGCATCGCCCCTTCCATGCTCACCACCGACCTCGCCCTGCGGTTCGACCCCGCCTACGAAAAAATCTCCCGCCGCTTCCTGGCCAATCCCGGTCAGTTCGCCGACGCCTTTGCCCGCGCATGGTTCAAGCTCACCCACCGCGACATGGGTCCGCGCGCCCGCTATCTCGGGCCGGAGGTTCCCGCCGAGGAGCTTCTCTGGCAGGACCCAATCCCCGTCGTCAATCACAAATTGGTTGACGCGCATGACATCGCCTCTCTCAAGCGCCAAATCCTCGCTTCCGGCCTGTCCGTCTCCGAGCTGGTTTCCACCGCTTGGTCGTCCGCATCCACCTTCCGTGGCTCCGACAAGCGCGGCGGTGCCAACGGCGCCCGCCTTCGCCTGGCGCCGCAAAAGGACTGGGAAGTCAACCAGCCCGCCCAACTGGCAAAGGTGCTCAACACTCTCGAAGGCGTTCAGAGCGCTTTCAACGCCGCGGCGACCGACGGCAAGAAGGTCTCGCTGGCGGACCTGGTCGTGCTGGCCGGTTGCGCCGGCGTCGAGAAAGCCGCTAAGAATGCCGGTCGCCGGCTCACGGTTCCTTTCACCCCGGGACGCATGGACGCCTCGCAGGCGCAGACCGACGTCGCGTCCTTCGCCGTGCTCGAACCCGTCGCGGACGGCTTCCGCAATTACCTCAAGGGCAAATACACCCTCTCGGCCGAGGCGCTGCTCCTCGACAAGGCGCAATTACTCACACTGACCGCGCCCGAAATGACGGTGCTCGTGGGTGGCATGCGCGTCCTCAAGACCAACTTCGCAGGCGCGCGGCACGGCGTCTTCACCAACCGACCGGAGGCGCTGACCAACGACTTCTTCGTCAACCTGCTCGACATGAGCACCGAGTGGAAGCCGCTCTCCAAAGACGCCGACGTGTTTGAGGGCCGCGATCGCAAAACCGATGCGCTCAAATGGACTGCCACGCGTGTGGACCTTGTCTTCGGTTCCAACTCCCAACTCCGCGCCCTGGCTGAAGTTTACGCAAGTTCCGACGCCGAGAAGAAGTTCCTCCACGACTTCGTCGCCGCCTGGAACAAAGTGATGAACCTCGATCGCTTCGACCTCGCCTGATCAAGGCTTGCCCAATGCCGTGAGAGGGCCCCGCGTCGGCCCCCTGCGGAAGCGAGCCTGCGAGCGCCGCCTTCCCCCGCGGGACCATCTTTCAGAAGGCCAATCGCACTCTTCGGCAGCCCCAAAGGGGCGAAATATACCAGCCCAGGGCAAAGCGAGTCTGCGAGCGACGCCCTGGGAAAAGGTACATGCCCTTGTCGAGCCCTGAAACCAACAGGGTCACATCTTAACATTTAACATTTCGTCTTTCGCAGAAGTTCTCGTGTCACTGGCCCTCCGCATTCGTGGCAAACACACCTCTCACTTCCCGGCCTTCCCCGCTCGCGCCGGGTTCTGCACCGGGGCGGATTCCACAATCTTGATCTCCTCCTCCGTCAACTCGTACAGATCATACACCCGCTGGTCTATCTCGCCGTCCAGACGCTGGATTTCCGCTTCGATGGCGGCAAGATCACTGCTGCCCGCCTCGGCGGCGACCGCTTTCATCAAGTCACGGACCGCGCGCAGATTGTCACTGGCCGC
>JBEKAN010000195.1:0-15016 GCA_050015895.1 Verrucomicrobiota bacterium
ATTGCCCGGTTGGAAGGAGGCGGATTCTTCAGTCCGCGGCAGAATCATCAAGGCTGCGGAAACTTATCTCCGGGAGAAGGACGCAAATCCCGATGCCTGGTTTAAGGAAGCAAACATTGTCCATCTTCCGGCCTCCGCCGGTTTCAAGGCACTCTATCTTCTCCACAAAGAGGCGCCCGTTGTATTTTCTGCGTTGCCTGTCAGCGTTTGGAGCAAGTGGGTTCCAATCATTCTCGATTATTCCGTATTTGATAAACTGGAACCCCATACGATTTTGGCGCGGAAAGCCTACGAGGTCGTCCCGGAAGAGACAGTTCAATGGGTGGCAAGAGTCTTGGAAAAAGAGAAGCGGGAACCCTCCGGACCGGCCGTATTGAGAAAGTTGGGCGGTTTGTGGGACAGTCGGATTGCCGGCCTCGTTCTCAAAATCGCCAAAGACCCGGAAATCAGCCCGGATACCCTAAAGAATCTCCTCGTAGCTCTTCTGGAGCACGGCGAGGCGGAAGCCGTATCTATTGCTCAATCGCTGCTTGATCTCCGCGTGGCCGCCGATGAACCCAGCCGTCAGAAAGCGGTGGCTGCCGCTCGAGTCTTGCTTGAGCATTCGCCAGGAAGTTGGAATGTCTTGTGGCCCTTGATTGTCGAGGATGGCCCCTTTGCGGGAGCCTTCGTTGCCAAACTTGCTTACACGTATGCTCACACAGCAACACTATTCCTGAACCGATTGAGTGAAAACCAAGTCGCAGAACTATACTGCTGGCTTTTCGAACATCATCCACCTGAAAAGGACCAAACGCACACAGGCGCCCACGTCGTTGGACCTGAGGAAATGATCACGAACTTGCGCGATGAATCAATCCGCCACCTTTCTGACCGTGGAACAACGGAGACCCTGTCTGCCATCGAATCCATCCAGAGCAGGTTGCCCAAATTGAGTCTCAACCAGGTGCTGTCACACGCCAAGGCGGTTACACGCAAAAAGAACTGGAGCCCTCCAACCCCCGGCGATTTGTTCGCTTTTGCCGACCAAAGGGATGCCCGCCTCGTCCGGGATGGCGATGAATTGCTGGAAGCTGTCATGGAGAGCCTTTCCAAGCTGGGAACAAAAATGCAGGGAGAGACTCCTCTCCGTCAGTTTCTCTGGAATGAGGTTGCCAAGAATTCATTTCGACCGATGGACGAAGCCGCGTTTGCGGACCAAGTCAAGCTGCACCTCCAGACTGATCTGATTTCACGCGGCGTCATCCCCAAACGCGAAGTTGAGATTCGGCGAGGCCAGGAGACGGACATTCATGTGGATGCGGTGTCGAAGGTGGATGGCGGCTCTTATGAGGCGGTCAGCGTCATGATCGAGACCAAATGCTCCTGGAACCCTGGATTGGAGAAGGACATGGAATCGCAACTGGCCGGACGTTACCTTCGAGACAACCCATGCCAGCACGGAATCTACTTGGTCGGCTGGTTCACCAGCGACAAGTGGGACGATGGAGATTACCGCCACAGGCGCTTGACGTCCGCCGACAAAAATGCGTTGCAGGAGAGGCTTGACGCCAAAGCAGCAGATTTGTCCAAATCGGGGATCAAAGTTCGGGCAATGATCCTGGATGCCAGCCTTCGATAACATCGCCCCCAAGCAAGGGAGCCGCTGATGAAGAGCACAGGGACCAGGGAAGGGGTCATCCATTGGGGCTCGGCGGCTTCTCTGAGTGTGAGGCGCGCCACCCGACGGGGAGGAGGATGCTGAAGACGGTGCCGCCGGGGCCGCGGGACCGAAGCTGGCATCTTCCTTCAAATTGCCGCAGTGTGGTTACTTCCCGCCTCCTGGGCACCGGAGATATCTTCGGATGAACAGGAGATAGCCCAGGAACGGCAACATGCAGAACAACATCATCCATGACATGCGGTTTCCCTCCAGCAGGCCGGACTTTTGGATTTGTTCGATTTGCACCTCGGAATAATTCAGCAGGCGGTACATTTCCATCACGTCATGCCGCGCAAAGGTCGTGAGCGTGGATGCGGCCATAAGACAGATCATGATGAAGACCACCCACCAACCCCGCGTTTCCAGTTTATACAACGACCAGGCCGCATAAGCCCAGAGGGCGGCCATGACCAGGCAGTACATCGCCGACGGCAGACCCGTGAGAAAAACTCCAAAAAACGGCACCACGTTCTGGCCCGTCACCGGCATGATCACCATCATCGGCACCCCAAACATCAACCACGAACAACATGCCAGCACGGGCAACGGACACGCATCCGTCCAGCGCGCCACCGGGTCGCGCGCCTCACAAGTCGCTTTCACATGGCGGCTGTTGTAGAAAAATGTCCAGACGGCCGGCAAAATGACGAAAAGGACGCCAAATATCAGAAACACGAAGACCATCGCAATGCCCACCGCCGCCCGATTCACGGCCGGTTGGCCGGGCGCGCCGCCGGCGGGAATGCTCTCCATCACTCGCGGCAGGAAGAACATCAGGAAAAGCAATACAACCACTCCCAAGATGAGCCAGCTCCACGAAAAGACCAGCAGGAGCGCCCTGGCCCAGCGCCGCGCCTGGATGGAGCCAATCCCCAGCCATACCAGCGCCGCAGCCAAAATGACATAGACGCACATGGCATTCAGGGAGGGCGAAGGGGCGCCCGGCGGATTCATCGCGCCGCCAAACACCGTCTGCGCCAGCATCAAGACGGCAAACAGCGCGGCCAGACCGCCCAGCAAAATCGTCAGCACGCCGAAGACGAGCAAACCCGTCGAGCGGTCATGGTAGGGCGGGGGCGGCGGGGAGGATTCAACCGGCGCGGCTCCGGGACAAGGTTCGTTCATACGAACGCATCTCTAAAGCAATCCCGCCGAACTGTCAATCTAAAATCTGGCCTTTCACAACCGCCAAAATCTTGCGGTGCGCGGCGGCCCAGGCCAGCCGCTCCATCTGCTCCGGCGTCCGCCACACTCCCGGCGGGGAATTCTTCGCCCCCCGACCCGGCCACTCCGCCCAATGGGCCTCCAGCACAATCCGATAACGGGTGATCGAATGCCGCACCCGGCAGACCGGCTCCCCGGCGGCCAGGACAAACGGAGCCGCCGCCGCCGCGACGTCTTTCTCGCCCGGCGCGATCTCCACGTTGGGAAACTCCCACAATCCCGCGTTGACCCCGCCGACCGGCCGCCGCCGCGCCAAAAAACGTCCGTTCTTTCTGACAATGAACGCCAGGAACCGCCGCGCTGTGGCGCCCGCCCGCGCCGGCAACTTCGGAAACTCCGCGACCCGCCCCTCCCGCCGCGCGAAACAGTCGCGCCGCAGCGGACACGCCGGGCAGAGGGGCCGCCGCGGCGCGCAAACCAGCGCCCCCAACTCCATCAACGCCTCATTGAGCCTGCCGCGCTTGCCGCGACCGGCCCGCGACACCAGATCCCGCGCCAGACCCCACAACCGGGCGTCCGCCGCCTTCCCACGGCAATCGCCGCCCACCCCAAAAACCCGGCTCAACACCCGCCTCACGTTCCCGTCCAAAACCGCCGCCGGCTGGTCGTAGGCGATGCTGCAAATCGCCCCCGCCGTGTAGCGCCCGACACCCGGCAGCGCGAGCACCGTCTCAAACGTCCTGGGGAATTTCCCGCCGTGCCGCGCCATGATGGTCCTCGCCGCCGCGCGCGCGTTGCGCGCCCGCGCGTAGTATCCCAGCCCCTCCCACAACTTGTGGATTCGGGCCGGGCGCGCGCGGGCGAACGCGCCCAAGTCGGGCAGGGCCTTCATCCACCGGGTCCAGTAGGCGGTCACCGTTTTGACCCGGGTCTGCTGGAGCATGATCTCGGAAATCCAGATGGCGTAGGGGTCCCGCGCGCGCCGCCAGGGCAGATCGCGGGCGTTTTGGGCGAACCACGCCAGGAGCCGCCGCGTCAGAATAGGTTTGCTAGTTTTCAGTTTTCGGTTTTCAGTCTAGCCCTGATAGTGAACACTGGCAAACACCCTAACCGCTCAGTCTTGGGTGGTGGGGACGCCGCGCTGCGGCGTCCGGTCGGCGCGGCAGCCCGCTGTGCGGGCGTCTCTTTTCAAGTTCTGGCTTGCCGACCCTGCCTTCCCAATTCACCCCAGAACACACGCATTACCAAACTCCTTTGAACCCCATCACCGTCCACACCTGCAAACTGACGGACGCCCAGGCCGCCGCGCTGCAAAGTTTTTTGCGCGAGAACGGCTACCTGTTCCGGCAGGTCCCCCACGCCCGCTTCGCGGCCGAAAAGGAAAAAACCAACCTCGTCTTCTACCAAAGCGGCAAGCTGGTCGTCCAGGGCAAGGGCACGCGGGATTTTGTGGAATTTGTCCTCGAGCCGCTGATTTTGCAGGAGGTCAAACTCGGCTACGAGACCCTTTTGCGCCCCGAACTGCTGGACCCGCGCATCGGGGTGGACGAGAGCGGCAAAGGGGATTTTTTCGGCCCCCTTTGCGTCGCGGGAGTTTATATCAACCCATCCGTCATCGCGGCGTGGGAGGGCGCGGGCATTCGCGACTCCAAAAACATTTCCAGCGACCGCAAAATCGCCGAGCTGGCGAAACTCATCCGCCAGACCTCGGGCTGCGTCCAAACCGTGGTGCCGATTGGTGACGAGGCCTACAACCGGCTCTACGCCAAAATGCGCAGCGTCAACACCCTGCTGGCCTGGGGCCACGCCCGCGTGATTGAAAACCTGATGGGACAGTCCCACCGCATGGACCCCGCGCCCGTTCGCGCGATCAGCGACCAATTCGCCCATGACAAAGCCACCGTCGCCGGCGCGCTCATGCAACTGGGCCGGAGCATCCAACTGGTTCAACGCCACAAGGCGGAGGAAGACCTCGCCGTCGCCGCCGCCTCCATTTTGGCGCGCAACGAATTCGTCACGCGCCTGGCCGCCTTGGGCAAAAAATTCGAGATGACCTTTCCCAAAGGCGCCTCGGCCGCGGTGGACGCCGCCGCCAAAGAATTTGTCGAGAAATTCGGCGCGAAACGCCTGCCGGAAGTCGCCAAGACCCATTTTCGCACCGCCTTGCGCGCCCATGGCCTGCCCGAACCGCCCAAGACCGAGTGGAAGCGCCCGCGCCATCCCCCGCAGTGAGGATTGGGCCTTGAGCCTCCTCTTGACGCCTCTTTCCTCCCCCGCTATTCTTCCCCCGGCCCATGAAAAAGCCCCAACCCAAATACCGGCGGATTCTCCTGAAAATCAGCGGCGAGGCCCTTGGCGGCGACGACGGCGTGGGCGTCAGCGCCCAGGCCCTCCACGAGATGGCCCGCCAAATCAGCGAAGTCCGCCAACTGGGCGTCCAAGTGGTCGTCGTCGCGGGTGGGGGGAACATCTTCCGCGGCGCGGCCTCGGGAAAACACGGCATCGAGCGCGCCACCGGCGACTACATGGGCATGCTGGCCACCGTGATCAACGCCCTGGCGCTTCAGGACGCGCTGGAAAAACTCGGCGTCGCCACCCGCGTCCAAAGCGCCATCGCCATGTCGCAGGTCGCCGAGCCGTTCATCCGCCGGCGCGCCGTCCGCCATCTGGAAAAGGACCGGGTCGTCATCTTCGGCGGCGGCACCGGCAACCCGTACTTCTCCACCGACACCGCGGCGGCCCTGCGCGCCAACGAAATTGGCGCCGAGGTGATCCTCAAAGCCACCAAAGTGGACGGCATCTACGATTCGGATCCGAAGACCCACCCCGGGGCCAGGCGCTACGCGCAGATCACCTATCTGGAGGCCCTTCAAAAGCAATTGAAAGTGATGGATTCGACCGCCTTTTCCCTTTGCATGGACAACAAAATGCCGATCATCGTTTTCGACTTTTTCAAGGCCCACAACCTCAGGCGTGTCATCATGGGCGAAAAAGTCGGCACCCTCGTCACCACCTGACCTCCAAATCTCAATCCTAATCTTAATCTTAATCTCCATCCCCAAAACCCGACCTCAACAATCCTCCCCCAAACACCCTTATGAGCACAGACGACATCATTCTGGAAGCCGAAGAGAAGATGATCAAGACCGACGAAGTCGTGCAGCACGAATTTGCCGGCATCCGCACCGGGCGCGCCTCGCCCGTGCTGGTGGAGAACATCATGGCCGAAGTCTATGGTTCCCACATGCGCATCCGCGAGCTGGCCAGCATCACCGTCCCGGAACCGCGCATGTTGCTCATCCAGCCCTGGGACGCGACCACCGTCCATCCCATCGAAAAGGCCATCCAAAAAAGCACCCTCGGAATCAACCCCACCATCCAGGGCAAGACCATCCGCCTGGTGCTCCCGGAATTGAGCGCCGAGCGCCGCCAGGAAATGGTCAAAGTCGTCCACAAACTGGCCGAGGAGGGCCGGGTGGCCGTGCGCCACGTCCGCCGCGACGCCATGGAGGCCATCAAGAAACAGTGCAAAGCCGAGGACCTCGAGCAGGTCGCGGAAAAGGAAATCCAGAAGCTCACCGACCAGTACATCGCGCAAATTGACGCCCATCTGGCCCACAAAGAAAAAGAAATCCTCACCGTCTGACCCCATCGAAACAAAAGCCCCCATCCCCTGTCCGCCCGGGCACCCCGACGAGGCCCACATGGCCCGCCGGGTGCTGTTTTCCTTTTTGCTCACCTTCCTCGCCTCGCGGGTGACGGTGTACCTGATCATGTCGCACACCATCCCCGACCTCTACCTGCACATGGGCGGAAACCACATTCATCATTTGAACTACGGCATTTTCCTCCTGGTGGCCGTCGGGGCTTTTCTCCTCTTCCGCGACCCGACCGGGCGCGCCTTGAAAATTTGCGCCGTCGCCTACGGCGTCGCTCTGGCGCTCACCTTTGACGAGTTTGGCATGTGGGTGCGGCTGGACGGCTCGACCTACTGGCAGCGCGCCAGCGTGGACGCGGTGGGGGTGCTGGCGGCGGTGTTTGGTTTGCTGGCCTACGCGCCGGAGGTGAAAAAGTTCCGCCCTCATCACTGGTGGAGCGCGGCGCTGCTGATCCTGCTGGTGCCGCTCTTCTTCGCCCTGATGTTTCACTCCTCCAAATACGCCCAGACCCGGATTGGCCCCTGGTTCGAGCAACTGGAGGCCGGCCAGCCGAAATGAACTCCACGTCCGATCCAAGAGCTACTTGACAAGCTCAATGTGAATCTGGGCGGGGGCGCTGACGCCCAGCTCCAGGATCGAGGCGTTGTGGTAGAGCTCCATGTTGGGGTCCTCGCCCGTCATCTGCCGGGCGGCTCGCTCGCGATCCAGCTCCTGGATGGCCAGGACATCCAGGGCGACCGGGTCTTTGCTGATCCAGATCTGGTTGACGGGGGTCGAATAGTGCAGCGCGCTCAGATGCTCGCCCTGGTACTGGCCGATCAGAGCGTCGGTGATGCTCAGCACGACGTGATCGCTCAAGTTGGTCAAGGCGTAAATCTCCGGCACGGCCCGGGCCAGGCGGGCGGGCTGGGATTCAAATCGAAGCTCGTTGTCCACACTGCCCATCGCCAGGCTGTAAAGATTGCCGGTCACCCCCGCCGTGTTGTGGTTGAGCAGGGGGGTGACGGTGATGATTTTGGTCATGTCGGTGGTGACCAGTTTGCTGACGTGGGATTTGCGGCCGGTCCGGATCCTCATCGTGTCGAATTCCAGGTCGCCCGCCGTCAGGTTGCCCATGAACTCGTTGTCGTAGAAGGCCTTCTCGTCGTAACCGCGGTTGGCCGCGCCGGCCAGCCGCACGTCGTAATGTTGGGCCACCTCGTCGAAGCCCGCCGCGCGCAGGTCGGCCAGTTGGCGGTCCCAGATGATGATGTTGCTCGATGGCAGGCCGGTGGCCAGAAGACCCTTGATCACCGCGATGACGACCGCCGGACGCGTGCCGCTGGCGGGTCCCGGCAGGGAATAAACTTTGATCCCCACCACGTCCTGCGTGGAGACTATCGCGCGCCAGGCCTCCACGACATTCTCCTTGCCCGTGAACTTCAAAATGCCGCGCGTCATCATGTCCTGCACCACGGACGGCTGCGGCTCGAAGGCGGCGGTGGCCCTGGGGTCCTGCACCACCACCACTTTGGCTCGGGCCGCCAGCCCCTCCTCCATCAGCGCTTCCTGGCCGCGCCCCGACGGGGGGAGCGCGCAAACCAGACAGAACGCCCAAACCAATAGATCTTTTTTCACAATCTCACGCCCGCCGAATCTTGACACGGCGGACGCGGAATGCTACCACGCGGGGAGATGCTGACGATAAAAAAACGGGGGCCTCTCGCGCTTGGGGCGCGTCCCGGTTTTTGTGGCGCAGACTTCCAAGTCTGCTGTGTCGCGGGTTTCCCAACCCGCCTGCGGGACGCCGATTCGGAAATCGGCGGCACAGCAGGTTTTGGAAACCTGCGCGCCGCGGCGTTGTGCCTGACCGCCTGCGGCCCGCCGGGGCCGCGCGCCCTGCACAAGGGCGACCGGCTGGTGGAATCGGGCAATTTTGACGAGGCCGTCGGCGTCCTTTCCCAGGCGGTCAACCAACTGTCCAACGATCCGCCGGCGCGGGCGCAGGCCTGCAATCTCCTGGGTCTGGCCTATCACGGCGGCGGCAAGCCGGACAAGGCCCGTCCCTGTTACGAGGAGGCCCTGAGGCTCAAAAGGGACCTGGCCGCGGCGGATTTCAACTGGGGCTGCCTGGAACTGGAACAGACCAATCTTTCCAAAGCCGTGGATTTATTGACGACATACACCGCTCTGCAAAAGTTGAATGTGGACGGCTTCCTGAAGCTGGGCGAGGCGCATTTCCGTCTGGCCATGCAATCCGCCGGCGGCTCCGAAAGGACGCGCCAGCTCACCAACGCCCGAAAGGATTTTGAAAGCGCCCAGAATTTGGTCAAAACCACCGAGGCCGGCAACAACCTGGGCGTGATTGAACTGCTCCTTTCCCCCAACCCCTCCCGCGCGCTCATCACCAATGCGGCGGTCCGTTTCCAAGTCGCGCTGGCGCGGGACCCCCAGTATTCCGCCGCCATGCTCAATTTGGCCATCGTCCAGGACAAATATCTCAACGACGGCCATTTGGCTCTCAAGACTTATGGTCAATATCTTGCCCTCAACCCCCCGCCTTCCCTCTCCAACGAGGTCGCCAAGGTGATGACAAATCTGGATCGCTCTCTGCGTTTCCAAGCCGTGCCAGGCCGTTCGGAGACACCGGCTTTGACGCCACCTGATACCACGCCCGGCAGGATTACGGTCATTCCCGGCACCCCCCCGCGTCCACCGCCAACGCCTGCCGGTGTGGAATCCAATTTGCCTCGTCCATTGGTCGTACCCGGCCCGGCGGTTTCCCCTTCCAACACAACCCCTCCATCCACCCCCGCGCCACCCGTGACCACCCCACCCACTGCCATCGCGCCGGCCGCCACCGCGCCACCTGCGGCGACCCGGTCTGAGGAGCCGCCGCCACCCAGCCCCGCGCCAGAGCCGAAGCCGGCGCCGGGCGGCAATTTGCTAGTCGGCGGAACGACAGCCCCGGCGGGAACTGGCGTTCCACCGCCCTCCGAGCCAGCCGCCGGCAGGTCGCTCCTGTCGAGAATCAATCCATTGAATTGGTTTGGAGGAAGAGCCAGCCCCGCCCCGACCAGCGACTCCACCCCGGCGGGCGGGTCCGCGAGACCCGCGAGCGGCACCCCGATTGTCACGCCGTTGCCGGAGCCGCCTCCTCTCACGCCGCCGCCGCCGCGCCCCGCCGCCGCGCACTATCTGCCGCCCCCGGTGGCGATGTATGAGGGAAACCGGGAGACGGCGGAGCGCCTTCGCGCCCAGGGGGCCGCGGCGGAGAAGGAGTCGCGCTGGAAGGACGCGCTGGCCAATTACCAGGATGCGATCAAGGCGGACCCGCGCGATTACGAGGCCTGCCTGGCGCTGGGCCTGGCGGCGATCAAGTCCGAGCAATTTGACCTCGCCCTGGACGCGTTGCACCACGCGGTGACGCTCAACCCGGACTCCGGCGACGCGCGTTACGCTTACGCGTGGGCGCTGGAGAAGAAGGAGTTTTTTCAAGACGCCTCCAATGAACTGGAAAAAATGCTGGCCCAGCACCCCAACGAGGCGCGCGCCCACCTGCTGCTGGGCAACCTCTACGCCCGCCAACTGGGCCAGCCCGACCTGGCGCGGGAACATTACAAGAAGGTGCTCGAAACAGACCCGCACAATCCCCAGGCCACGGCGATTCGCTTCTGGCTGCAGGGCAACCCCGGAAATTGATGGCGCCTAATCCCATCAAATTCTAGGCATGAAGAACTTTATCCCACGCGCCTCTCCGCGCTTTGCGGGACAAAATTCTTCGCCGGGCGATACTTGCCCGGGGAACGAATATGGGTCGTGCCCGTGCGGTCTCTCTCTCCCCGCTTGCGGGGAGAGAGCCGGAGAGAGGGGTTCCCATTCCCTTCAAATTCTAGGCATGAAGAACTTTGTCCCACGCCTCTCTCCGCGCTTTGCGGCGAGAGGGCGGGGTGAGGGGGTCCTGGAAAGGTATCATTGAAAGACAGCGCCAAAAGCGGACTCATCCTGCGCACGAATTGCACGGTCTTGCTCTTTTGCCTCCTGGTCGCGCCGCCGGCCCGCTCCCAGGTCTTCCGCGTGGCGACCTTCAATGTGGAGAACTACGTCGAGGACCCGGAGGCCAAACGGCCTTTGAAAACCCCCGGAGCCAGGGCCAAGGTGCGCGAAAGCATCGTCGCGCTCAGGCCGGACGTCATCGTGCTGGAGGAAATGGGTTCCTCCAACGCGCTGATGGAATTGCAGGGCGCGCTGAAAGACGCGGGACTGGATTTGCCCTTCTGGGACGGTGTCACCGGCGGGGACACCAACATTCACCTCGCCCTCCTGAGCCGCTTTCCCATCGTGACGCGGCATCCCCACACCAACGAATCGTTTTTGCTGGGCGGTCGGCGCATGTATGTGTCGCGCGGGTTCATTGAGGATGAAATCCAAGTGGCCCCGCGCTACAAACTGGCTCTCATCGCGGCGCATTTGAAATCCAAGCTCCCCTCGGTCCTGGCCGACCAGGAGGAATGGCGCGACCAGGAGGCGGAGATTTTGCGGCGCATCATTGACGCCCGCCTGGCCGCCGACCCCGGCCAGCGGCTGGTCGTGCTGGGCGATTTCAACGACACGAAGGACTCCCGCGCTGTCAAGACCATCCTGGGCGCGGGCAAAACCGCGTTGTTCGACCTCCGCCCCGTCGAACGCGCGGGGGGCCAAACCCCGCCCGACGGGATCAGTTGGACCGAGCACTACGCCAAGGAGGATATGTACAGCCGGATTGATTACATACTGGTCAGCGCTGGCTTGCGCCCCGACTGGCTGGGGGCGGAAACATACATTCTGAACCTGCCCGACTGGAACCAGGCCTCCGACCACCGCCCCCTCGTTGCGGGTTTCAGGGCGGCCGAGAAGTGACCACCGCGCAATTGCCGGGCAACTGCGCGGCAGCGGCGCGGGGTGGTGTCCTAATTTCGATTTTAAGGAAAATCGGCAGCATTTGTCCAAAAGAATGGGGTTGACCCCAAGGAAGGCAGTGAGGCATGATTTCGGGCAAAGAACTTTGGCGTATGAGTGAAATCGAAAGCAGCGGATTGGAGAATGCCTTTCGCATCTGGAAAGAGGCTCGAATGCCCTCTGCGAAGGACGATCATGCCTTTGAGGTGTTCTCCATCGAACAAATTCTCAAAGACGCAGAACTCTCGGATGCAGAAATCGCCTCCGGTAACTTTGGCGGCGGCGGCGATGGCGGCGTGGACGGATTTTACTTTTTCATCAACCGCGCACTGATTCAGGACGATGATTTTCAACCCCAAGCTGCGATGGGTGCTGAACTGGTCATAATTCAATCCACATTGTCGCCAAGTTTTTCCGAAGAAAAAATCCAAAAGTTAGAGTCATTTTGTCGCAATCTTCTGGAATGGAAGCCTCTTGACGACAAGCCTTATCTCAGCCAGACAGCAAAAGACGCCATGATGAGGTTTCGCAATACTTACACAAAACTTATTTCGCACTCACATCTCCTTAACGTCAATTTACATTACGCAAGCAGGAGCGATCATCCGCCATCCTCCAATGCTATGGTTCGCGTGGAAGAGCTAATGGCGTATGTCAAGACGCGGCTTTCCCTGGCGGATGTTAAGTTTTTTTCCTGGGGGTGCGCGAAACTGCTGTCGGCTGTCCGGTCTAACCCTCAAAAGCGGCTGATCTTGGAAAAGGTTAAAGATTTAAGTATGCCGGACGGGTCAATCGTCTGTTTGTCGACCGTCTCTAAATTCGCCTCATTCCTAGATGATGGAAAAGGGCGCTTGCACACGTGGCTAATGGAGCAATAACCAAGTCAATAAACAGATTAGATTAACCCTCAATGCCACCGCTTGGTCTGAGGATTTTTGGTGGTTGAACAATGGTGTCACAATCCTATCAGACGGTTGCTTCATCACCGGTGATAAGGTTAGCATCGAAAACCCTGAGATTGTCAACGGACTTCAAACTTCTTACGAAATCTTCAATGCCAGGGCTAACACAACGCTGGCAAAGCGCCATGTTCTCGTAAAGGTAATAGTTGCGCCGGAAGATCGGGCTAAGAACGCAATCATAAAAGCAACAAACTCTCAGACATCTGTAAGCCCAGTGCAATTGAAGGCGACTGACCCAATACAATTCGATATTGAAGATAAATTGCTGCGCATCGGTCTATTTTACGACCGGAGAAAAGGAAAATATAAGCGGTTAAATAAGCCAATTAGAGACATCGTTAGTATAAAAGAGATGGGGCAGGCAATCATCGCTGCCTATTTACAACGACCTTCTGATTCTAGGGGAAGACCGGAAACTCTATTGAATAGCGAAAAGTTTTCGCCTATCATATTCAGCGAAGATCATGGTTTGGACTTTTTTGCAGCATGTATTCTGATTGACCGACAATGCGCTTCTTACGTCAATGCGTTGGAAGGGCTTAGCTCAGATACAAAGGTGGACTTAAGATGGTATGTTACGATGGTTGTTACAATTGAGATCACGAAACGGAGTGAGCCTAACGCTAGAGAAATTGCTGATACTCTTGCAATGGTAAGCACGCCATTAGAGAAGCGTTTACTTTACAATTGTTTTGAAGGTGTCCATAAGATGTATTTGGTTCTTGGAGGAAGCGGCAATGTGGCAAAAGGGCAAGAGTTGCAAGACCTGATAAGAGAGCAGGCGGCAACACAATATCCGATGCCATTATTGCGTAGTACGTGAAGTGGCTCAAGCTATGCGATTTCAACTGGAACCAGACAACAGGGGAGCGTCCGACGCCGATTTGCTGGATGATCTTCGCAAAGTGGCGACGTTATTGGGAAAGAATTTCGTTACAAGAGATGAATACGAAGGGAGGGGAAGATTCAGTTCTTCAACGGTTCAGAAGCGTTTAGGCTCGTGGTGCAAGGCCCATGAACTGGCTGGGTTGGAGCGCATTAGGTACTACAACAGTAGCCCAAAGGAGTGCCTTGAGAGCCTGCGGCGTGTAGCGGACAGACTTGGCAAAACAACCCTGACAACGGTCGAATACCGCTCAAATGGCGGGCTCAGCCTCCAGATTCTGAATCGACACTTCGGGTCCTGGAAAGCCGCACTCAAACTTGCTGGATTGACCGTCTCGACCCTTTTTCACGAGAGGGCCTCACGAGAAGAATTATTTGAGAACATAGAAAGGTTGTGGGAGACATTGGGAAGACAGCCTAAAACGAGCGATTTCGCGGAACCGCTGTCGTATTTTTCGTGCGCCCCATACAAGAGTCATTTCGGCTCCTTGAGGAAGGCACTCGAAGCGTTTGTCGAGTCTTTTGAAAACTCGCTCGAAGAGCCAGAGGACGGCGCTACGCAAATTGCGCCTCTTGCGTTGCCCTCTACTATCGTCCAGCGTCACAAGACAGGGAGGGGGATATCATGGCGAATGAGGTTCCTCGTAATGCGCAGAGACAACTTCAAATGCAAAATTGACGGCTGTAGTCCGGCTACGCAGCCAGGGACGGTCTTGGAGGTTGATCACGTTGTACCTTGGGATGCGGGTGGGGAGACGGTGATGGAAAATTTGCAGACCCTTTGCCAGAGGTGCAATTCTGGGAAGAGCAATTTGCCGATGAGGGAAGGGTAATCAGATCACCGCTGCAAATATGTGGGGGAGTTTGAACAGGGCCTACGCTCGCCGTGAGTGAGAGTGAGAGAAGTCCTAGGGTCGGACTCGGATGGGTCAGACCATAACTTCGTAATGCAGGGAGTGCGGGATGGAAGCGGTAAATGTGCGACCTCCTGTGGCGGCTCGGGGAAGGGTGATGGATTGGGAGATTGGCAGGCAGCCGACGAAAAAATCAGGCGGCCAGTTGATGTTGAAAGCGAATCCTGTTGGCGGGTCAGGTTGATATCACTGGATATCTCGGAATAAGGGCCGGTGTCGTGCGTGTCAACATCCCGGCAGCAAGCCCGCGTGACCAGATTATGGGGAGATAAGCTGACATTTCCAGAACCGTCGCAAAAATGTGCCGTTTCATTCGGCAAGTCCTTTACTGCCAGCCAGTTACGAAGCCGCAAGGCGACTTTCCCCACTCCTTCTGACACACTCGCTAATTCACTGATTCATTGACTCACTGATTGTTCTAACGCCTTCCTAACGCAACCTAACGGCTATTCTAACGGGTAAAACTTCAAAAATCCCCAATGTTTACGCGGATCCTAACGGGTTAACGGCTCCAGCCCCCCAAAGGGTGCCTGCGCGGCTCCCAAATCCCCCTCCGTCACCACGTTTCCAGCCCGTCCAACCATCCCAATCAAGGCATTCTCCGTTCACTCCCTTGCCTCCTGTGCATGGTTCCTCACCCCCCGGCAACCATCCCAATAAAGCTCAATGAAGCTCAATGAAGTTTAATGAAGGTAAGCGGTGAAGGGGCGTCCCCCTATTGATCGCCGGCGGGGCGTGGTAAAAACACGGCCATGAAACGAAACGGTGTTTTTCCACGTCGTCGCGCGCCTCGCACCGATGCCGCCCGGCGCT
>JBEKAN010000196.1:0-8310 GCA_050015895.1 Verrucomicrobiota bacterium
TGATCACCGCGCGCGGGGTGGCCGGTATCCGCGGGACTGATTTCCTGGTGCAGGTGGTGCTGAACGCCAATGGCCCGCCCACGGTGACTTTCACCTGTGTGACAGGCAAAATGATTTGCATAGGAACCGGCATCATTATTTCGGCAAGCCCGCCTTCGGTGACACTGACCTCCGGTCAGTCATGGTCTCCGCCTGAAACTGCGGCAAATCTCGAAGACATAGGGGCGGTGCAAGTGCTGCCTGACGTGCAGGAGCTATTTGAGAACAACCGTCCTGGCACTCGTATCACTGTGCCCTGACCAGCCCCGCCAACTATGCTCTTATCCAAGCTCAGGGCGAGACTCCGTCGAGCCGTAACTCGATTTTGCGAAAAGACCTTAGCCCGAAGATGGAACAAATTACGGATGCGCACCAACGGATCGACGAGTCTCGCCCCACCATCGCGGTTTCGCAAATCCTCTTACAAGTTCCACGGCGACGCCGGCGTTCCGGCGTTGGAGGCCTTGGGCCGTTCGCTGAACGGGGGGACTTTGCCTGAATGCACGTCCAGCAGGCGCGCATGGGTGGCCTTGGCCCCCGCCACAAGTTCCGGGTACGGACGATCCATCGCGTCCACAAAGCCGATGTTGTAATTCTCGCCGTCCATGCGGCCCAGCACCGGCTCATCGCCCCACGCGAACCAATGCGCGCCGAGGAATCCTGGCAACGCCGCCGCCTGTTCCACGTAGTAGCGGTAGCCTTTGGCGCGCTCCACCTGGTTCATCGTCTGCACCAATCCGGCGCCCAAGCCATCCGCCGGCACCCCGAAATGAAACTCGCCAATCAGCACCGGCCGCCCGCTGACGCGATAGGCGCGCGCCACCTGCTTGGTCGGCTCGTACTCATACACATTGATGCTGCACACGTCGAAGATTCGCCCCGCCCGCAACATGGCGTCCGGAACCTCCCCGCCAAACCGGGTGCCGAGGATCAGGTGGTTGGGGTCCTGCCGGCGTATGGCGCCGCAGACCACCTCGAGCTGCTTCTCGAACGCGGCGAAGACAAAATTGGTGCGGCGTTCCAGAGTGTCGCCCGCCTGCAGATATTCCTTGAGCTGGAGCTGCGTGGCCGTTTGGGGGCCTTTGAGGATCATGTCCACCACTTCGGTCTCCCGGTCCGCCCACGGCGGCTCGTTGCCGATGAAATAGCCGATCACCAACGGGTCGTTCTTCCTCGGCGCGCACGTGCGGACGGCGGTTTGCTCCGCCGTGTTGGTAAATTCCGCGGAATAGACATCCGGCATGCCCAGGAAAGTGTTCGATCCCCGGGGCATGGAGGCCATGATGATGTAAGGTCTGTTCATCCCCTGCCCGCCCGTGTTGAATCCCCAGGCGTCCATGCGCCGGGACGTGAGGCTGGGTTGCGCGTTCGTGCCCGCGCCATCCCCGCGTCCGGCGCCGCCACCGGCCGCGCCTCCGGCACCGCCCCCACGACCTCCGCGACCACCACCGCCGCCGCGACCCCCGCCGCCGGCGCGGCCACCGATGCCGTTGACACTGGTGGACAAAAACCAGTGGCCGTCCGGGTCCACGAACCACCATTTGCCGTCAATCTGCTCGACGTGGAAGAATCCGGTCGCCTTGGCCTGGGTGTCTTTGTAGCCGCCGTATTGGTCGTAGCCGAAATTGCCGGGCTGGAGCGACTTGGCTTCGTCGGCCATTTCCTGGTCCAGTTGCGCGCGGCTCTTGATCTTGCGCGGCCAGTCCCCGAAGGCCCATTGCCTGAATTCATCCAGCACGTTGGTGTTGTCCAGGAACTTCGAGCCTTCGTCCTCCTTCGTCAGCCGGATCGAGCGAATCTCGACCGTCGGATGGTTGATCGGGTAATCCATCACGAAAGACATGGATTTCACCGCGTTCAAATCGCCGAACGGCCCCCACACCGACATCCAGAAAGAATCGGTGCGGCGGTTGATGGTGGAGGCCAGGTCGAATCCCGCCTGGTCGCGCCCCTTGAGGTATTGCAGCGGCACGGAGGCGCGCAGCCAGACATTCTGGCCGAAGGGCTGAAGCATGACGCGCCGCTCGCCGTTGGCCGTGTGAACCCAGAGCGAAAACCGCTGCGGCGTGCTGGTGCGCATCTCGATCGCGAGATAATTGTAAGGCGACCAATCCGACGGCAGCTCGGGGTTCGAGTCTTTCAAATCCCATTTCTTCTCCGACTTCACGCCATCAAACTCCAGGCGCCGGACCCCGTCCTCAGCCGGTTTGGTGGCGCAGCCCGAATAAGAGAGGAAACCGGCGACAAGCGCGCCGCAAGCGGCGGCGGAAAGCCAAAGGGATTTTTTCATGCGCAAAGCAAACCACGTCCGGCGGTGCAAATAAAGGCTAAAAGAGGTGATGGCACAGAGGGGCGGTTCACTTCTTTGCGTATTCCTGACTGCGATTTTGCCGCCTTAAGATTTTGGACTCCTGGATTGACAATTGGGCATTGAAAATCTGCTATTGGTCGTAGCCGGAGGACTGTCCGATGCCTCACCTGGGCGCGATCTTCTGGCGCCTTTGGCCGTCGCGACCGACTTTCCCAAAGTGCGGCACAGTTGGCCGCGTTCCTCCCTCATTGCTGTCTTCCAGGCGGGGCAAACCCCCTGTCAGGTGTCCGCCGTGCTTCACTCCTTGCCTCCCTCATTGCTGTCTTCCAGGCGGGGCAAACCCTTTTGACGAATCGTCCAGCACCAGCACCCAATCGTTCCCCGCCCCGCCGGATGGCGGCGTGAACTCGCGCGACCCTTCCCGCGGCATTTCGCCCAGCAACGTTGCCCTGCCGGTTCGCGTGTCGTACCACCAGCACCGCAGCGTCTGGCCGGAGAGCTTGGTCACATCCACCGTGAAGGGCTTGCCGGTGGGCGTGAAGACGAACGCGTAGCTGCCGTCGCTACCCCGCATCGCTTCGAGCCGCTCGGTGGCCAGAGTGCTCACCGCGCCGACGATCAACGACTGGTCGGGCGCTCGGATCAGCATCGGGCGCGACTCGATGAGATAGCGCAGATACTGCACCTGTCCGGAGGCCGGGAGCTTGAGCGACTCGTGCCAGTCCAGGCCCGATCCCCAACGCGCCACGATGCCGCCTCTGGCGGAGGACCAAAACTCATAGACCTCGCCGCAGCCGTAGGTGTGGCCGGCGGCCCCGGCGAAGACGGCCAGATAAGCCGAGCGTCGCACGTCGTTGGCGCTGATGCGCACGGCGGTGGGCGTGTTGGTCATCAGGCCGTCGGTGATGTTCTCGTAGCCCGGCTCCATGTCCAGCGTGGGCTTGACGGGGGTCTTGGCATAATCGTCCCCCACCAGCCGGAAATTGGTGGTGCGGATGAAATGCCCGGACTGGATCGAGTTGAAGGAGAGCCACGGACGCTCCTGGTACCAAAAGGAGGAGCTTTGCCGCCCTGTGGGATGATAGCTGATCAGGATCTTGTCCACCCCGGCGGCCTTGGCGCCCTCCATCAGGCCCTCGGCCTCCAGGTCGGTCACATGTTGGATCGTCGTCCCCTGCGCCCCCATCGCGCTCGCGTCGCCGCCCAGGATCCAGAACACATTCCTTTTGGCGTACCGCTGCGCCAGGAATTTGCAGTAGGCCTTCATCTTCTCCGGGTTGTCCCCGGTCCCCAGCATGGTCGCGCTGTTTTTGTGCCAAAACGGAAGGATGGCCATGTACATGCCGCGCGACTCCACCTTGTCCAGGATCGAGTCCACATTCTTGTAGAACGCCTCGTTGACCTGCCCAAGATCGCCATTGACGAAAGGAAGCTGACCGTCGGGATTGGCGCGGTTCCGGTAATCCCAGAGCGCCAGAACGCCCTGGATCACCGTGAATCCTTTGGCGGCGCGGTCGTTGAGGTACAGATCCACATCCTCCGGCTTGGGATGGTTGAAGATGCTCCAGGCGGTGTCGCCCAGCCAAAAGAAAGGCGTGCCGTCGGCTTTGACGAAGTAGCGCCCGTTGGGCGAGACTTGGATGGGTTGCGGTGGCTGCGCCGCGAAGCCGGGGCAGCCGGCGCCCAGAATCATCGCGCCGAGAAGGATTGTGAGATGGATATGTCTTTTCATCATGAAATCTTCCTCATCTAAGGGTCGCTGGCAGACTACATCTTCGCTCAACGCCATGAAAGCCTTATTTTAGAAGGCAGGCATATAAGTTTCGAGGGCGTTGGTCATGACAGACCCCAATAATTCTGGAAATTCCGCCTCATGTCCAAATGAATTTGTGTTCCGCTCAACGTCCGTAGAGCGGGCCGAAGTTGGCGCAGGCGCGGAAATCGGCGCCCTCCCGGTCCGCCGCGCCAAACGCGTTCCAGGCGCTCGGACGGAAAACATCCTCCTCCGGCACATTGTGCATATAGACCGGAATGCGCAGCATCGCCGCCAGGCTGATCAAGTCCGCGCCGCGATGCCCGCAACACAAGGCGCAATGGTTCGCGCCCCAGTTGTCCATCACCGTATAGACGTTGCGGAAGGCGCCCATTCCCGTCGTGCGCGGCACAAACCACGTCGTCGGCCAGGTCGGGTTGGTCCGCTCGTCCAGGAGCTTGTGCGTCGCCGCCGGCAGCGCGATTGTCGCGCCCTCGGCGATCTGCAAGGCCGGCCCCAGCCCCTTGACCAGATTGAGCCGGCAAATCGTCACGGGCATGCCGCCGCGGGTGGCGAAGCGCGTGGACCAGCCGCCGCCCGGAAAGTACTCCGTGATCGAGGGGTGCCAGGTCGTCGCCGCCAGACATTTCTTTATCTCCGCCGCGCTGATTTCCCAAAACGGTTTCATGGCGGGCCTGCCGCCGACCGTCTGTTCCCCCGTGCCGTCCAGCGCCGCCGGCCCGGAATTGATGAGGTGCAGGAAACCGCCCGCCGCCGCGCCCGCCGGGTTGCGGCCCGTCACGCGCCTGACGGCGGCGGGGCTCCAGTAGGTCCGCACATCGGCGAAGATCTGCGCGGTGTTGGTGAGCAGCCAGCCCATCAACATGCCGGCCCCGTTCAAAGCGTCGTTCTCCGTCGCCACGATGAAAGGGGCGCGCGCGCCGTTCCAATCAAACGACGTGTTGAGAATAGCCTCCAGGAAGTCGCCGTTGGGCATGTGATCGGTCCACTGCCGCTGCCCCTGGAAACCGGCGGCGATGGCGTTGTGGCCGTGGGCCTCCTCGCCGCGGCCCATTTCCGCCAGACGCGGATTTCCCACCATCAAATCGCGCGCGATCATCGCCATCTTCACCGAGATCTCCCATTCCCGGTCCAACTGCGCGCGCGTCCGGCGGGTTTTGGGCGAATTGTAATCCTTCCCCTCCGGGCAGTTGGCTTTGACCCAGGTCATGGCCTTTTTGAACTCCGCCGCGTCGTAGATGCCGCGCTCGATGCGCCGGATGAATTCCGTCATGTCCACCGCCTCGACGCGCATCCCCAGGTAATTCTCGAAGAAAGCGGGATTGACCATCGAACCGGCGATGCCCATGGAAGTGCCGCCCATGGCCAGGTAGGACTTGCCGCGCATGAGCGCCACCGCCATGCCCGCGCGGCAAAAGCGCAGGATTTTCTCCCGCACATCGTCCGGGATGCTTTGGTCGCCGGCCTCCTGCACGTCCCGCCCGTAAATGCCAAAAGCGGGCACCCCCTTTTGCGCGTGCCCCGCCAGCACCGCCGCCAGATACACCGCGCCTGGGCGCTCGGTGCCGTTGAAGCCCCAAACCGCCTTGGGCGTGGTGGCGTCCATGTCCATCGTCTCGCTCCCATAACACCAACAGGGCGTGACGGTGAGGGAGACGCCCACGCCGAGGCGGGCGAATTTTTCCGCGCACGCCGCCGCCTCGGCCACGCCGCCGACGCAGGAGTCGGCGATGACGCACTCGACGGGCCGGCCGTCGGGGTGACGCAAATTGGCGCTGATGAGTTTGGCGACGCGCTGCGCCAGGCCCAGGGTTTGGGACTCGAGGGATTCGCGCACGCCGCCCAGACGGCCGTCAATGGCGGGCCGGATTCCGATTTTCGGCGGATTGAGGAACAGGGGGTTGTTCATATTGGGACACATAGATTCCACAACGGCTGTGTCCGCGCAAATATATTCCTGGCAACTTCAGGATTGACGCGGCGCGGAATGTAGGGAGAATGGCGGCTCACACAAATAATTTATGCCAGAAAATAACGCAAACTCATTGTCAGCCCCGGTGAAAACAGGCCTGTTCCGCACCGCGGATGGAAACAACCTGTTCCTCACCTTCGTGCTGGTCACATCGCTGTTCCTGCTGTGGGGTTTTTGCAATGGGCTGATTGACATCCTCACCAAGCATTTTCAGGGATCGTTTCATATCAACAAGGAACAGTCGGGTCTGGTGCCGTTCGCCAATTACCTGGCTTACTTTCTGATGGCGATTCCCGCCGGTTTGATTGCGAGAAAATTTGGATATAAGGGCGGCATCCTTCTCGGTCTGCTGTTGATCGCGGGCGGGTCGTACTGGTTCCTTCCCGCGACCAACATCGGCGCCTACTGGGCGTTTCTTCTGGGCTTGTTTATCATCGCCTTGGGCCTGACATGTCTGGAGAGCATTGCCAATCCCTACACCACGGTTTTGGGTCCGCCAGAAAGCGGCGCCATCCGCATCAACATGGCCCAAACGATCAACGGAGCTGGCTGGATTCTCGGCCCAATTCTCGGCCGACATTATGTCTTTTCGAGCGCCGAAGGGGCGACGGCCAACGCCGGCCTTCATAGTCTCTATATGGGAGTAGGCATCTATGTGGCCGCGCTGATCGTTCTCTTCGCCGTGTCCAAGGTGCCGGACTTGCGGACTCAGGACGAGACCCAGAGGCCTGCGGAACAGAAAATCCGTCTCAAGCCTTCAAGCGGCCAGCTTGTGGCAATTGGGGTCACTCTCTTGGTTGTTTGCGGGCTGCTCTATTACTTTATATCCGAGATTTTGGGATTGGTTTGCACCTTGCTTAATTTGAATCAGGGATTGTTCCAGAAGATGGAATACGGACTGCTGGTTTTAGCATACATTGCCACGTTCATTTTGGTATCAAAGAACTGGGATCTGTTCCGCCGCAAACATTTTACGCTGGGCATCGCCGCGCAATTTCTCTACGTTGCGGCACAGGCGGGCATTTTCGGTTTTTTCATCAATTATGTGCTCGAAAACGACCCGGGCGTCACGGAAGGGACAGCCTCGACTTGGCTCGGCGCAATTGGTTTCGGTCTCTTCGCGTTCGGGCGCCTGTGCGGCAGCGCCGTGATAAGCCAGTCAAAACCGCATCTCGTGCTCGCCTCCTACGCTGGGGTGAACATGATCTTGGCGGCGGTGGCGATGATGGGCGGCAAGTTGGGGCTGTATGCCGTGTTTGGCACGTTCTTCTTCATGTCCGTCATGTTCCCGACGATTTTCGCGCTGGGCATCCGCGGGCTGGGCGACTACACGAAGCTCGGTTCGTCTCTCATCGTCATGTCTATCGTGGGCGGTGCGATTGCGCCTCCGTTCATGGGCCACATCGCGGATCTTCACAAGATGCGCACGGGCTTTGTGGTGCCGCTGGTGTGCTTTGCTCTCATCGCCCTCTACGGGTTGTTCTGGCAAAGATTGGAGGACAAGGACATTGTGGCGTGAAAGGCGTCCCACCCCGGAGGCCGGTGCGGGAACGGCGGTTGTCCTGATCGAAAACATCGCCCATGAGAAGCGCGCTCACGGTCCTCCTCCTCAGTCTCTGCCTGGCGACGCGGGCCGGGGCCGACGCGGTTGACGACCTGATGCGGTCCGAAATGCGGCGGCACCCAATTCCGGGCGCGGCGCTGACGATCATCAAGAACGGGCAGACGGTCAAAACGGCGGCCTACGGAATGGCAAATCTGGAAACGCGCGCGCCGGTCACCCCAGAAACGGTTTTTGAAGTCGGCTCCATCACCAAACAATTCACCGCCGCCGCCATCCTGCTCCTCGCCCAGGACGGCAAACTGACGGTGGACGACAAGATCGCGCGCCACCTCAAAGACACCTCGGCAACTTGGGGCCAGATCACCATCCGCCACCTGTTGACCCACACCTCCGGCCTCAAGAATTACACCGGGCTGAGTGGATTTGAACTGGCCCGCCATTTGACGCAGAGCCAGTTCATCCATCAAATGGCCGCCTTCCCGCTCGATTTCCAGCCCGGCGAGAAATGGGCCTATTGCAACACCGAATACAACCTGCTCGGATTCATCGTTGAGAACGTCACCGGAAAAAACTACTGGGACTTCCTCCATGAACGCATCCTCGCTCCGCTGCAAATGAACGCCACCGGCGACCGCGCCCCCCGCGCGCTG
>JBEKAN010000197.1:0-8225 GCA_050015895.1 Verrucomicrobiota bacterium
CGTTCCTGACACGGACGGCGTAGCGGGGCGGGGACGCGGGCGTGGGCGCGAGTTTGGATTTGAGTTTGAGGGCCGTCAGCGCGGGCGCCTCCACTTTTTGCACAACAGATTTGTCTTCGGACATAATTTTTTTTGGAAGAGGCGCGCCGGAAGGGTCCGGGCGGCGGGCGCGCGGGTCAGCCGCCTGTCTTTTGCAGGACCGTTTTGATGGCATCCATCAGTTCGTCCGTCTTAAACGGCTTCCAGAGGAGGATGGCGCCGACCTTGCGGATAAACTCGTCAATGTCCCGGTTGCCCTTGAAACCGGAGATGAAAATGAAACGTTTGCACAAGTACGGCTTGGTGCGTTCCACAGCGCGATAGAACATGTCGCCCGGCAGACTGGGCATCATGATGTCGCACACGATGGCCGAGAAATCCCGGGCCATGATCTGTTTCAGCCCGTCCACCCCGTTGGTCACCGAGACCAGGCGATACCCGTTGCTCTCGAAGTGGGGCGTCAGCGTCTCCGCCAGGGCGGTTTCGTCCTCCAGCAACAGAACATATTTGGGCGGGCCGGGTTTGGCCGGCGCCCGCGCGATGTTCTGGGCTTCTGTCTTTTCTTCGCTCACGTTAAACTTGGTGCGCGCGGCGGGAGTTGAACCCACAACCTGCGGCTTCGGAGGCCGTCACTCTATCCAGTTGAGCTACGCGCGCGCTGCGGTTCCGGCTTTCCCGCGGGGGCCGCCGGAGCCTCCGGGCGCCCGGCCCCCGGCTCCGCGCCGGCACCGTTGCGCGCAGTATGTCCGGTCTCCTTTCCCCCGGCAAGACTTAATCCTCGTTCTAACTGTTGAGCGTCGGACTCATCCCGCTCAGCGGCGCGCGCGGGTTGGTCTGCGCGAAATAATTCGCCGCCCATTCGTTCGGGAACAGCACCACCGCGTTGCGGCCCATGTCGTATGCCAGCCTCGCGCCGGTCGGCAGCGAGAGCGTGTCGAAGTCCGACTCCCCCAAATGCGCCGGCAGCCACCGCACCACCGTCCACGGCGCCGCCTCCAGCCGCGATTCCGCCCCGTATTCATGTTCCAGGCGGAACCGCACCACCTCGAATTGCAGCGGCCCCACCGCCCCCAGCAGCGGCGTTTTCCCGGCGGCGTTGCGCAACGAAAGCGCCTGGATCACCCCCTCCTGCAAAAGCTGCTCCAGTCCCTTGCGAAACTGTTTGTACCGCGCCGTGTTCGGATTGTGCAGATACGCGAACGCCTCCGGCGCGAAGCGCGGGATCTCCTTGTAAAGTATCGCCGGGTCCGCCGTCAGCGTGTCTCCGATGCCAAAACCGTCATGGCCCACCAGCCCGATCACGTCGCCGGGCCACGCCTCGTCCACCGTCTCCCGCTCCTTCCCGAACAGCTTGTGCGAGCTGGACAGCCTCACCTTCTTTTCCGAGCGCGAATGCCACACCGTCATGTCCCGCTCGAACTTCCCCGAGCACACCCGCACGAACGCGATGCGGTCCCGGTGTTTCGGGTCCATGTTCGCCTGGATTTTGAAAATGAATCCGGAGAAAAGCGGATGCTCCGGCGCGATGGAAATCCCCGCCATCACCCGCGGTTTGGGCGGCGGCGAATGCTTCAGCAGCGCCTCCAGCAGCAATTGCACCCCGAAATTGTTCAGGCCGCTGCCGAAGTACACCGGCGTCGTCCGCCCCGCCAGCACCGCCGCCTCGTCGAACTCGTGCCCCGCCCCCTCCAGCATCTCCAACTCCTCCACCGTCCGCGCGAAAGTCTCCTCGTCCAGCTTCCCCCGCACCGCCGGGTCCCGCAACCCCACCACCGTCACCGGCGCCCGGTGCTTGCCCCCGACCGTTCGCTCGAAGAGATGCATCGCCCGCGTCCGCCGGTCGTACACGCCCCGGAACTCCGCCCCGCTGCCAATCGGCCAGTTCACCGGAAACGCTCCGATCCCCAGCACCTTCTCCAACTCGTCCAGCAGCGCCAGCGGACTTTTCATCGGACGGTCGCACTTGTTCATGAACGTGAAGATCGGCACCCCCCGCTGCCGGCAGACCTCGAAGAGTTTGCGCGTCTGCGGTTCGATCCCCTTGGCCGAGTCAATCACCATCACCACCGAATCCACCGCTGTCAGCACCCGGTAAGTGTCCTCCGAAAAATCCTTGTGCCCCGGCGTGTCCAGCAGATTGAGCCGGTGCCCGTTGTAATCGAACTGCAACACCGTCGAACTGATCGAGATGCCCCGCTGCTTCTCCAGTTCCATCCAGTCGGACGTCGTCGCCCGTTGATTTCGGCGCGCCGTGACCGAGCCGGCCAGTTGCACCGCCCCGCCGTACAGCAGCAACTTCTCCGTCAGCGTGGTTTTCCCCGCGTCCGGATGCGATATGATGGCGAACGTCCTTCGCTTTTGAATTTCCTCTGCAATATCCACAAGGAGCCAACAAGTATCACAGATTCCCCCCCAAACAAGCCGTGATCCTCTATTCGTTCTTCCCAAACAGCGGCTCCGCGTGTTCCCCGCCCTCAATGTCGTACCACACATATTCAATCCCTTCCGTCGTTTGACGCAGGGTGTAATTTCCGGGCGAATCCTCTTCGTGCCACGGTTGACCGGTAAAGTAATTCGTCTGGAATTCCGGGTACCAATCCCGTCTGAAGAGAGAGTTTGAGCCAAGTTGCTGGCGCACCCACGCAATGTCAGGCAAGGAATTCGTTCCTCGGTCATCCGCTACCCATCGCAGCGACCTGGAGATGTCATCGTGAAGGTAACGGTTCCTCCTTTCCGGGTTCACTTGCACAACCACCGGAATCTTTGGAGGCAACATGGAGATTGGCTGCCAAACCAGCACCGCACCGAACACCGTCAAGACGCAAGCTATACGCAATCGTCTCATGTAAACTCCTTCGCGCCCTCTGATCCAATACATTATCAGACACGCCACCACCATAAACGGAACCGTGATGTTCGTCGCGAGCAGAGCAGCACCATGCTCGCTGTAAAACACCAACCGCTTCTCCTCGAACGGCGCCCATGTGATGTAGGCGTCTGCATTCATCTGCTGGCTTGTCAGCCGCGCCGTGAGCTTGGTCGCCACCGGACTCTGATCCACCAGCCCTCGCAGCCCAGGGTGTCGAATCCGCAGTTGATCGAGCCGCCCCCTCCAATCGTCGTTCGTTGTGGCGGGATAAAGCGGCATCGCGCAACGTTCAACAATGAAATTCGTAGCCGCCGCCCGGTCTGGGCCAAAAACGTAGAGTTCAATCCGACAACTCTCATTGCCAATCCCGGTGAGCCGCAGCGGATAAACCGGCCGTTCCGTCTTAAAAGTCAGCGCCAGCGGAGAGGGCTTCACCGGATCTGTCAGAGAGGCGTTCAACCTGATTTTGCTCGCCACGAAGAACCAGCCTTCCTTCGCGTATGCCTGAATGGCTGGGATAAAATTGGTGGGCGTGACAAAGCCGTTTCTGCCCAGCCAATCCAGCAACGCCCCTCCATCGGGCGAGGAAAGAACCGCCGTGTCGTAAACCCCGACCCTTTTTCGTTCGACCACATTCACCTCTCCAATCGGATCAGCGCTGACGCCAGCTTTCGCAAGGCTTGGCGCAATCAGGCCCCAGCAAATCAGGCCGATCAGCCACAGCGCCACCACATCCTTAACCGAACAGAGACCACTTCTTCGCCCCCAAACCAAGTGGAAGACGAACAGCGCGGGGATGATCGCGAACCAATAATATCGGGGGATATAGTGAATTATTTTCGGCTGAAAGATCGTTTGCAGCGTGGTGAAAAGCCCCGGCGTCGCGGTTTCCACTTTCGGCCTTGATGGCACCGGAACAATCCACGCAAAATTGGTCCCCGCCCCTTTGAACGCCGTGTCAATCACCAGCATTTCCGTTCCCTGGTCAAAATGAATCAGCGCGCGCTGGTCGGGAATCTCCACCCTGGCATAGGCTGTTGGCGGAATGAAACAACCGTCCCCGTAAGCCCCGGGCGGAGCGATGAGAAACCAAACCACGCAAAAGGCCAGACCTTTCATCTCCCCAACCGCATAAGTCCGATCCTCCGCCAAGTCAATCATCGAAACGTTCCTTGAAACATGGTCTTGGGCGGCGTTGACGCTGGACATCCACTTTTGGCGGGGGCATGGTGTGGGTGAGAATTTGGCCTGACAAAAGCTTGATCCATTGGAGCGTTATTTACCTGATCAGCGAGTGGGTCATCCGGCTCACGATGCTGGTTTATGTGCCTCGGCAACGCAGCGCCGCCGCTTCGCGCACTTGGTTGCTGCTCATCTTTCTTCTGCCCCTGCCGGGGCTGGTTTTCTACGCGTTGGTGGGGCGGATTTATCTGCCCAAGAACCGCCTGGAACGCCAGGAGCGGGCCTCGCAAAAAATCCGCATGGTCCAGGAGCAGATGCTTTCTCTGCGCCCCCCGCAACCCAGTCTGCCGCCCAACCTCTCGCCCCTGGCCGCGCTGGCGGCGCGGCTGGGGGATTTTGAGCCGATCGGCGGCAATCAAGTCGAGTTGCTCACCGACTACACCGGCTCCATCAACCGGCTCATCGCCGACATTGACGCGGCGCGGCGCCATGTCCACCTGCTGTACTACATTTACTCGGATGATGAGACGGGCCGGCGCGTGACCGACGCGCTGGCGCGCGCCGCCGGGAGGGGGGTCAAATGCCGCGTGCTCATGGACGCGGTGGGTTCCAAGCGCGCGCTGCGGAAGCTGGCTGGCAAAATGCGGGCCGCCGGCATCGAGGTGACCGCTCTTCTGCCCGCGGGGCTGTTCCGGCGCAACGCGGCGCGGTTCGATTTGCGCAACCACAGAAAGATCGCCGTCATAGACGGAGGCGTCGGCCACAGCGGCTCGCAGAACATCACCAACGACCAATTCGTGGCCGGATTTCCCAACGAGGAAATGGTCGTGCGCGTGACCGGTCCGGTGGTCTGGCAGTTGCAGGCCGTCTTTTTGGCCGACTATTATCAGGAGACCAACACCGCGCTCAACGGCCTGGAGATGTTTCCCGAGGCCTCGCAGTCGGGCCAGTCCGTCGCCCAGGTGATGCCCAGCGGCCCGGGCTACGGCCGGGAAAACGGGCAGGAGTTGATGATCACCTTGCTGTACGCCGCGCGCAGTCGGGTGGTGCTGACGACGCCCTACTTCGTGCCCGACGAGCCGTTTCTGGAGGCGATGTGCTCGGCGGCGCGGCGCGGGGTGGCGGTGCATCTGGTGGTTTCGCGCCACGCCAACCAGATGCTCACGCAACTGGCCCAGCGCTCCTTTTACGACGAGCTTCTGGCGGCGGGCGTGCAAATTCATCTTTACGAGCCGCGTTTCCTCCACGCCAAGCATTTGACGGTGGACGACGACATCGCGCTGGTGGGCTCGTCGAACATTGACATCCGGTCCTTCGCGCTCAACGAGGAGATCAGCCTCCTGTTTTATGGTCCCGGTGTGGTGGCCGAACTGCGCCGCGTCCAGGAGGGCTACTTCGCGCGCGGCGCCCCGCTGACGGCGGAGCAGTGGAGCCGCCGCCCGCTGGCCGCGCGCACGATGCAGGGCGTGGCCCGGCTGGCGGACTCGTTCCTGTGAAACCTGATCGGAAACAGACCCTCGCAAACGAGATTGCGGGATTCCTTTGCCGCGCTTGGGTGTTTCCCCATTGCTTTATTTTCGCCGGGTTGTAGAATCGGGCACCAAGTATGGAAAGGGGACCGGGCAAACTGTCTGACGCGGTATGATTTTATGAGCGACTTTAGATTTACCTGCTCGTTTTGCGGACAGAAGATATTGTGCGACACGGGCTACAGCGGCTCGCAAATTGATTGTCCGTCTTGCAAGAAGTCCTTGACTGTTCCAGTGGCGCCGGCGTCCGCGACCAGCCCGCCGCCCCCGGCGGCGCAAACCGCCGCGCCGCCGCCGACGACACCCCCGCCCCGGCCGCCCGCGGCGGGACAGGCGCGACCCGCGCCGCGCCCATTGCCCTGGGTGCCGCCCGATCCGGCGCAGGCGCCCGCCAGAATCCCCGGGGCCACGGCGACCGGCTATTCCATTTTGGCGATTGCGTCGCTGCTTTGCTCGGTGTGCGCGGTGGTCGGCTGCGTTCCGGCAATTATTTGCGGGCACAAGGCCAGGGCGCGAATGCGCGAGAATCCGCTCTTGAACGGAGAGGGAATGGCGACGGCGGGGCTGGTGATCGGTTATGCGGTCCTGGCATTGGTCCTGGTTTGCGGAAGCGCCTTCGCGCTGGCGCGACAGCATTTCAAACCCATCGTGACAGTGCGGCTGTCGCCGGAATTGCCCCCGGAGATGGTGTCCCGCGAGGTGGATGAAGTCGTCGCGGGCCAGCCCGCTTCGGAACGCGCGCACGGGTTGCTGGTCCGGGGTCAAATGAATGTGATGCCTTTCACCCCCAAGCTGCTGCCCGGCCCCCAGGACGCCGCCAACAGCGCGCCGGAGACCAACTCCATGACGCAGCGCACGGCGATGCAGGGGGCGTCGTTCGGCTACCGAATGAAGGTCCTGCCCGACCAGCCGATGAGCCTGAACTGCCTGTACTGGGGCGGAGAGAGGGCGAATCGCGCGGTGGACATTGTGGTGAACAACGAGATCATCGCCACGCAGGAGCTGGTCACCAACGCGCCCGGGCATTTCCTGGATTTGGAATACAGGATTCCGAAAAGCCTGACCTCGGGGCAGAACACGGTGCTGGTGGAATTCCAGGCGCACTCGGAGCTGACATCGGGCAAGGTGTTTTTCTGCCAGACGCTCAAGCCTTGAGGAGCGGGCTGAAACTCAAATTATGGGAAGGAGTCGCATGATAAGGAGATTCCCGCGATGGCTCTTGGTTCTTGCCGCGGCTTTGGCCTGCCAGGCCCCGGCTGCCGCGCAACCCCAGGATAAATTCACGGGCATCGTCAGCGACTCCTCGGGCGCGCCCGTCCCGGATGTCCGGCTGACGCTCTATCCCAATTATTTTGGCAACTCCGACGTCCGGACCGACGCCAATGGCCGCTACTCGATGAGCCTCCAAAACATGCAGATAATCCGACAGCAGAACCGGACGCCGACCCTGGTGGCGCGCAGCCTGGAGCGAAACCTCGCCGCCATCCACGATATTGACGAACAGACCACCAATCTGGACCTGCGCCTGGAAGAAGGCGTGACCCTGTCGGCGAAGGTGGAGGACGCGGCGGGCGCGCCGATCCCAAGCGCGCGGGCGACTCTGATCTTTATGATCGGGATGGACGGCTTTCCGATGAACGGCGAAACGGCCGGGGCCGACGAGGCGGGCCGCATTCGCGTCCCGGCCCTGCCGCCGGGTCAACAATACATTGTCAACATCACCGCCCCGGGCTACGGCTCCGCCAACCAGACACTCTCGCCGGGGGACACCACGGCGGGGGACTTGGACGGCCCAATCATCGTGCTGCGGCGGATGGACCGCAAACTGGGCGGCAAGGTGCTGGGGGCGGACGGCAAGCCGCTGGGCGGCGCGCCGGTGAACATCTACGGCCAGGGCCAGCCCAACACCAGCACCCGCACGGATTCCAACGGGCATTTTCTCTTCCAGCAGGTCTGCGAAGGGCCTGTGATCGTGTTTGCCCACGGCCCGGTTTACGGCGACAGCCCCTTCCTCCAGGGCAACGCCCAGGCGCAGGGTGGCGACATGGATGTGGTGGTCAAGATCGGGGTCAACCGGCCGCTGGGCTACACGCGGTTTCCCCCCCTCAAGCCGCCATCCTGGACTTGGACCGCGATCCGCCAGTGGCCCGGCCAGCACCACAAGGCGACGTTGTTTCTGCTGGCCGCGCAACTGGCCGTGTTGGGGGGGACGGCGGGCGGCATCTTTTGGCTCACCCGCAAACGGGGCGCTTGACCGCGTCTGCCCGCTTTTGGGGAAGGCCGGGAAGGGGCTTTTGGGACGGTTGACACGCAAGGCAACGGCCCCTATTCCGAGATATCCAGTGATATGTGGCTGAATAGAACGATCCTTCTGCGACCATCCGCGATCTGCGGACCAAGGTCTGTGCTTGTTGCGGTCTTCTTTGCGCCCGGCGGACGATTGGTGGCGTTGGGCTGATTGAGGCGAATTGGCCGCGAAAAGGGCGTAAGCGGTAAAGGAGAGACCCCCTGTTGCGGGCCGGGAAGCCTGATAAGCTGGCTGATTAGCCAGACGCCGATGGATAATCAGGCGGCCAACTTGACTTGGGACTGGCGGGCCTTCTGCC
>JBEKAN010000198.1:0-8214 GCA_050015895.1 Verrucomicrobiota bacterium
CTGGCGGTCTCGACCACGCGGGGCATGCGGGTCATGCCGCCGACCAGGACCAACTCGTCAATTTTTTCGGGGGTCACGGCGGCGTCCTTGAGGCAATTTTTCACGGGGCCGATGGTGCGCTCGAAGAGGTCGTCGCAGATTTGCTCCATTTTGGCGCGGGTGAGCTTGGCGCTCAGATGCTTGGGGCCGCTGGCGTCGGCGGTGATGAAAGGCAGGCTGATTTCATAGACTTGGGCGCTGGAAAGGGCGATCTTGGCCTTTTCGGCCTCCTCCTTGATGCGTTGGAGTGCGTCGGGCTGTTTGCGCAAGTCCATTCCCTGCTCGCGTTTGAATTCGTCGAGCATCCAATCCATGATGCGGTTGTCCCAGTCGTCGCCGCCGAGGTGGGTGTCGCCGTTGGTGGCTTTGACCTCAAAAACGCCGTCGCCGATTTCGAGCATGGAAATATCGAAGGTGCCGCCGCCGAGGTCATAGACGGCGATTTCCTCGTTTTTCTTTTTGTCGAGGCCGTAGGCCAGGGAGGCGGCGGTGGGCTCGTTGATGATGCGCAGGACTTCCAGGCCGGCGATGCGGCCGGCGTCCTTGGTGGCCTGGCGCTGGGAATCGTTGAAGTAGGCGGGGACGGTGATGACCGCCTGGGTGATCTTCTCGCCCAGGCGCATTTCGGCGTCGGCCTTCAATTTGGAGAGGATCATGGCGGAGATTTCCGGGGGCGTGAAGGTCTTGGGTCTGCCATCCACCTCGACTTCGACGGCGGCGTCGCCGTTGGAGGCGCGGACGACCTTGTAGGGGACGCGCTTGATTTCCTCCTGGACTTCGTCGAACTTGCGGCCCATGAAGCGCTTGATGGAATAGACGGTGTTGCGGGAGTTGGTGACGGCCTGGCGTTTGGCGGCGTCGCCGACGAGGCGTTCGCCGGTTTTGGTGAAGGCGACAACGGAAGGAGTGGTGCGTTTGCCCTCGGAGTTTTCCAAAACCGCGGGTTCACCGCCCTCCATGACAGCCATGCAAGAGTTGGTGGTTCCTAGATCAATTCCAATGACTTTAGGCATAAATTTATTGTGCTGTGAGAGTATTGAGGAGAATCACAGCATCCAACTTTAGAAGCAACCTTGGTACCAATGAGGCGGTTTTATGCAAGTTGCTTACAGCAAGGCACTTACGTACTTAGCGGCCACATCGAGTGACACCAGAAAAGCGACATTATGGCGCAACAGCGGGGATTTGCGCCATTTTATGCGCCAGAATGACGCACAAGGGGAACCGTGCGGGTTTGCCGGTTTTTGCCATTTGGAGGCCTGAAAATTGATTTGGTGGGGAGGACAAGGCCATCCCTCGGGAGTCGGTCCTCGATCGTCAAACCTCCTTTTCTGGTTTGACTGGGTTTGACTGGGTTTGACGTTGCGCGACATTTCGGACCTGTTCGGCGCCGGCAGGCCAAAGAGGACGGGTTCGGAGAGCAGCCCGATTTTGGCGTTTGGTCCCATGTGGATCGTCTCATGCCAGGTACCGTAGCATAAAGGATAAGTTTTGTCAAGCTGATAATGTAACTTTAATCAGAAAAGGCAGGTGGGGCAGGGGATGTCCTGGAAGGTGGACTCGACTTGGACATGGGCGGCGCCCACTTGAGCCAGGCGCCGGGTGACGACGCGAAGGGCCAGCTCGGGCCGGTTGCAGTCGCGGCTCAGATGGCCCAGGTAAAGGCGGGAGAGTCCGGCCGAGGCGACTTGTTCGACCAGGTCGGCGGCGCCCTCGTTGGAGAGGTGCCCGTGACGGCTGAGGATGCGCTGCTTCAAGCTCCAGGGCCGGCGGGGGTCGTCCTGCAACATCTTCAAATCATGGTTGGCTTCCAGCAGGAGGACGTTGGCGGCGCGAACGCGCTCGATGACCAGCTTGGTGGCGTGGCCCAAATCGGTGAGGATGCCGATGTTGCCGGAGGCGGTGCGGAGGAGGAAGCCGACGGGATCGTTGGCGTCGTGCGGGACGGAGAAAGTGTCCACCAACACGTCGCCGACCTCGAAGGAGGCGCCGGTGTCAAAAATGCGGGCGTTGATTTGGATTCGCAGTTGGGCCTCCACGGCCTCCTTGGTGAGGCGGTTGCAGTAAACGGGCAGTTCGAGTCCGCCCGCCAGGCCCACCAGGCCGGCGACATGGTCGGAATGTTCGTGAGTCAGGAGGATGCCGTGCAGGGTTTCGGGCGAACGGGCGATGGTGGCGAGACGGCGGCGGATTTGGCGGCCGCTCAAACCGGCGTCAATGAGGAGGCGCGCGCCGGGCGTTTCCAGATAAGCGCAGTTGCCGCCCGATCCGCTTCCCAAAATGGTGAAATGCACCGACACGCCCCCCACTTTAGAAGGGCACTCATGGGGCGGGCAATCTATTTCCGCGGGCGAATTTTGGCCCTGCCGCGATCCGAGGGAACGAACCCCTCACCCTGACCCTCTCCCCGCTGCGCGGGGCGAGGGAAATGGCAGCCCGCAAGGTGGCGGTTTGAAGATGCATTTTTTTCGGCGGGTTGGCATCAATTTCGCTTTCATTTTCGCAAAAACCTGACGATGATGTAACGGGTCGCCGGATGGGGCGGCCCAAGAAAGCGCGCGGAGGCGGCCGCGAAAACGGCCGGACGATCGGACTTCGCGCTTGAGCAAATGTTATTTGCCTGTAAGATAAGGAACGATGTCACAGGGGTTACATTTATCGCAACGCATGTCGTTGTCGCAGATACTGGCGCCGCAGTTGCAGCAGTCGCTGGCGCTGCTGCAGGCGCCGACGCTGGAGCTGAAGGCCCTGGTGGAGCAGGAGGTGCAGCAAAACCCGATGCTGGAGGAAGTGCCGGCGTCGGAGATGGAGCAGATGGACCGCAACCGGGAGGAGGGCGACCCGGCCAACGACCCGAGCGACCTTTCCGAACCGCCGGCGGACGTGAAGTTCGACCCGGCGACGGAAAAGCCGAGCAGCGCGCCGGTGGACGATTTTCAGGCGGAGTTTGAGCGGCTGACGAAGCTGGACCAGGAATGGCGGGACCATTTCAGCCAATCGAACCTGCCGCTGAGGCAGGGGCCGGAGGCGGAGGAGCGGCGGCAGTTTATGTTTGACTCGTTGGTGGCGGGGACGTCGCTGCAGGAGACGCTGCTGGAACAGATGCGCTTTTCGGACCTGACGGAGGAGCAGCGGGCGATCGCGGAGATGATCATCGGGAACATAGACGATTCGGGGCGACTGAAGGAAAGCGCGGACCTGCTGGCCTTCTCGACCAACGTCCCGGCGGAGAAGATTTTAGAGGTGCTCAAGATCATCCAGACCTTCGACCCGCCGGGAGTGGCGGCGCGGGATTTGCGGGAATGCCTGATGCTGCAACTGGAGCGGGCGGGGAGCGAGAAGACCGTGGAATACCGGATCATCCGCGACTTCATGGACGCGCTCTACAAGCGCAAGATGCCGGAAATCGCGCGCGGGCTGGGCCTGACGGTCGAGCAGGTGCAGGCGGCGGTCAAGCGCATCGCCTGCCTGGAACCGCGTCCGGGCCGGGACCTGCTGCCCGATGACGACCGCTACATTTCGCCGGAAGTATTTGTGACCAAGGTGGGGAACGACTACGTGGTGAGCACCAACAACGAGCAGATCCCCCATTTGCGAATCAGCAACAATTACAAGGACCTGATGTCGCAGCCCGACGCCGCGCCGGAGGTGCGGGAGTACATCCGGGAAAAGATCCGGGCGGGGAAGTTTCTGATCAAGAGTTTGCAGCAGCGGCAGCAGACCATCCTCAACATCGGCAACGAGATCGTCAAGCGCCAGAGGGAGTTCATGGACAAGGGCGTGGCGCACCTCAAGCCGATGACGATGGTGCAGGTGGCCGAGGTGGTCGGGGTGCATGAGACGACGGTAAGCCGGGCGGTGTCCAACAAGTACATGGAGACGCCGCAGGGGATTTACGAGATGAAATTCTTCTTCACATCGGGCATTCGGACCGACAGCGGGAGCGGGATGTCCAACACCAGCGTGAAGGACATGGTGGCGGAGATGTTCGCCGGGGAGGACTCGGCCAAGCCGCTGTCCGACCAGGAGATAGTGAAGATGCTCAAGGAGAAGGGGATCGTGATCGCGCGCCGGACGGTGGCGAAGTACCGGGATGAGCTGAACATCCTGCCCTCGAATCTGCGCAAGGTTTATTGACTCTTTTTTGCCTTGAGCGCCTCCTTGGTGGCGGCGTGGAGTTCGTCCAGCTTGGGCTTCAGATCGTCCTTCTCGGAGCGGCTCATGCGGTCAATGAAGAGGATGCCGTGGAGGTGATCGTATTCATGCTGGATGGCGCGGGCCAAGAGACCGCCGCAGGAAAACTCGATGACGCGGCCTTTTTCGTCTGTGGCCCGCACGTCGGCGGCGGCGGGGCGGGCAATGTCGGCGTAAATCTCCGGGAAGCTCAGGCAGCCCTCCGGGGCGGTGAGGATCTCTCCGGAGGGTTTGACCTCGGGGTTGATCAAAACCAGGGGCATGATGGAGAGGGGGTCGGCCTCCTTGCCCTCCAATTTGAGGGTGGAGGGGCGGTCGGTGACGCCGCGGAGGTCCAGGACAGTCAACTGCAAAGCGCGCCCGACTTGCTGGGCGGCCAGGCCGATGCCCTTGTGGAGGCGCATGGCCTCGAGCATGGCCTCGACGAGCGCCTGGATATCCGGGGTGATCTTCTCGACGCGGGCGCCCTTCTGGCGCAGCGCCGGATGGCCGTATTTGACGACTTCCAAATTCATTGTGCGGCGGGGTCGGGTCCGGCGCCGGAGGACGCGGCGCTTTGTCCGATTTTTTTTGGATCCCCCGATTGCATTTGGAAGACGTTGACACGCCCGCCGGTGGATTGCCAGAAATTTGTCGCCACGCGCGTTGGGCGGGCCACCCGCCTCCACCGCAGATTTTCCTTTGCTTTGACAGCCAAGGGCCTTATAAATCCACCCGTCGCCGATATGACGCCAATGAAGGTCACATCACGGAGCCTGGGTCGCCTCAAGGGTGTCCTGTGCTTCGCCGCCGCCGCGCTGCTCTGGCTGCCGGCGCCGCACTGCCAGGCCGCGCCGCGCTTTGACGTTTTTCTGGGCTACGACGGCATGTTGCCGGAGCGGGGCTGGTTTCCCGTCACCTGCGAATTGCAAAATGACGGTCCCTCGTTTCACGGTGTAATCGAAGTGGGCGCCAACCAGATGGGCCGGGAACAAACCCGGACGGTGGAGGTGGATTTGCCCACTTCCACCCTCAAACGCGTCGTCATCCCCGTCTTCTCCTCCGCCCAATACTGGAACGCGCGCCTTCTGGACGACCGGGGCAAAGTCCGTGCCGAGCAGACGATGTTGCGCGCCAAGGTGCTGCCGCCGGATTTGCCGCTGGTCGCCGGCGTATGCCGCACCGTGCAGGGCCTGCCCACGTTCCCCGAAATGGCGGGCCGGTATCAAGGCGCGTCCTCTTCGGCTTACGGCGCGGCCCGCCTGGAGCCGGCCCTCTTTCCGGACAATCCCATCCCGATGGAGAGCATTGACCTGCTTTATCTCAATTCCCAAAAGGCGCTGGAACTCAGCCAGCGGCAAGCCACGGCCCTGATCGCCTGGCTGCAAAACGGCGGACATCTGGTGGTTGGCGTCGAACAAATCTCCGACATCACCGGCAACCGCTGGCTTCAGGGCCTGATGCCCTGCGACCTAAGCTCCGCGCGAAATTTGGAGAACCATCCGCAGTTGCAGGACTGGCTGCGCGATTGGCAGACGATTTCCCGCCCGCAGCCGCCCCGGAACGCCAACCGCCCCCCGCCGCCGGCGACCTCCAACTTGGAGAACGACCCGCAATTTGAATCCGCCCTGCTGCAAATCTTCACTGGCGCGCCGCGCGACGGAACAATCGTCATTGGCGACGCCGACACGCCGCTGGCCGTCACGGCGGAGCGCGGGCGGGGGCGGATCACGGTTTTGACGTTCAGCCCGGAACGGGAGCCGTTTGTCTCGTGGAAGAACCGCCCCTATTTCTGGGCCAAACTCGCGGGCATTCCCCGCTCGCGGCTGGAGGCCGGCAACAACGGCAACCCGGCGCGGCTGGGCAGCGACGGGATATTCGGCTCAATGATTGACAGCAAGCAGGTGCGCAAACTGCCGCTGGGCTGGCTGCTGCTGCTGCTGGCGGCCTATCTGGCCGTGATCGGGCCGCTGGACCAGTACTGGCTCAAGAAGCTCAACCGCCAGATGCTGACCTGGATCACGTTCCCGTTGTATGTGGTGGCGTTTTCCGGGCTGATTTATCTGATCGGTTTTCATCTGCGCGCGGGCGAATTGGAATGGAACGAGTTGAACATCGTGGATGTGCTGCCGGGCCAGGAACGGGCGGTGCTCCGCGGCGAAACGTACGTCTCCATTTACTCGCCGGTCAACGCCACTTACCCCATCGGCAGCCAGCAGCCTTACGCCACGTTGCGCGGGGAATACTCCGGGGACTACGGGGTCGGCCCGGAAAACAGCCGGGTGTCCGTGGTCCAAACCGGCGACAACTTCCAGGCCGAGGCGCTGGTGCGGGTGTGGACCAGCCAGCTTTACGTGAGCGATTGGCTCCAGGGCGTCCCGGAGGCGCCGCTGGAGATGTCGGCCGCGCGCCAGGCCGGCGGCGACTGGTCGGTCACCATCGAGAACAAGAGCGAAACCAAATTCACGCACGCCAAGGTTGTCCTGGGCCAGCGCATCTACGATCTGGGCGATCTGCCCGCGCAACAAAGCAAGACCTTCCCGCTGGCCGCCGGGCAAGGCTCCGCGCTCTCCGCCTTTGCCGGGAATTACTCCAGCCCTTTTGTCATGGCCGTCAACAATCGGCACGCCAGCTTTGGCAACAACACCGTCGCCATTCCGGACATGGTCGAAGGCTCCATGGCGGCGTGCTTCCTCTCGCTGGCCAATGGCGCCCAACAACCGCCCAATCAAGCCGCCAACATGGGTTACAATGGCTACAATAATAATTTCACCGTATTTGAAAACCTGGACCTCACGCGTTATGCCGGGGCCGAGCACGCCATCCTCCTGGCCTGGGACCCGGGCCAATCGCTGGTGGAGGGAATGAACCGTTTTCCCATCAAACGCCTCCATCGCGACACCCTGCTGCGCCTCGTCGTCCCTGTCAAACCCAAGAACCCCCAAACCTGAAACCCCATGGACGCCCCGCCCATTGCCGCAGTCGTCACCCTCGGCCTGACCCGCCTTTACGGCGCCATCACCGCCCTCAACCACCTCGACTTGACAATCAACCAGGGGGATTTGTTCGGCTTCATCGGCTCCAACGGCGCCGGCAAGACCACCACCCTGCGCATCCTGGCCACCTTCCTGGCCCCTTCCTCCGGCACCGCCAGAATCCTGGGGCACGACGTCATCCGCCAGGCCGACGCCGTGCGGCACGTCATTGGTTACATGCCCGATTTCTTCGGCGTCTATAAGGACATGGAGGTGACGGAGTACCTGGATTTTTTCGGGGCGTGCTACAAGATTCCAACGGCCCAGCGGGAGAAGACGGTCAACGACGTATTGGAACTGGTGGGATTGACCGAGAAACGGGGCGCGATCATCGGCGCCCTCAGCCGGGGCATGCAGCAGCGATTGGGCCTGGCGCGCGTGCTCATTCACGATCCCAAAGTGCTGCTGCTGGACGAGCCGGCCAGCGGGCTTGACCCGCGGGCGCGCATCGAAATGATGGCCATTTTGCAGGAACTCCAGCGGCTGGGCAAAACGATCATCATTTCCTCGCATATCCTGAGCGAGTTGCAAACCCTCTGCAATCGCGTCGCCATCATCGAAAAAGGCAGATTGATTTACAGCGGGCCGGTCCAAGGGGTGCGCGACCAGATGTCCACCGGCCTGGTTTATTGGGTTGTCGTTCGCGGCGATTGCGCCCCGGCCATCGCCCTGCTCAAGGCGCGGCCGGAGGTGTCCCAAGCGGTGGCGGTGGACGGCCAGGTCAAAGTGACTCTGGCCAATCACGACGTCGATCCGTCGTTTCTGCCGGAGGCGCTGGTGCGGGCGGGGATCAAAATCACGGGCCTGTGGGAGGATGAACTGGGATTGGAAGAGGTGTTCCTGCGCGTCACGCGCGGCGAGACGCAGTAAAACGCGGGAAGGGCGCTCCATGTTTGGCGGCGGAATCTGGCCGGTGGTGCAGCGGGAATTGCGCGACGGCGCAAGGCGTCCGTTCAACCATTGGCTG
>JBEKAN010000199.1:0-11192 GCA_050015895.1 Verrucomicrobiota bacterium
CATCATCACCAGCCCGCTGTACCCCACCAGAACCTTCACCGTGGCGGGCAGACGCCCCATCACCGTATACGCCAGCGCCAGCGGCAATATCATCTCCGCGAACCCCGCGAAATTGTCCGGGTTGATGAAAGTCCCGCTTCCCCGCACCGCGTTGGCGGCCGGCTTGATGTACTGCCAGATCCTGGGATCGTGCGATGTGAACTGGTAGAACGCGAACAGCGATTCTCCCAGCCCCATGACAATCAACACCATCGCCACCACTGTGGCCGATTCCCGCCGCGTCAAATTGTTGAGGATGACAAAGAACAGCGCCCCATACAAAATCACGCTCCCCAATTCCCGCCGCCCCATGTATTCCACCTCCACAAACTGGCACCGCACAATCGCGTAAGCCACAAACGCCGCCACCCCCCAGCAAACCGGCGGCCACAACAGCCGGAAAGGCCGCTGCGTGTAAAAACGCACCGCCCACAAAACCAGCGCCAGCGCCGCCAATCCCTGGATCCCCAGCAAACCATACATATGGGGCGGTTGGTCCGACCCGGGGCTGATCGGCACCGCCCCGTACATCAGTGGACCCCAGATCAGAATCGCCAGCACCGCGCCCAGGATTCCCCGCTCGCACAGCGTGTCCACCCTCGCGCGCAAGGACGGCGGTTCGCCCCCCGGGGGGTTTTCCTGTGGTTCAAAGGGCAATGGTGAAAGAGGATCAGATTTAATGACGCCAGCTTATCAAGCCGGCCCGCCAATTCAACCCCATTAACTCAGATACTCCCGCGGATCCGTGATGTGGCCGGTCAACGCGCTGGCCGCCACCGTCGCCGGCGACGCCAGAAAAACTTGCGATTCCTTGTGGCCCATCCGCCCCGGGAAATTTCGGTTGGTCGCGCTGATGCACTTCAGGGGCGAGTTCATCCGCCCAAACGTGTCCACCGGACCCCCCAGGCAGGCGGCGCACCCGGCGTTCTCCGTCATCTGCACCCCGGCTTCCACCAAAATCTCCCACACCGTCTTTTGCTCCCACCGCGCGGTTTGCAAATCATGCACAATCTCCGGCGTCGCCGGCACCCCGAAAGTGTCTATCACCACCTTCTTCCCACGCACCACGCGGGCGAACTCCAGAAAATCGCTCGTCTTCCCGCCGGTGCAGGAACCCACATAAGCGCGGTCCAGTTTGATGGCCCCCAGCTCCTTGGCCAGCTTGCGCTGCCCCGGGTCGGGATGGCAGGCCACCGTTGGCTCCAGCTCGGTCAGATTCACCACCATCTCGTAGATGAACTTCTCCGCCCTGTCCCGTTTGACCGGCTCGTAGTCGGACTTGGTGCCGTTGAGCTGGCAGCGGGAATCCACCGCCGCCTTGGTTTGATCGTCGAATTCAAAAATGCCGTTCTTGCCGCCGGCCTCGATGGCCATGTTGGCCACCGTCATCCGGTCGTCCATCGAAAGGCCCTTCACCCCTTCGCCGTCGAACTGCATGGCCCGGTATGTCGCGCCGTCAAATCCGATCTGCCCGATGCAATGCAAGATAATGTCCTTGGCCATCACCCCGCGTTGCAGGCGGCCCTCCAGCCGGAAGTGCATCGTTTCCGGCGCCTTCAACAGAAGCTTGCCCGTGCCCATCACAAATCCCGCGTCCGTGTTCCCGATCCCGGTGGCGAACTCGTTGAACGCCCCCGCCATGCACGTGTGCGAATCGGTGCCGAAGAGAATTTCGCCCGGGCGCGTGTGACCCTTTTGCGGGAGGGCGGTGTGGCATACGCCCGCGTAATGGGATCCATACTGCCGGTTGAGCATCCCTTTGGACGGGTCGAACTTCCACAAGCCGTCCGGGTCGTCAATCACGTCGTAAAAGTAGGGCAGGTTCTGCTCCTTGACGAACTGGCGCAGAATATCCACGTTCCGGTTCGACCGCGAGTCGGTGGTGAAGATGTAGTGGTCGGGGAAGATGACGACTTTGTGCCTGTCCCAGACTTTGGCGTTGGCGCCGAACTCGCGTTTGAAAACGCCGATGGTGCCGGGCCCGCACACGTCATGGGTCATGAGGATGTCGGCCCGCACCCAGACGTTGTCGCCCGCCAGCACTTTTCTTTTGCCCGCCGCGCGGGCCAGGATTTTTTCGGTCAAGGTCATAAGTCAGAGTGAAGCCTACCCGACCCGCCCCGCCCGCGCAACAGCGAACATGTCGTCTCAGAACTCTTCGTCTTCATCTTGCTGCCCCCATTTTTCTGACTTCGCTCCCCTTGTTTCATCCTCCCCCGCTCCCGTCAAGTTGAGCAGTCTTTCGCCGCTGTTCTATAGGTTGACGTGGGGAACCGGCGGAAGAGCTTCTTGAGAAAGGACGAACAGGATTTACAGGATGAATATTTTCGTCGGTTGGCAGCGCCCCGTCTTCCATTCCCAAATCCTGTCCATCCTGTCCATCCTGTCAAAAATCCCAGGGGTTCGCGTGGTTCGCGTGGTTCGCGGTTAAAAACATCCCCATGATTCTGCGTCATTCCGCCTCATTCCGCGCGCAATTCCGGATTCGCTTCCAACCAGCCGCCCTGGGCAAGGTTGCGAGTGTTAGATAAACAATTGCAGTGCAAGAGGTTGCGCTTGAATTGCGACCAAGCGGCTCTTTGACGCCCATGACCCCGCTGACGCCAGAACGACCCAAACTATGGGTGACCCCGCGTGTTGGAATAAGATTTTTTAATCCAAGTCGGATGCGTCGCATGGAAGTCAATACAACTTATACTTTGCGTTTTGTTGACTTATTTTTTGCGCGGGAACCGGCCTCTGTCATAATATGGGCCGGGCCTGAATCCTGCCTGGCGCCGAGGGAAGTCGCCCGCTCGGACTCGTTCAGACTTTTCATGGAATGCATCGCGCGGGCTGCCGCGCACATTCTTGACTGTATTTGACTGAAGAAAATGACTGAGAAACAACCAATGGAATGAGACTATTATGAAAACCAAAGTCCACAGTACAATCATCGCGCTGGCCTTGCTGGCGCTCGCAACTCTCAACTCGCACCTCTCCACTCTGAAGGCCCAAGGGACCGCGTTCACGTATCAAGGCGCGCTCCAGACCAACGGCGTCGCCACCACCGGGTTCTACGACTTTGTGTTCTCGTTGTACGCCACTTCGGCGGGGACCGGCACGGGGACCACCCTGCCGCCGCAGACGGACATTGGGGTGACCAACGGCCTGTTCACCACCACGCTGGATTTTGGCGACGTGTTCACCGGCAGCCCGATGTGGCTGGAGATCAGTGTGCGCAGCAACGGGTCGGGCGGCTACACGCTGCTGAGTCCGTTGCAGGAACTGCTGCCCACGCCGTATTCCATTCATAGTGAGAACGCCGAAACATTGACGGGCACCCTCCCGGCGGGGCAATTGAGCGGCACGGTGCCCTCCAGCGCCATTTCCGGCACGTACAGCGGCGCGCTGACGTTCAGCGGCCCGGTGACGTTCAACAACGCCAGCGACACTTTCGCGGGCAACGCGGCAACGGCCACGACCGCCAGCAGCGTGTCCACGGTGGGTGGGGTGTCCGCGGCCACTGTGGCCGGCGGCGCCAGCGCGGCCATCGCGCTTTTGACCACGAACGCCGGGTTCAGCTTCTTCGCCGGCCCGTCGGCGGGCGATTCGACCACGAGCATTTACGACACGGGCATTGGTGGCTACGCCCTGAGCGGGGATTCGACCGGCTACGACAACACGGCCCTCGGATATGACGCGCTTGCGGGTGTCACCAGCGGCATCAACAACATTGGCCTGGGGTATCAGGCGGGGATGGCGCTTCAGACGGGCGGCAGCAACATTTATATCGGCAATAACGCCGGTACTTCGTCCGAGGACTACTGGATCCGCATCGGCACGCCGGGAGTTCACACGAACACGATCATCGCGGGCGTGATCAACGGCAACGGCGGCGGGTTGACCAGCCTGAACGGGGCCAACCTCGCTACGGGCACTGTGGGCAACGCCCAACTGGCCAATAGTTCGATTACGATAACCGCCGGGACCGGACTGAGCGGGGGCGGCACGGTGGCGCTGGGCGGTTCGACCACGCTGGCCAACGCCGGTGTGCTTTCGGTCGCCGGGAACTCGGACATCACGGCCTCCACGGCGGGAGGCGCGGTGACACTGGGCGACACGGCGACAAGCCTGGATACCGTCAACACCCTCGTCAAGCGCGATTCATCCGGCAATTTCACAGCGGGGACCATCACGGCGACCAGCTTCAGCGGCAACGGGAGCGGGCTGACCAGCCTGCCTGCGGCCAATCTCACAGGGACGCTTCCCGCCTCCCTCAACGGCGGGAGCCTGACGCTCACCGGCATTTTGTACCTGCCTGCGGTCGCGGCCAATCCGCTAATCTATTCCGGCGACAACCCCATTTTGAGCACGTATGGAAGCGCCAATCTCTTTGTCGGAGTGTCTGCGGGCAATTCGGGAACAAGCGGAACGGGCCAAAACGTAGCACTGGGCGAGTTTGCGCTTGGCGGGAACATGACCGGCTATGATAATGCCGCCGTTGGTGTGGAGGCGCTTTACCGCAACTCGACCGGGGTCTCCAACACCGCCAGCGGCTTTCAGGCGCTTTACAGCAACACAAGCGGCAGCGGCAACATGGCCGGCGGCGCGGGGGCGCTCTACCACAACACGACGGCCTCCGACAACACCGCCATCGGCTATAACGCCCTGGACAACAACAACACAGGCTCGTACAACACGGCCACCGGCGCGGCGGCGCTCCAGGCCAACACCGGCAACGGCAATTATAACACGGCCAATGGCTATGAGGCCCTTTCCGCCAACACGTCCGGCAACTACAACACGGCCTTAGGTTCCAGCGCGCTTTTGGACAACTTGACCGGGTACTACAACACGGCCGTTGGCGATGATGCGCTTGAGTCCCTTGGCGACGATGGCGTCCCTGTGGGCCCCGGCGGCTCCAACAACATCGCGCTGGGCTATCAGGCCGGTAACCAGTACCTAGGGAACGAAAGCACCAACATTGTCATCGGCAGCCCAGGCAAGACGGGTGACTATTACAGCATCCGCATCGGCACGCCCGGAACCCACACGAATACGTTCATCGCGGGCGTGATCAACGGCAACGGGGCGGGGCTGAGCAATGTTACAGTGAGCACGCTGGCGAACGGCGTGTCTGTCGGCTCCGGCTCCAACAACATGGTCCTGGGAGCTGATCTGGACTCGTTCATCGGCGGCGGCTCGAACAACACGATTCAAACCGGCAACAACTACGCGACCATCGGCGGGGGGGATTGGAACACGATTCAAACGGGCGATAACGAGTCCTTCATCGGCGGCGGCACCAGCAACACCATGGTGGGAGCTTCCCCGGACTCGGCCATTGCAGGCGGAGTCAACAATACTATTGTGTCCTCGCCAGTTTCGTTCATTGGCGGTGGACAAAGCAACCAAGTCGGCTCCGCTGCGTATGGAAGTTCCATCGCGGGCGGTGTTGGCAATACCAACAACGGAAGTTACGCGACGGTGGGCGGCGGCTATTATAATACCAACAGCGGAAATTACGCGACGCTGGGCGGGGGCTACGACAATACCAACACCGGTTATGCGGCGACGCTGAGCGGCGGCTATCTCAATCAAGCCACCTATCAGTATGCCACGGTTGCTGGGGGAGCCAATAACAGCGCCGGAGGGGGCAACGCGGCGACGGTGGGCGGCGGCGAAGACAACAACGCCATAGGCGACCATCCGACGGTGGGCGGCGGCTTCCTTAACACCGCCAACGGCACACAAGCGACGGTGGCCGGCGGCTATCTCAATCAAGCCACCGATGACTATGCCACCGTGGCTGGGGGAGGCAATAACAGCGCCGCCGGCTACGAAGCGACGGTGGGCGGCGGCGGGTACAATCAAGCCACCTATGACTATGCCACCGTGGCTGGCGGCTATCTCAATCAAGCCACCGATGACTATGCCACCGTGGCGGGGGGAGTCAATAACAGCGCCACAGGGGGCAGAGCGGCGACGGTGGGCGGCGGCGAAAACAACAATGCCATAGGAGACCATCCGGCGGTGGGCGGCGGCTATGGAAACACCGCCAACGGCATCCAGGCGACAGTGGGCGGCGGCTATGGCAATCAAGCCACCAATCAGTATGCCACCGTGCCTGGAGGGGCTGCGAACATCGCTGGTGGACCTGGCTCTTTCGTTGGAGGCGGCGGTTATGACGGCACCACCGTCCTGGGCAATTATGCCAGCGGCGGAGCCTCGGTCATCGGTGGCGGCTTGAATAACACCAACACCTCCAAGTACGCGACCATCGGCGGGGGAGCCAGCAACGTAGTTAGCGCCGGGACCCAGGGAACCACCATCGGCGGCGGCCAGCAAAACACGGTCCAAAACAATTCCGACCATTCCGTCATTGGCGGAGGCTGGTTTAATACCATTGGGCAGAATGACTATGAAGGAACCATCGCCGGGGGCTATGTAAATGGTCTCCTGGCCTCCGCCGCCTACGGGACGATCGCCGGCGGCGAATACAACACGAACGGCGGCAGCGCGGCGACGGTGGGCGGCGGCCAAAACAATTCCGCCATCGGAGACCATCCGACGGTGGGCGGCGGCTTTCGCAACACCGCCAGCGCCACCCAAGCGACGGTGGGCGGCGGCTATGCCAATCAAGCGACGAATTCTTATGCCACCGTGCCGGGCGGGTACTTGAACATTGCTGGCGGAAAATTCAGCTTCGCCGCCGGACAGCAAGCGCAGGCGTTGAACCAAGGCACGTTTGTTTGGGCGGATTCGCAGTCCCCCACATTCATTTCCACCGGCAATGACCAGTTTCTCATCCGCGCCCAAGGCAACGTGGGCATCAACAAGAACAATCCGGCCACGGCGCTGGATGTTGCCGGCACGATCACATGCGTGAGCCTGGTGCAAACCAGCGACCGGAACGCGAAGGAGAACTTCGCGCCGGTGGCCGCGCAGGAAGTCCTGGACAAAGTGGCCGCGCTGCCGATCAGCCGGTGGAATTTCAAGGAGGATAAAAGCGCCGAGCACATCGGGCCGATGGCTCAGGATTTTCACGCCGCTTTCGGCCTGGACGGGAACGACGACAAACACATCGCCACAGTGGACGAGGAGGGCGTGGCGCTGGCCGCCATCCAGGGCCTGAACCAGAAGCTGGACGCGAAAGACGCGGAGATTCAAGACCTGAAACAGAGCGTGGCAGACTTGAAAAAGATGGTGAAGGCGCTGGCGGAGCGGAAATGAAGGCCGGGGAAAGAAAGAATTTTTAACCGCAGAACACGCGGAATACGCGAAATGTTTTTTTGGTGTGTTCGCGTGGTTCGCGTGGTTCGCGGTTTGAAAAATCAGGCGGGGGGCAGGGTTCTTTTCTGCTAAATAATGCTGAATAGAACTTGACAAACATTCGCAGTTGTGATACAGTCCTTCCCGTGAATGAACCATGCCCGCCCAATCCAGGCGGATATCGCGTCCTTGCGACTTGGCGGCTTTGCGTTGAAGAAGCGGCGGCCCCAATCAAGCCCAATCAAGGCAAATCAAGGTTAATCAAGGTTAATCAAGGTTAATTTAACCAAAAAATACCCCCCCCACCCCCAAATGGCAAAAAATCCCCACATCGCCAGGCACCGATCCAGCCAGCCCCCTGTCCGCCGTAGCTCCGGCCGCCGGAGCGAAGGAGGAAATCGTGCCCAATCGTGCATAATCGTGCGTAATCGTGCTATTTTGCCCCAAATCCAAATGACCCAGCCCCAAAACTCCCTATCCGCCCTCCGGCAGCGCGTCCTCGTGGGTGACTTCCTCCAGGTGCTGCTTCTTCTTCATGCCGAGATAGACGATCCCCCCCACCAGGCTCCAAAAGAGCATGCCGGCGAAGGCGAGGAGCGAGAGGGAAAGCGCCGTGGTCCGGGCAACGCCGATTTCCGGGACGGCCAGCATCAAGACAAAGAGGTTCTCCCGCACCCCCAGCCCGCTGGGCGTGATGGGCAGGGCGGAGATGCAGAAGATCATCGGGACGATCACCATCCAGGAGAGCAGCGAGACCCGCGCGCCCAAACCGGCCGAGAGCGCCGTCATTTGCAGCACGCAAGCCAGGTTGACAAGGATGGAAAGGCCCAGCGTCCTGGACAGGAACCCCTTGCTCCTGCCGAACTGGCGGCACGAATCCAGCGAGCGCTCCAGCAATTCGGCCTTATCAGCACTATCAGCAAGGCGGGCGCGGCCAACTGACGGTGCCGCGTCAGGAGGAACAGGTTGGGGAACATCATGACCACGGCGAACAGAAGCATGGCCCACAAGCCGATCAGCCGGTCCACAAACACCGTCACCACCGCCTCGGCCTTCTTGTGGTGCGTTTCCCGCGCCGCGTACAGCGCCTTGATCACGTCCCCGCCTGTGGAGCCGAGCAGAAACGAATTGAAGAACTGGGCGACGAAGGAAATCCCGGCGGCCCGGCCCCACGGCAACTCCAGGCCCTGCACCCGCAGGACCATCCGCCAGCGCGCCACCCCCAGCAGGATTGTCAACAGCACACATCCAAACGAGCCGGCCAGCGCGGCGGGCTGGATCAGCCGCAGGGTGCGCCAAAGCTCGCGCGGGCCGGTCGTCCAGGCCAGACGCCATTGCCCGGCGCGGCCAAGCTGGCTCCAATCCAGTCCGCGGGCGTCGGCGTCCGCCTTTCCCTGGCTCAGAAAAATGGAGTGGAAAATCCAGACCAGGAGCAGAAGGCAGACCGCCAGGCGCCACCCCACCCGCCAGCAGGACCTGAGCCGGCTCATGCGTCACCCCAGAGCCGCCGGATGTGGGCCACGCCCCGGCGGGCGTCCTCCTCGCTCATGCGCGGGCTGAACTCGAAGACCTTGACGTGCTCCGGTTTGACCATCGGTTTCAGCGCGGCAAAATCAATCATCCCGCCGCCCGGCGGGCGGTGGTCGTGGCCGGGAAACTCCACATCATGAATGTGAAAGCCAATGAGCCGGTCCGCCAGCGACTGGAGGTGGAGCGCGTGGGAAATGAAGCCCAGATTCTCCTTGATCTGCGCGTGGCCGGTGTCGTGCCAGTAGCCCACGCCGGGCTGGTTGAACTCGCGCAGGAGAGGCTGGAAGTCGTCCTCGATCGGGATTTCCTCCAGGGCGGCGCGGTTTTCGACGCCCAGGCGCAGCCCGCGCTTCTCGGCCTCCGGGGCCAGGCGGGCCAGCATTTCGCCGGAGAGTTCGACGTTCTCCACTTTTTTCTGTTCCCGCTTTTCCATCAGATCGGCGCAGAGTTTCTGGTACTTGGGGGTGTCCCGCAACCCTTTGGCCGCCATGTCCAGAAGCTTCTCTGTGTACTCCTTCATGTCAATGGCGCCCAGGTGGAGCACCACCACCCCGGCTTTGAGGCGCGAGGCGGTGTCCAGCGTTTTGAGCGTGTGCCGCCAGGCGCTCTCCCGCTCGCGCGGGTCGGTGGAGGAGAACAGGTAGAGATTGGGGGCGGCGTGGTTGACGCCCATGGGCAGGGGGCAGAAGTTGTGCAGCGAGGAGATTTTCATCTCCCCGGCGTCCACCGCCTCGATGATCCCCGGCAGCAAACTGATGCGGATGCCGTGGCTCAGTTCCGCCCACTCAAAGCCGAGGGACTTGATCTCGCGCAGCATGGCGCGTCCGCAGGTGTGGCGGTCCGAGTTCCAGCAACTGGATAATGAATACATGACAAAAAGCCGGGCGCGGTCCGGCCTGGGGGACGGCGCCCGGCGATGAGAATGCAAGTCGGCTCACAAATCGGCGTAACGCGCGGTGAGCATCGCGGAAAAGCGGGCGGCCTTCTCCTTGCGGCGCTTGCGTTCGCTGGGCTTCTCGAAGTGCCGGTGGTTGCGCACTTCCTTCAAGGTCCCTTCGCGGTCAATCTTCTTCTTCAGCCGCCGCAGGGCCTTGTCCACGGGTTCCCCTTTTTTAAGTCTGATCTCGGTCAAAAATTCTCACTTCCTCTCCGGTTTGGCGACGGGCATCCGCGCCCGCGCCCTCAAAATTGTGGCCTAGAATGCTCGTTCCCGCCCTCCGTGTCAACCGGCAATAATCGGATCGAATTTTCACATTGCGCAATGCGCCGTTTCCTCCAGCATTTCGGCGTGATTTTTGGCGCGCACATGTCCACCGGCGGCGGCTTCGGCAAGGCGCTGGAGCGGGGCGCGTCCATCGGCTGCGGCGTCGTCCAGATCTTCGTCAAGAATAACATGCAATGGACGGGCCGGCCTCCCGCCCCGGAGGACGTCGCCGCCTTCGCCGCCCAACGCGCGCGCGGCGGGTTCAAGGCGGTGTTCGGCCACACCGGCTATCTCATCAACCCCGGCGGTCCGCCTTCCCCCAAGCGGACCCAATCGCTCCAATCCCTGATCCAGGAAATCTCCTTCGCCGGCGCGCTGGGGCTGCCCTTCCTGGTCATGCATCCAGGCGCGCACCTGGGCGACGGCGAGGAGCGGGGGCTCAAACGCATCGTGGCGGGACTGGACGAGGTTTTCGCCGCCACCAAAGATTCCAGCGTCCGCATCGCCCTGGAAAACACGGCGGGGCAGGGAACCTGCCTCGGCTGGCGAATCGAACATCTGGCCGCCATTTACGAAGGCGTCCAGACTCCCGCCCGGCTGGGCCTTTGCCTGGACACCGCCCATTTTTTCGCCGCCGGATTTGATCTTCGCGCCCCCGGCGGTTGGGACGCCGCCATTGGGCGAGTGGAGTCCCTCATCGGGCTGCGGCAAATCCTGGCCTTTCACCTGAACGATTCCAAGACCGAACTTGGCTCCCGGGTGGACCGTCACGAGCACATTGGCCGCGGCAAAATCGGGTTGGAGGCCTTTGGTCGCATCGTCAACGACGCCCGTTTTGCCAATTCCCCCGGCTGCCTGGAAACCCCCAAATCCGACGACCTGCGCGAGGACCTGGAGAACCTGGCGACCCTGCGTTCCCTGGTGAAAAGTGATGCCGATTTCAGGCTGCACTGAATCAACTTGCCCTTCACGCGGAAGCGTGCGAAATAGATACCGGATGTTTTGTCATTGGTTGCCTCGGTAGCTCAGTTGGTCAGAGCAGTTGACTCTTAATCAATTGGTCGTGGGTTCGAATCCCTCCCGGGGCACCATTCATAATCAAGGACTTACAACGCGCCGAGATGCTCGATAATAATTGTCTTGGCCACTTCTTGACCACTTTCCG
>JBEKAN010000200.1:0-16231 GCA_050015895.1 Verrucomicrobiota bacterium
CGGTTGGTGCTTTCGTAGAAGATTTCCACGCTGACCGGCTTGTCGCCATGCGACTGCTGCTCCAGTGGGATGAGATAATTGGTCTGTCCGCGCCAGGGCCACACGCCGTTGTCGTTGACAAAAGCGAACCAAAAATTGGCGTTCGCCGGCAGCGTGACGTTCAGGAGCGGCTTGTCGCCCGGCAGGATTTCCAGGCGGGCCTGGGTGAGCGTCACGCCGTCGTCGGAGATGACGGAGTTGAAGCTGATATTGTTGACATGGGCGGGCAGGAGGCGGGTGGCCTCGTGGCGCTCCAGTTTCAAGGGGAGCAGGAAGGCCGGCTCCAGCAGGCGATAGGTCAGGCTGGCGGAAACGGAGGCCAGGTCCTTTTCCAGCACGCGCGGGATGCTCTGCCATTCGGTGAGTTGCAGCGCCGGCGGCAGACGCCGCGAGGTGACCTGCAGGCGCGGGTCGGATTGCACGGTCACAAAGCCGCGCTGCAAGTTGACCTCCGCCGCCTGGACGCCCCAGAGGGTGGTCTCCGAGGCCTGGGCCGGGATGGGGGATTGAAATGTGACTTGAAGGAGATACTGCCCGATGACGCGGCGGTCCAGTTTGACCTCCCATTCCTGCAAACCGTTGGTGATGGTGTTGGTCATGGGGAGGGAATCGAGCACCTGCCCGCCACCACGAGCTGACGGCGGAGAATCTGGCCAGTTGGTCATGGGGAGGGAATTGAGCGCCTGCCCGCCCTGGAAGACCACGTGCTCGGCGTTGGTGGGAAGGAGGACGCGAAATCCTTTGAGGCCGGCGTTCTTGATCTGGTAGAGCAGATTGGCGGTGATCTTGAGTTGCGACTCGTGGACGGCGGCGTGTTGGAGGCTGGTGACCTCGATCCATGGGTCCACCTGCTCAATGTCCAGCGTCAAGTTGTTGGAGCCACCTTGCAAGAGGCTGAAGGCCAGCACGCCTTTTTGGCGGATGCCTGATTTCAGCGGATCGAGTTGCGTGTAGCCTTCGTGGGTGAGGGCCTGGAGGCCCATGCCCTGCTCCGGGACGATGAGCAGCGTGCCCTGCTGTTTGTTGGCTTCGCGCACGGCCACTTGGGGAACTTGCCAGCCCTGGTTGGTTTTCACCCCCGGCCCGGCCAGCGTGATGGCAAATTCCTGGCGGCCCTGCGTCTTGCCATTCAAGTGCAGCGTGATGACCCGGCCCCCGTTGGTCTTGGACTCGGTCCACTGGCTCAACGCCGCGCCGCTGATGGAATCCACGTCGAATCCCTCCGGCATGAGAAAACTCAGGTTGAAAATCCCCGCCCGCGCGATGTCCGCCGTGAAACTGTCCGCCAGCGTCGTGTGGTCCTCCCCCAGCGACAAGGTGTCCCGCGTGTCCACCCACACCTCCGGTTCCACCGCCGACGCCGTCAACGAGAGGCTGTTGGTCGTGTCGGTGTAACTGAACGCCCGGCGAAGGGTGAGCCTGGCCAATTGTCCGCGAAACGCCGAGGCGGCGTCCATGGGGAAGTCCTCCAGGTTGATGGCGGAGAACCCCGGCGACTTGACGCTGTCCAACTGCACCTCGTCGCTGGTCGCGATCCCGGCCACGCCGACGACCTGCCCCGCCGCGTTGTCCACCGTCACCAATCCCAGCGTTTGGTCGAAGGGCAGCGGGCCGGTGGCGACCTGCGAGCGGATCAGCAGCGCGAAGGGCCGCCAGAGCGCCGGGTTCAACGTGACTCGCAGCTTGCGCGTGTCCGGGTCGAAGCGCCAGGCCGGCGCGGGCGCGGCGGCTGCGTTGGGCGGTTGCGCGGGGTCAATCACGTCGGTCACGGTGGCGTTGGTCGGCACGTTGAACGTCAGTTCGTCCAGTTGCCCCTGCGCCGGGGTGATGGTCACCAGATGCGCGCCTTCCACGACCCCGCCCGACGGCACGAAAAGCTGGGTGATCTTCGCGTAAAAGGCCGGCTTCTCCCGCTTCACATCGCGGCTGCGCGGCCCCCAGTTGATCCACGGCTGGACGGGGGACAAGACCAGAGCGGCCACCGTGTTGGTGGTGGAGTGGTCGCACTGGATGGAGACGGCCTGCGGCGAGGAGACATCCACATCCAGATTCACGACGGTAAAAGTCACGCGGTTGATCAAGCCGTACGGCACCGGCAGCCGAAAGCCATGTCCGGCCGAGTCGGGGGAAACGCCCGTCTGGTAATTCTCCTCGATCTCAAACACGCCGTTCTCCAGCGCCTCGACTTGTTGGGAGATCAACGAGCCGGCCGGCCCGGTCTCCAGCTTGAGCGAGCGGGTGGGATAAGCGATATGCGTCAAGACCGCCCACTGGGACATGACCGGGAGGGTCTGGCCTTTGAGAGCCTGCCAGCGGATCTTCGCCGTGCCCAGCGCGCGGCTTTCCTCCACCCGAATCGTCTGCGTGACCGACTCGGCAATCCCCGGCGCCGGGGCGTTGGTGGTCTTGGGCGGAAGCTCCCCGCCCAGGGCCGCGCCGTGCGCGCCACTCATCCAATAAAGGCCCGCGGCCAGCAACGCCAGCGTGGCCGGCGCGGCGCCGCCGGAGGGCGCGACGCCGGGCGCAACGGCAGGTTTGCGCGGCAGGCGCGAGAGTTGGAGCAGCGCGGGAACCAGAACACCGAACACCAGAAAAGCCGCGAGGACCCAAAAGAACGCCGGCGCGCCGTTGGGAAATCTCAGCGCCGCCCAGGCCAGAAGCGTCCAACCGGCGACGGAAGCGGCGATTTTTTGCGCGGGCTTGCCGACGATCCATCCGCAGACCCAGAGCGCCAGCGCGGCCAGGGCGGGCCAGCCCCGCTCCAACGCCGCCGCCGAAGAAATTTTGTCGGGGACGTTGGACACAGTGATATGCAAATCGCTGCCCGACCGCTGCACGGGCGCGAGAAAAGTCAGGTCCGCGGGCGCCGATCCCCGCACGGACGCGGCCAGATGGGCCAGTTGGGCCGCGCAGCCCACGACCAGCCCCAAGGCGATCAGGCCCAGAAGAAGGGAGCATAGGTGCGTGGGGTCGTACTTGCACGCGCCGGAGCGCGCGACCCAGCGCCAGACCCCCAGCGCCACCGCCACCAATGCCAGCGCCGCGAAGAAAAACGTCCGCGCCTCGTTGCCTTCCGGCCCCTGCCACAGCCGCGTCAATTGCGCGAAGCCCGACACGTCCACCGCGGCGTCCGCCGGTTTGAGCGAGCCGCTCTGATACACCAGGCGCCGCCCCGGGTCCGGCGCCATCCTCCATTCCGCCAGCATCACCGGCGCGGCGGAGATGGGCGCGGCGACGGTGACGATTTCGGGGTTGGGATCGTGAGTCTTGGCCGCGAGTGTCAAGTCGAGTTCCTGCACCGCGTTCGGGTCCGCGCTCTGCGGCAGCGGAACCAGGATCGCCGGCCCGTCGGTCACGAGCACGGCCGGCTGGCCGTTGATGGAGGCCGACCACAACGGCTCGGTTCCGGGCGGCATGGTCAGGCGGAAGTTGGGATTCCCGCGGTTCTTGATGAAATAGCGCGCGGTGGTCAGCACCTGGCCCTCCTTGGTAATCCGCGTCTGGTAGGACGCGCGATCCACGATCTGGCTCACCGAATCCCCCTGCGCCAGCGGACTGAGGGCCAGCTTCAGATCAAACGGGCGCGACCCGTAACGATACGCCTTCAATATCGGCGCGTCGAAAAAGAGCCGGTATTCGGGCGGCACTTCCGCCGGCTCCAACTCCAGCAGGCTCGGCGAGACATCCGTCGGCCTGACTTGGAACTGATACGCGCTGATGACCAGCGTGTAGCCCTGCTCGGTCTGCGCGTCGAGCGGTCGCGCGCCCGTGAAGAGCAGCGTCTCCCCCTGCGCCTTGAAGGGCCGGTCATAAGTCGCCAGCAGCGTGAACGCCCCGGCGACCGGCGTGTGCAACTGCACCACAAATCCCCCGTTGGTCTTCTGCCAGTTGCGGATGTCTTTGCCGGTGAACTCCACGTTCTCGTATTCGTCGGACAACTCCACCTTGAACGTCCCCATCGGCGCGCCCGACACCACATAATTGAACAAGCTGCTCCCGTAGGCGATGCCCTCGCCGATGGAGAACAAATGCAGCGCGTCCACCTGCACCGTTTGCGGCAGGGCCTCCACCAGCAGGGTGGCCTCCCAGGGGCTGTCGGCGGCGGTGTCTGTCAAGCGAAACGCCGCCTGGATGCCCTCCAGCCTCCCCGGGAAAAACGCCGTCGCGATCTCCGTCAGCCCCGCCGTCTGTCCCGGTTCCGGCGTGATCCGGTATCCGGGATCGGTGGACACGCCCACAAAGCCCCGCACCGATTTGGCCTTCTCCACCTGCAACTGGGGCAGCGTCCAATGCGCCCCGGCCACCGCCTTGTTGCGCTCCAGCCGCAGTTGCACCAGTTGCCGCCCGTACACCGGCTGGCCATAGACCAGCCGCAACCGCGCGTTCGTCTCCCCGGCCGGCTCGGAGAGGACATAATCGCTCATGCCCGAGAACTCCACCCGCGTCGGCGTGTAGCCCTTGGGAATCCGCAGCGTCAGTTCGCGCAAGGGGGCCTCGCGGATGTCCAGCTCGAATTCCGCGTCAATCACCGTTTCGTTCTCCCCGTGGCGGTAGGCCAGCCGTTCGGACACCGCCATCTCCGGCAAAATCTGGTCCGCCTGGATGCGCAGCGCGAAATCCTCCCCGGCGAACCGGAACACAAACCGCTGGTTCCCCCCCGTGCGGAAGACCGCCCGCGTCGTGTCGCTCTCGGGAAATTGTTCCGGGGCGATTTGCGAGGCCCCCCGGGCCTGAGCGACCTCCAGGCGCACGGCCCCTTCGTTGACGATCCGGAAATAGCCCGCAAACCGCGTCGCCTCCTCGGGCCGCAATTGCAGCGCGTCCACGGTTTGCGGAAAGGCCCCCAGCGGCGTCTGCGCCAGCACCAAGAGGCTGAACTGGTCCTTTTGCGGCTGGTTGAGCTGGACGACCAGCCGCCGGTCGGTCGAATTCTCCACCGGCTCCACGTTCCAGCCCAGCACCGTGTCCACCCCCTGGGCGCCCCGGACGCTGGTGACTTCCCCCGCCCCGCGCAACAGCACCGTCACGCGGTTCATCTCCCCTTGCATCACCTTCAAATTCAGCAGGGCCGACTGCCGCATCAGACCGGGCAGCACGTTGATTTGCGACAACATCTCCGCGGAATAAAAGAGCCTGCCTTCCGTCTCCGGTCTGGCCTCCTTCCACATGTAGTTGACATACCCGCCCAGCAGGTCGCTGATGAAGTCGCTCCCGATCCGCTCCGGCCGCGCCGCGCCGAACCGGTGGAATTGGGTCTCCGGCGCAAGTCCCTGAAGGACCACCGGCTGGATGACGCTTTGGGCCACGTGAAAATCCACCGCGTCCCACCCGTTCGTCTGGCTGACCAACGCGCTGAAACGGACTTTGACCGGGAACTTCCCGCGACGGTCGAAGTCGAGGACGAAATGATTTTGATCGGCGCGGATGTGTTCGTAGGGAGGGGTGTCAAAGGAAGTCAGCGCCACCGTGCCGTAGCACAAATCCAGCGAACCGCCGCGTCTGTCCTCCACGACCGCCGTGGCCGTGAGCGTGAAGTCCGCCTGGTCGCTGGCGAGGTTGCCGACCAGTTTGAAATCCTCCAGCGTCACCGGCGTGGCGGCGGGGGAGCCAACCGCCGGGTGGGAAGCCAGAGGTTTGCTTCCCGTGTTTTGCACACAGCCCGCGATCAACAAACCGCAAAGCGCGACAAGGGTTCTTTTCATATATTTGACTGATTCCTAATGTGGCGGCGGACTATGTCCGCCGCAGTTCTCATTTCCAAACAAACCCAGATGTCAGAGGAATGATTGTCAGGGGAATGGAAAGAAGCCTTTGCCATTATTCCCCTGACAATCATTCCCCAGACAAATCTCATCCTGTTCATCCTGTCAAAATTCATTGAAACGCTCTTTTCATTTTGCGATTTTGCGGCTATAGCAGCGTCATCTCTTCTTATCTGTGTCAATCTGTGTTCATCGGTGTTCAACTGTGGCTCTCCCCTCTCATTTCCCAGAAATGCTCTTCGCCTCCCGGATCATCCGCTCCAATTGCGCCGGCCGCGTGTCCGCGCCGTAAAGCTGCGGCACCCCGCGCACATACCCCAGCAACTGGTCCAGCGTCACCCCGCCCGCGTACGGACTGGACGCCAGCCACTCCGAAAACGCGCTCGCCGTGCCCGCCAGCCGCATCGCCGCACTGGCCTTGTCCAGCGCCGGCGCAACCCCGTCATAAGGCACCGCCCATTGGTGCTCGTAATAATCCGACGTGCCCGGCGCGCGATACCGCACATACACCGTGGCAATCGGGCCGTCGCCCCCCGGCGCGATCTCCACCGTGTAGAGCGCGTTGCCCGCCTCCCGCACCCCGAGCTGCGCCGCCTTCACCGTGTTGTCGCGGAACTGCTCCTTCTTCAACTGGTCCTTCGCGTAACCGATCTGCCGGTATGAAATCACCCGGTTCGGATTGAACTCCACCTGCACCTTCACGTCCGAAGCCGCGACACGGAGCGCGCCGGCCAACTGACCGGCGAACTCCGTGGCGGCCTCCTGTGGCGTGTTGATGAATTCATAGCGGCCCCCGCCCGCGCGGGAGAGCACCTCCAGCAAATTGTCGTTGTAATCCTCCCAGCCCACTCCGAAACAATCCAGCGCCACGCCCTGTGTGCGGTGCGCCTCCACCCGCTTCTTCAAATCCTCCGGCTCCACGTCGCCCAGGTTCGCCGCCCCGTCGGTCAGCAGCACCACCCGGTTCTCCCCGTTGGCCAGGTAATGGCGCAGCGCCGCCTCGTAGGCCAGTTTCATCGCCTCCTCCAGGTTCGTGCCGCCCTCCGGCGTGATGCCCGCCAACTCATCCGCCAGCGCCGCCGCCTGGGTGCCCGGCACCCCGTCCGCCCACAGCCGCGCCGTGCGCGCGAACACCACCACGCTTAGCGTGTCCTGCGGCCCCAGTTGCTTGGCCAGCACCCGCAGCGCCTCGCGGATGATCGCCACCCGGTCCGCACGCTCCATCGAGCCGGACTTGTCCAGCAGCAAAACCAGGTTCAGCGGACGCCCCGCCTCGCGTCCCTGCGCCGTGGTCTTGACAGAAAAGCGCAGCAGATCGCGGTTGTGCGCGAACGGATACCCCGCCCGTTCCCAGGCGAAGCCGATGGGCGCGCCCGGCGCCGGTTCCGTGTCGCGGTAATCGAAGGCGTTGATGAACTCCTCGCTGCGCACCGTGGCCGGGTCCGGCAGAGCGCCCTTGGCCAGGCTCGCCGCCGCCAGCTTGAACGCGACATCGCTGACATTGAGCGAGAAAGTGGAGAAAGCGTTGTCGCGCGTCTGGATTTCAGGCTGCGGCACCGGCGGCGGAACGGCGGGCTTGAGCGGAGCCGCATCCGGAGGCTTGTTGGATGGTAGGGCGGTCACTCCTGTGACCGCCGTGCTTCTGGCCGCCTCCACATGAGAATCAAGAGCATGCGTGTTCGGTGAGATCGTGATGATAGGCTTGGAAGAAGCAACGGAGGGGTTGACGCTGCGGTAGAAGTCTACTTCGGTGGCGTTGTCCACCTTCCCCGAAGCGCCGACAGCAACGGAAGGGGCGGCGGGCGGATTGGCAAGGGCAAAATTGAATGTGGCCGCGCTGCCCACAGTGGTTGTCGGTTGCCCTGTGGCAGCCTCGCCCGCCCCAGCCGGAAGAACGACAATCTCAGTCGGTAGGGCGAGACTCCGTCGAGCCGTGATATTGTCTTGCCCGCCAACCGGCCCTGACAAAGTAGCCCCGTCATCATGCCCGGCAAAACCAGCCGTAGCCGGGATTATTTTGTTGGCGGTGTCATCCACGCTCGCACGGTTCTTTTCATCCGTGCCAACCGTGTCAAACATGGTTACTTCCGTCGCAATCGGCCATCCATTGGTTACCCCCGCCGCTTTCGCTTTCCCCATCTCCGCCTCGCGCCGGAGTTGCTCGTAGCGGCTCTCGGAAGAAGGCTCCCCCAAGGAGGTGACGAGTTCCACTCGCAGTTTCGTCTTATCCGCACTCGGTTGTGCGCTTGGTAACGGCAACCTCGCAGGATGGGCGTCTCCAGTTCCCAGCGACAACATTGCTTGCCCATCGGAGAAAGAAAGATTGTCGCCCGTCGAATCCACTCTCCAAGCGTAATCCGCCGCGCCAGCTTGACCCCAACCTAGAGCACGGCGCTCTGGCGAGCGCCGCTGAAGTGCTTCCGCTGCCAGGGAAAACCCCGGATGGACTGCCCACCGTGGGCGCACCTGTGTAGGAGGGCGCCGTGCCTGCCACTGCTGCCCCAGTAGCGTCCTTGGTTGCCTTAACTTCCGCGTCATCCAGCTTTCCAACGCCCCCCAGCAGAGCCGTAAAACCCGCGCTGCTGGAACTCTGCCCAACCGATCTACCACCAACGCCACCCGCCCCGCCTCGGCCACCCCTGGACGTGGTCAAGTAGTTGTCATCGTAAAAGCCGCGATCAGCCGAAGGAACAGCCCAATTCGCGTTAGCCGTAACACGGTCGGCGATGGCGTCAGCCCCGCCACCGACCACAGGCGCTCCACCAAAAGCCACGATGTCGCCCCTGCTTAAGAAGCTGCTTCCTGCTCCCGTGGCTCCTCCCGACGCGTCCGCGAGGTATAAAATACGGTCTCCACCAACATCGTCTCTTGTGGTGCCAACAACGAAGCCGTTGGTGCGGTTGTTCAAAGCCAGGTCTTGCGGAGTGGGGGCCATTGCGCGGAAGTCACCAGCGCCCGGATTAAAGCTTTCGTCAAGCGAGCCGTCCACGTTCAAACGCACAGCGTTGTCGAAGAAAGTGACATTACCCGGGCCATTCCCGGCAACGCCACCCGTTGATAACGGCACGAATTCTCCAGCCAATTTCTCCGATCCCGAGCGAGCCTCGGCCAATTTGCGCTGGTTGCCTTCGATGTCTGTATTGGCTTGTAGCGCCTTCCGGTATTGCGCGCTGCCGCCCACTGCGTCAAAATCACTGATCGCCTCGTCCACCAACACTCCGTTGACGTTGCGGTAGCCGGCGCCCGTGTAGGTTGGGACGGTGCCCGCCTGGACTCCAATGGCTCCGTTGTTCCCCGGCGTGGTGCTCGCCCAATCGTACAAGGCAACGGGCCCATACTCGTCCGTTTGCGTCACCGGGGCGAACTTCGTGTCAATCTTCCCATCGCCGGAAACAACCCCGTTCACCGTGAGCCCGCCGCTGTTCACAATGGTACCCCCCGCGACGCTGGTGGCGCTGGTGTAAGTGTTCGCCCCGATCACGCCAGGGGTGCGGGCGGCGCCGATGGTTTCTGGATACCCGCCACTCCCAGACATATTACCCGCGTACTTGTCAGCATCCTTCATCGTCATCCTCCCATCCGTGACAGAGCTTGCCGCGCCCGCCCCGGAAACCGCGCCTGAAAGCACTACCCCATTCGTCGGCATCAGGGGAGCAAAGCTGCCGTTGGGCGCATACACGTTGACATAACCGACCGCGTTCACGCTATAAACCCCGCCTTCCGCCTGCGCCGGTCCGTTGGTGGCAGCAGCCATTGAGACGCCCGCATGATTTAGAGGGACGCCGTAATCCATCCTCGCCGGTGCATTGCCTTCTTGCGTCTTTGCGCCCTCGCGCCCTTGCGTTTCAGCGCCAGCCAAGCCATCCACATTCAACTCCCACGAGCCGGAAGCCGCTCCGAATTGCTCCGCGAAGGTCGGGTCGTGGGCGTAGGTGGTCACGCCCACATTCAGCCTGCCGCCAGCCCCTCCGCCGTTCATCGCGGTCAGCCCGCTGGCTGAAAGCGTCCCGCCATTGTTCGCCGCTTGCGTGGCTCGCTGCGTCACCCCGCCCGTCGAAGCCGCGGCTGAGGAACGAGTTGTCGAACCGAACAGGTCCTGAAGCGATTGCTGCATATCCGCCGCATCCGAATTCGTCGGCCGAAACGCAGAGACCTCCATACTGTGGGCATCGTTGCTGTCCAACTGATCCACCATCTTCTCGACTTCCGCCATCTGGTCTTTGGAGGCCGTGACCAGAACTGATTGCGTCCGCTCATCCGGCACCGCAGTGACCGTGACTTGCTGTTTCAAACGGTCGCTCATACCCGTTCCCGCCCCTGCCGCTCCTCCGCCACCGCTCCCTGCTCTCCCGCCGCCCATCGCGGCCGCGCCCCTTCCCTGCCTTCCGACTTGTTGGTTGTTCTGCTCGCTGGGATTCGGGAAAAGCGAACCCAATTCCGCCGCCACGTCCGATGGATTCGCGTATTTCAGCGGCAACACTTTGATCTGCGTCTGGTCCTCCTGTGGAATATCCAGCTTGGTAATGAGGTTGGAGATGCCGGGCATCATGTCCATCGGGGCGTTGATGATCACCGCGTTGTTCTGGTCGTCAGAGACGGCGTTGACAGGAGACGATGCGCGTTTGGGGTTGTCCGCACTGGAGACCTCGCCGGCCCCGCCGCCGCCCCTGCCACCTCTGCCTCCGCCAAATAGAGTTGCTGGCCCGCCGACGGCACGGCCCGGCCCCGCGCCCAGATCGTTCAACTCCTGGGCGACCTTCTTGGAATCCGCGTACGTGAGCAAAAACGCCTCGGGCTGCGCGTTGCCGGAGCTCGCTGGCCGGCCTTCCTCCTCTTTTGCCGCCGACGCGGGCTGACCCGAAGCCTGTTCCGAACCACTGAAGAATCGCCCTGTCGCCGGAAGATCTCCAAGCGCCGGAACCTCTCCGCGCGGAACATAAATCTGCGAGTGTTGCGCCGCGTTGTCCTGGAGCGAAACAGTCGAATCGTAGTTAATCGCTCCATTCGCAACCGTCGGCCTGGCCGGCTGCCGCGTGGCGTCGAAGACATTATTCTGATAAATAGACTCGACCTGGTCCAGATTCCCCCCGGTTCTATTGGCGCTCGCTGTCGCGCTCCCAATCGGCTCGACGGTGAGCGTATTTCCATCTTGAATCGCCGTTAAACCATTTTGCTCCAGCACCTTGTTCACACCCTTAATAATGTCCTCCTTGCTCGCTGGGGTTGCGCCCTCAAAATCGAGCGTTCCCATCGCCAAACGCGTGTCCGCCTTCCGATTGATGGTCAGGCCTTCTGCCTGGCTGAGATAACTCAACGCCCCGTCCACATTTACAGAGCGCATATTCGCCATCAATCCCTGCGTCGCCGCCTGGCCGGAATGGTCGCCCGTATTCGCACCCAAGTAAATCTCACTGGCTTTCCCTTGCGTTCCGGCGAGCCCGTTGTTTGCGCCCGAATTGCCCGCCGCGCTTCCTCGCTGCGCCGGTAGGGCGAGACTCTGTCGAGCCGTGACATTGTTTGCGGAAGAACCCCCAGCAGGGCTGGTCGCGGCTGCCGGTGTGCTTGATTGCCCTTTGCGTAGAATCTCCGATTGAACGACCACCCGGCTCTGGGGACCCTGCGGTGCGGTGACATTCTCCGCGGAAGAACCTCCAATCGGGCTGGTCGCCAGTGGCGTCCCGAGACCCTGTACCAGCGTAACTCGAGACCCTGCAATACCACCCTCAAGATGAGCATGATTAAGCAGATACGTGGCTCGCAACCCACCCACCACCAATGCCACCGCCGCCGCGGCCGCCAGCGGCACGAGCCATCTGACCCTGCGCCCGCGCGGCCTGGCCAGTTCCGCCGGCTTGACCGTCTTGAAATGCGCCAGCAGCGCCTCGCGCCGCGCCGGGCTGAGTTTGAGCGGCGCGGGCTGCTCCGATAGCGCGCCCGCCGAAATGGCCGCCGTTTCGCGCACCAAATCCAGCGTCACCCGGAGCCGCTCGTGCAATTTCGCCAGTTCCGCGTCCTGGGCGAGAGTCTGGCGCAGCGCGTCGGCCTCCTCCGCCGTCAGTTCCCCCAGCAAAAGCGCCGTCACCCTCGCCTCCAACTCCTCTCGATCATTCGGTGGCAATGGATCAGTCATGACACACCTCCGTCTCTTAATCCTAATCCTAATCTTAATCTTAATCCTAATCTTCCTAATCCTAATCCCTTTTGTGAAAATTCGTTCTTCATGGCACAACTCCATTTCTGGCCAGTTCCACGGCCATGCTTTTGAGCGCGCAATGCAGCAGATACCCCACATGCCCGCTCTTGAGTCCCGTCCGCGCGCTGATTTCCTTGTAGGACAGGTTGTCGTTGAATTTGAGCCGGATCAGCTCCCGGCTGCGGACATCCAGCGTTTCCAGCGTCAGCCGCACCAACCCGATCCCCTCCATGCGGACCAGTTGCTCGTCGGGCAGCGGCTTGGGATCGGCCGGCTCGCCCGCCGCCGCCCGCCCCTCCGCCGTCTGCGCGTCCATCGGGACGATCCTCCGCGCCTCGCGCCGCTGGTTCAGGGCTAGATTGTGGATGGTGCGGTAAAGCCACCGCCGCGGCTCGCGCACGTCCTTGAATTGGGCCTGCAAATTCATAAAGGCCTCCTGGACCAGGTCCTCGGCCGCGCTCAAATCCCCCGCCAGGCGCAGGGCATAGCTGAGCAGGGGCGATTCGAGGGCCGCAAAGAGCTCCTCAATCGTTTCGCATCCGGGCGTTGCACTGGCCTGGTCTGGTTGCATCAAAGCCATGCTGGCGATTCTCGATGATCAGGGTCGGATCATCCGGCCTGCCCGGCGTCCTCCTGGTCTTGGGTGGACACCATGTTCACCCTATACGACACACAACTCCACCTTTTCTTAGACGAAAAATCACAATATTTTCCCCCGGCCATTCTCCCAGTCCACAATCACCATCCCAACCGGATGAAATCCCTTGCTCCACTCCGATCCGTCCGATCCGTCCGCGATCCGTCCAATCCGTCCGATCCGTCCTATTACAAAGAAATTGTCTCACTCACCCAGCGTTGGCCCGAGTCCGCGAGGGCCTACCCTGGGAAACTACTTTGATATTCAACCAATTCAGGGTCGTCCCCTGTCGTCATCAATTATGGGCCAATCCGGTGCGAAGTTGGCGCATATCCTGTGCCAACCGGGAAAACCGCCGATTTCCCCGCAAGAGCCTCCGCCCCCCGCTGAACGCATTGAGTGTAAAGCGCAACCCTTGCGCAAAGTTGCGCAAAAAATGCGCGCCCCTCACCGCCAAAGGATCCAGAAAAGACCTCGCCCCCAGAACACGCGGAATGACGCAGAAGGGGAATGAGGAATTTCTCGCTTCTGTATCTGTGTTCTGCGGGCAAATCCCGACTACGGATAGATCAGACGAAAGAACACATTGGTCTGCGCCGGGTCCAAGAGGATGTTCTCGCTGGTGTTGCTTTGCGAGCCGTCGTAGGGAATCCAGTAGTTTGTGTTTGACACGTCCACCGCGTTGCTCTCCAGACGCCAGCCCAAATAGCCGCCCGGCCAGCCGAGGGTCAGATTGCCGCCCGAAATGGAGTAACTGAACGTCATGTCGGGCGGCGCCACCGGCGCATACTCCAGCAGCACTTGCGTCGCGGTGGTGACAATCCAATAGTTGGTCGCCCCCGCCGGCGCGGCCCCCAACCACTGTGGCGCGGGATTGAATCGGCCCGTGACGCTGGACGACGCGCCGGTCAGATTGAACAGCACGTAATTATGCGCCTGGTCCAACGTCGCTCCGCAGTTGACACCCACCGTGGCGCTCCCGCAATTGAGCGCGCCGCTCGCGCCGCTGAGGACAATTTGATCGTTGCCGGAGCCGGTGGCGCTGCTGGTCAAATGAAAATCTGCGAAGGCCCCAGAGTCGTATGTCAGGTTGCCGCCAATGGTGGTCGTCGCGCCGCCGGGAAGCGTTTGCCCGCCGCTTTGCACCGTCACGTTGCCCATAATCGTCCCGCCTCCGCCCAGGACGCCCGCGCCGCCGACCGTCACCGCGCCCGCGCCGAGGATATTGTTCACGATCAACGCGCCGGCGCCCACGGTCGCGTTGCCCGTGTAGGAGGCGCTCAGTCCGGTCAACGCAAGCGTGCCGGAACCAGTTTGGTTGAGCGCGCCACCTCCGGAAAGGACCCCCGACAAGGTCTGCAGCGGGGCGCTGCTGTCAAAGTTGAGGGTGCCGTTGATGGTGATGCTGCCCGCATAATCGCCGCCGCCCAACTGCCCCGCGCCGCTCAAGGTCAGCGTGGCGCCGGCGCTGATGACGGTGTTGCCGGCATAAGTGTTGGTCCCGCTCAAATTCAGGGCCCCTCCCGCAGCCGTGCTCCTGACCGTCAACGCGCCGCCGCCGCCGCCAATCGCGTTGGCCAGCGTGACCGTGTTTCCGTTCACGTCCAGTGTGCCGCCGCCGGAGCCCAGGGTCACCGGCTGCGACGAAATATCCGTGTTGTTGACGCCCGCCCACTGGAGCGCGCCTCCGTTGAAGGTCAACCCGCCGGTCCCAAGAGCGCCGGCGGTGAAGCTCAGGACGCCGGTGTCAAGCACTGTCCCGCCGGTGTGGGTGTTGGCCCCGGTCAGCGCCACGGTGCCGGTGGCGTAGAACGCCGGATTGACGTTGGTGCCATTGGCGATGCCGCTGCTGGTTCCTGTGCCCGGCGCCAATCCGGCGGTGTTGCCGTTGGCGCTGGAGGCGGGAATCCCAATGGTCAGCGGGCCGCTTCCGTCCGCGCCGCTTATGACTCCGGGGATGGTGAAAGTGATTCCGTTTTGCGCGGCCAAACCCCCGCCATTGCCCCCAAGGAACACAGGGCGCGCGGGGCTGCCGGCCGCCACCCCGTTGGTCAGGCTGATGGAGGCCATGGCGTCCATGAGGGTGCCGCCGTTCAAATTCACCGTTCCCATGCCTCCGGCGGTGGTTCCTTGCGTGGTGGGGTTGCCCAACTGGAGCGTGCTGTTGATGACCGTGACCCCGCCATTGAGATAAAACGCCGCCGACGTGGTGTTGGAGACCACAATGGAATCATACGTTCCAGCAGTGATCCTTCCGGAGCTTGACTGCGCATACGCGCCGCTGCTGTTGGTAAAATTGATCGGAATGAGCGTGCCCGCGATGGGATTCAAAAACATCGTCCCCGCGCCGGATTTGACCACAGAGTCGGCGGTGTCCGCGTCGCCCGCGGTCCCAGTGGAACCGGCGCCGGTGAAGGCCTGCCAGACGGAGGTGCTGGTGTTTTCGATGCCAATGACCAGAAGAGCCGTGGTATTGTTTTGGACAATTTGGCAGGTGGTGTTGGCCAGGTTCAGACTACAAACGCCCACATTGACCGGCCCCAAGTTCGGAGTCACCAGCAATCCGCCCGTCGTGGCGAAGAAGCCACCCTTGACATCGAAGTAAGGGGCAGTCCCCGTGTTGAATCGAATGGACTCGTAAGTCGCGCTGCCACTGATCCGCGCTGTGCTGGCGGTGGAGAAAGTGACGGTCTGTTGCGTGGCGATGTCCCAGTTGAGGGCGCCGCTCGGGCCGCTGTTGTTGGCGGGGACCACATAAAACCCGGCCACCTGCGAGCCGCCAAGGACGTTGGTTCCCGCGACACCCGCCGGGGTGTCGGTGGTTGCCCAGTCGTAAAGACCCACCGTGGCGTAGGCGTTGTTTCCAGCGCCCGCGGCCAGGATTCCGCACTCCCCCGCCGTGGTTTGGCCTTGTCCCGCCGTGGTGGTCGTGATCGCGCCGGTGGCGGGCACATTGACTGCCGTCGAGCCATTGGTCGTGGCCGGGCCATAGAAGACCACACTCGCGCCGGGGTTGACGGTCAAACCGCTCAGATTGACAGTCGCCGTGCCGCCGCTCGCGCCATTGACGGCGGTAATGACATTTGGTCCCGCATTCAAGGCCGCCAAAGTGAAGGACTGCGAATTGGCGGCGGCGGAGTTGCCTTGGACGGTCAGCGCGCCGCCGCCCAGAGCCAACGCCCCTTCGGCGATGAGGTTGTTGGCCGGCGTACTCCCCCCCTGGGAGAAATCCAGCAGGAGGAGGCCGCTGTTGAGGGTGGTGCCGCCCGAGTAGCCGCTGGCTCCCGCCGCCTGGCCCGTGAGGGTCAGCGCGCCGCCGCCGGTCTTGGTGAGGCCAAAACCCGCGCCGGATATTATATTATTGACGGTCATCAGGCCGCCACTGGTCACACTGAAATTTTGGCTCGCGGAAAGGGCAATCGGAAGATTCACCGTTTCCAAACTCGCGGCATTGTCGGTCAACCCGCCCGTCATGGTGATCGAGTCGCCCCCGAGCACGAACGCCCCGGCCCCTGGAGCAAAGATCAGGCTGTTGAAGGAGGTGGCGGCGGGGAAGTTGTTGTTGGGGCTGAAGCGGGCCGTGCCGCCAAAGACCAGGGC
>JBEKAN010000201.1:0-8136 GCA_050015895.1 Verrucomicrobiota bacterium
GCAACCCCGTTGAGCAACTGGACCCCAGTGGTGACCAATTTCTTCGACGCCGGCGGCAACTTCAACTTCACCAACCCGCCGGACCCCACCCAGCCCCAGCAGTTCTTTATCCTCGAATTGCCTTGAGAGGAAGTTTGGCCGCATTTCCAGACTTCTGCGCGAGAGGATGGTTCTTTGGGCAGGCAAAGACCCGCCGCCAAACAAGATGAGGTTGAAAATGGCGTCAGGTGTCGTAGCATCCCTATCACGACCCGTTATGAAAGAATGGCCACGGATTGCAATCGGCTTTCTTGCTTTGTTCGGCTTGTTGCTCCAGGCGATTCCGGTTAACGCAAACATCCCGGGTGGCGGCACTGGCGCCGGGCCGGACGTCACGCTCACGAACAATGGCGACGGCACGGTCACGATGGCCAACGGCATCGTCACGGCGGTCATTGGAATCTCCGGGTCGCAAATTCTCCGGTTTACTTACAACGGCATTCAAGTCACCGATGGCGGCACGGCGGGGAACAGCGCGTTCTACTGGAAAGGCGGCGATCAGATCGGAAACGAGGAGACCGGCTCAAGCGGGATTCTCTCCATCATAACCGATCCTTCCAGCAATGGCGGCGATTATGCCGAAATCGTCATTGATGATCTTTACACAAACCATGTTGCGTCGGCGGACCCCTCCGATGCCCACCGTCATTTCTCCATGCTCCGCGGCTCGCCCGGAATTTATGTGACTGAAATCATGACCCGTCCGTCCACTTACCCGGCCGGCACGGCCGGCTCCTACAGTTTCACCTGCAAGCTCGGATCAAACATTTTCAACTGGCTGGCCCAGGACACGGGCCGCAATCTGCTCATGCCATCAGTTGCGGATTTGGAAGTCGCCGTGGGTGGCATCAACGGAGCCCCCAAAGAAAACACCCTCCTGACCAATGGACTGGTGGCCGGGACCTTTGACAGCAAATACAACTACTCCGGCGATCTGGGCATCCTGGGCTTTACCGGCTGGTGCGGCACCAATCAGGCGGCCAGCTTCGGCTTGTGGGCCGTGCAAGCCAGCCACGAGTATCTTACCAGCGGGCCGACCCATCGTGAAACGCTTTCCCAAATGACGCTCATAGACGTTCACTTCGATGTGAACCATTACGGGTTTGATTACGATGAAAGTTTCGCCGCCGGAGAAACCTGGAGCAAGGTTTACGGCCCGTTCCTGCTCTACTTCAATGAGGCCCCGCCCGGCGCGGCCAATCCCCAGACCCTGCTTTACGCCGACGCCCGGGCGCAGGTCGCCGCCGAAAAGGCCGCCTGGCCTTACAGTTGGTTGACGGACACCAACTACTTCCCCGCCTCCAGCCGCGGCACGGTCGCGGGACAGATTGTCATTGCCGACAGCGGCAATCCCAATGCTTCCGCCTCAAATTTGTGGGTCGGCGTCGCCCAACAACCTCCTTCCACGAATTCTCCGGCCACGACGGACTTTCAACTGTGGGGAAAATATTATCAGTTCTGGGCGAAGACCGGCGCGAATGGAGATTTTTCCATCCCGAACGTCATTGCCGGGACCAATTACACGCTCTTCGTATTCGGGCCGGGAGCCATCGGCCAGTTTCAATCGCAGCCTCTCATCGGCGCCGCGCCACCCGTCTCCGTCGCCACTCCCGCGGCGCCATTCGCCGTGACCGTCACCGCCGGACAGACCAACCCTCTGGGGATCGTCACTTGGACGCCGGCGCGGGTGGGAGCGACCGTCTGGGAGATTGGCGTTCCCGACCGCGACGCCACGGAATTTCGTCATGGCAACGATTGCTGGCACGGGGATCTTGGCAACGCGACGAATCTGCCCGCCAACTGGGTCGCCTATCTGGATTACCCCGCCGATTTTCCCAACGGCGTCAATTACACCGTCGGCCAGAGCCGTTGGTCCGCGGATTGGAATTACGCCCAGCCCACTGTCTTGGATCCCACGACGGGCAGTCTCAATCCCACCACGCAGAAAATCTTCTTCAACCTGCCCGCCGACCCGGTGGCCGGGGCGCAAGCCGCCATTTATTTCGGCTTCGCCGCCGATTTTCAGGGGCCCATCATCGTCACGGTCAACGGGGTCAATGTCACCACTCCCAGCACGGGCTTTTTCCCTTGGTATTCCGGGGCGAATTCGGGCGACGATGCCATGATCCGCATGGCCTCCCACGGCATTTTTTGCGATGATTGGCTTAATTTCGCGGCGGGCAATCTGCATCAGGGACAAAATGAGATTGACCTGCAAATGCGCAACGGCGGGAACTACAAGTACGGTGTCAACTATGACTATATCCGGCTGGAGCTGACGGGCTACATTCCGCCGGCGCCGCCGGGCTTGACCGCCATTCCCGGCAACGGCCTGGTGGTGCTCGAATGGCCGGCCAGTTCCGGCGCGACCAGTTACAACGTCCTGCGCTCGACCACCGCCGGAGCGGACTATGCGATCCTTGCGACCAATGTCACGGGGCCGGTGGTGGGGAGTGATGTTCCCGACGCCACTTACACGGACAGCTCGGTGGTCAATGGCGCGCCTTATTACTACGTCGTGTCGGCGGTCAATCCCAACGGCCAGAGCACCAACTCCGTCGAGGCCGGCGCCACGCCCTCATCGTCCACGCCTCCCGCGCCGCCGGCTCCGACCGGACTGACGGCGACGGCGGGAAACTCACAGGTGATCCTCAATTGGAGCGCCTCGCCCGGCGCGGCGACTTATGCCATCCAGCGCGCGCCGCTGACCATCGGCGCGGTCACCACCAGCCCCGATGGAAGCAATCCCACCAATGTCGTCAACAGCTTCGTCACCACCACCAATTACACCGACACCGGACTGGCCAATAATGTCACTTACGCTTATGAGGTCAGCGCGGCCAATGCCAATGGGCAAAGCGTCAATTCGGTTGCGGTGAGCGCCACCCCCTTGCCGGTTTTTCCCGTGCCGCCCGCCGGTTTCTCGGCCACCGTTGCGTCCAATCTGGTCAGCCTTGTCTGGACTCCGGCCACGAACGCCTCCAGTTATGTGCTTCAGCGCGCCACCTCCATTTCCGGCCCTTATACAACCATAGAAGACCCGGCTTGGTTGACCATGTACAGCGACGGACCCCTGTCGGCCAACACGACCTATTACTACGAGATCGCCTCGGCCAATCTCGCGGGGATCAGCGCCAATTCCGCGCCGCTGACCGTCGTTGTCCAGCCTGCCGCTCCTGTCCTGACCGCCGATTCGGGCGACGCGGAGGTCTTCCTGAATTGGACCGCCTCGCCGGGTGCGACCAATTATGTGCTGGAGGGTTCCACCACCAACGGCGGGCCATATTCGCCGGTCATTTCCACAACCAACACCAGCGATGTGATCACCGGCTTGCTCAATGGAACGACCTACTATTATGTCGTGTATTCACTGGGATTCTACGGCCAAAGCCCGCTGTCCGCGGAGGCCGCCGCGACGCCGGAGGTCGCCCCCGGAGGCTTTTACTGGGCCAACACCATCACCAGCGCCGCGCAGAATTGGAACACAAACGCCAACTGGACCAACGCGGCGGCGTTTCCGAACCAGTCCGAGGCGGTGGCGGTCGTCAACTCCGCAATCGCGGCAAACCAGACCATCAATCTGAACCAGGCCATCACCATCGGCGCCTTGTATCTCGGCGCGCCCGCCGGTTCGGCGGTATTCAACATCGCCGGCAATGGCGGAACTCTCACGCTCGACAACACCCCGGCGCCGGCGACACTCGTGGAATTGTCCACGGCCAACGGGGACACCGTCTCCACGCCGATCACCGTCACCGGAGGCCTCCAGATCACCAACGCGTCCTCCAACACGCTCACCCTTTCCGGCGGCATCTCCGGCGCCGTCAATGGCGTCTCCGTGAGCGGCAACACCCTCCTGAGCGGCTCCAATACTTATACGGGTGGCACGGTTCTGAACCAGGGAACGCTTGTGTTTTCGCTTGGCGCGGCCATTCCCGCCAGCGGCGCGCTGACCCTCAACAACACTGGCGCGGTCACAGTCGCAACCGCCAGTTCATTGCCGGATGTTTTGGTGAACGGCGCCAATGCCATCACCGGAAACGGCGGCAGCGGCACCGGCATCGCCACATTGAACGTCGCGGGGACATTGACCTTGTTAGTCGCCGGCGGCAGTGACGTGTTCGATCTGACCGGCCCGATGAGCGGTTCGGGTGGGGTTGTTCTCGGCAGTTCGCCCATGACGCTGCGCTTCAACGGCACGGCGGGTGACGGCGGCGCCATTTTCAATTTGGGAACCGGCGCCGCGGTCGCCAATGTCCGCAAAGTCGTCACCACCGCGATTGCTCTGGGCGGCTTGGCCGGTGGTTCCGGCACTCAACTACAGGGGGACAACAACCCCGGCGGACTCAACGTCACCTACACCATCGGCGGCGCCAATGCGAACACGGAGTTTGACGGCGTGATCAAAGACGGAACCGTCGGCGCGGTCGCGCTCACCAAGACGGGCGCCAGCGCGCTCCTCCTGACCGGCATGAACAACTACAGCGGCGGCACGACCATTGGCGGCGGCATGTTGATTATTAACAACACGGCCGGCAGCGGCACCGGTTCCGGCGCGGTCACCGTCTCCAGTGGCGGCGCGCTCGGTGGAACCGGTCTCCTTTCCGGCGCGGTCACGGTGAACTCCGGCGGCCTCCTGGCGCCGGGCAATCCCCCGGCTGCGCTGACTTTCGGCAAGTCCCTGACCCTGGCGGCGGGCAGCACCACTCTTCTGGCCGTCTGCCAGTCGCCGCTGACCAACTCCGCCACCGTGGTCCTGGGCGGCCTGACCAACGGCGGCACCCTCATCATCACCAACTCAGGCGGCGCCGAGCTTAAGGGCGGCGACACTTTCACCCTCTTGCGCGCCGGCAGTTACAGCGGCGCCTTTGCCGGCGTTGTGCTGCCTCCCCTGAACCCCGCGCTGGCCTGGAAAACCAACCTGCTCAACACCGCCGGAACTGTCTCGGTGGTCGTCGCCACCCAGCCCCTCTTCCAGCCCCTTTCCACCTCCCCCCAGGGCCTGGTCTTCGCCGGGAGCAACGGGCCGGCCAACGCCCTTTATTGTCTTCTCTCCTCCACCAACCCGGCCGCGCTCTTGAGCAACTGGACCCCTGTGGTCACCAACTTCTTTGACGCTGGCGGCGACTTCAACTTCACCAACCCGCCGGCCCCCGGCCAACCCCAGCAGTTCTTCATCCTCGAAATACCTTAGAGAAACCAAACCAACACACAAAAGGGAAACCGTCGAAAACTTGAGAATAATCTTCACGGACGCCGATTCCGGCGTTACTAACACTCCATGCCGAGCCTGACCCTCAAGCCAACGCACAAAGCCGTGAGCGCCTATTACGAGTCGCTCGCCCAATTTGCCAGCCTCGGCGTCAAACACGAGACGGCCGTCCGTTCCGCCTTTCACGAGATCCTCGAATACTGCGCCCGCCAGTTTGATTGGAAACTCGTTCCAGAATACGCGATCAAACGCAAAGGCAAGGCCGACGCGAAGGCGGACGGCGCGTTGCTCGACAACTACGGCCTCAACCACGGCCTCTGGGAAGCAAAGGACACAGCCGCCGACCTCGACCAGGAAATCAAACACAAGTTCTCCATCGGCTACCCCAGGCAGAACATCCTTTTCTGGCAGCCCGACCGCGCCGTGCTCTATCAGAACGGACAGAGGTGTTGTGACGCCGACATCACCAAGCCGGACCAACTCGTCCATGTCTTGGCCCTCTTTCTGGAATTCGCCCCGCCCGCCATTGAGCAATGGGAGAAGGCGGTCGGGGAGTTCAAGGACAAAGTCCCGCAAATCGGCCTGAGCCTCAAGGCGCTCATCGAACAGGAGCGTCAGACCAACCCCAAATTCATCACCGCGTTTGAGGGCTTCTGCTCGCTCTGCCGCGGTTCGCTCAATCCGAACATCTCCATCGGGGCTGTGGAGGAGATGATCATCCAGCACATCCTCACCGAGCGCATCTTCCGCAAAATTTTCGCCTACGCCGATTTCATCGAGCGCAATGTCATCGCCGGGGAAATCGAGAAAGTCATCTCCGCCCTCAACTCCCGCGTTTTCACCCGCGACGATTTCAGCAGAAGCCTGGAGCATTTCTACGGCGCGATTGAAAACGCCGCCGCCACCATCACCGATTTCCACGAGAAGCAGACGTTTCTCAACACCGTCTATGAACGGTTTTTTCAGGGCTTCTGTGTCAACGTGGCCGACACGCACGGCATTGTCTATACTCCGCAGCCGCTCGTGAACTTCATGGTCGCCAGCGTCGAGGCGGTCTTGAAAAAGGAGTTTGGAAAGAGCCTGGCCGACACGGACGTTCACATCCTCGACCCCTTCACCGGCACCGGCAATTTCATCGTCAACATCATGCGGCGCATCCCCAAGTCCGCCCTTCCTTACAAATACGCCCAGGAACTCCACTGCAATGAAATCATGCTGCTGCCCTATTACGTGGCCTCCATGAACATTGAGCACGCCTATGTGGAGGCGACCGGCCAATACGAGCCTTTTGAGGGCATCTGTCTGGTGGACACCTTCCAGACCATCAATGGGAAAATGTCCTACTTCGCCAATGGTGAAAAACACGAGCAGCAGGACATGGTCATCGGGTTCAACCCCGAGAACACCAAGCGCATCAACCGTCAAAAGGACGCGCCGATTCGTGTCGTCATCGCCAATCCGCCGTACAACGCGGGCCAGGCCGACGAGAACGACAACAACAAGAACCGGAAATATCCGGAGCTTGAACGACGCGTGAGCGCCACCTACGGCCAGGCCTCGGACGCCACTTTGTTGCGCAAACTCTCCGATCCTTATGTCAAGGCCATTCGTTTTGCGACCGACCGCATCGGGGACAGCGGCATGGTTTGCTTCGTCAACAACAACAGTTTTGTCGCGGAAAAGACGTTTGACGGAATGCGCAAGGAACTGGCGAAGGACTTTGATGAGATTTACGTCCTGGATTTGGGCGGCAATGTGCGGAAGAACCCAAAACTCTCCGGCACGACGCACAACGTCTTTGGCATCCAGGTCGGCGTCAGCGTCAATCTTTTTGTCCGTCTGCAAAGGAGTAAGGCCCGGCCCGCGATTCGCAAAGCGAGAATCTTCTATCACACTGTCGGAGGTGACTGGCGGAAGGAACAGAAACACCTGTTTCTCGAGACGAAAGGGGATGTGGACGGCGTCAAATGGCGGAGGCTTCACCCGGATGACAGAGGGAACTGGATCACGAACGAGAGCGACGAGGAATTTGGTTCATTCCTGCCCATCGGCAGCAGAGAGGCCAGGGCAGGCACGAGTGTGGCGACCATTTTCCGCACCTATTCGCTGGGCGTTTCCACCAACCGCGACGCCGTGGTTTATGATTTCGACGCAAAGCGGCTCGCCAAACGAGTTGAACAATTCGTCGATGACTACAACGCGGAATTGAATCGCTGGCAGAGAAAAGGGCGGCCGGCTGGTCTTGATGAGTTCCTTCAAACGGACCGTGTGAAATGGAGTGAGACATTAAAAGGACATTTAGCAGATGAACGGCAAGCCGAGTTTTCAGTGAAACGGATTCGACGGTCGCTATACCGGCCCTATTGTTCGATGTGGCTCTACTACGATTCCATGCTGAACGACCGGCCAGGCGCCTTCGCCCGGTATTTCCCCAAAAAGGTCAAGGAGGGTGAAAATCGCTTGATAGTGGTCAACCTGTCACCGGAACGCCCATTTTGCGCGCACTGCTCAAATACAATCCAGTCGAAAGATGTGGCTGGGGGATTTGGTTCTCCATCCTACTGTTTCTCATTTTCCACTTACTCCAAAGATGGCAAGGAGAGGCGCGACAACATCACCTCCAGAGCACTGACATTGTTCCGGATGTTCTATGACGATGATGGCATCACCCGGGAAGACATTTTCCATTTCGTCTATGCGGTGTTGCATCATCCCTCCTACCGCGCCCGTTTCGCGGAAAATTTGAAGCGTGACCTCCCGCGCGTCCCGTTCGTGGGAGTGCCCGCTGGCGGGAAAAGCGCCCGTTTCTTTCCCTTGTCTTCCGTGGAATCGATGCAAGGCGGCGCCAAACCGGACCACAACCCAAGAGCCAGCGCGCAACTCTT
>JBEKAN010000202.1:0-8131 GCA_050015895.1 Verrucomicrobiota bacterium
GGCTTGCGTCTCATTTTGGCGAAAACGGGCGTTGGGAATTAATCGCGCTCGCGGTCAAAGAGCATCATTTCCGTGAAGACCTTCTTTGGATAGCCGGATTTCGCCCATGAATGGTTCCGCGGGTTGTATTTCCATCCGCGTCGCTCCAATTGTCTGGCAAATTCCTCACGATCCAGATTCAAACAACTCAAGGCCCGGCGATGCCACAATTCAACGACCAACCTGTTGAAAAGCGCCTCGCTGGTGAAACTGGGCGAGTGATTGTCCATGCAAGCGTCGAAAACCTCCGAGAGAATGGCCGTCGAATCGGCAGACGTGCTTGTCTGCGCCGGCCTGGTCGTCTTGCGGATTTTGGCCGGCTTGTAAAATGTCAGGATCAACTCCCCCGCCAGCACGCTCTCGGAGTTCTTCTTCTTGTGCATGGACCAGATCACATCCCCGGTTTGGGTGATGGCGGCTTTGAGTTCTCCCCCGCATTGATCGGCGGTTTCAAGAATTGTGGCAAAATAACTGGTGTCCCAGTGTTGAAAGACAAGGGAGAACCAACGGTCCGGCTTCAGAAGACGGAAAGATGCTCTGATGCCGCGCGCCAGACTTTCTTTGTAATGCGCCTCCGTGTGGCCGCGCTCGCCTCCTACAATCGTCTCCTGTTCGCGAGTTTCCAATGAGATTGGAAAACCAAGCCAGTGATTCCACAAAATGGAAAGGTCGAGATAACTGATGAACGCCCCGTACGGCGGATCGGTAAAGATGTAATCCACGCTGGAGGGCTTGATAATTCCATCCAGGGTCGCCGCGTCATGGGCCAACACGCGGAAGTTCCTTTCGCTGTCGAGATCGAGCGAGCCGCCGGATGGCTTTTCCCGATAATCGCGCAGCCTCAAAACCTCCTCTTTTGCCGCCAACACGTTGACGAAACGGCCATGAAAAGTCTCCCATATAGGAAGCTCGACGGATTGCGCCGCCAGTTTGTAGCGATAAATGCTGAAGATGCTGGAACCACCCCGGCTTTCCGCGCGGCCTTTGGCGGAGAGAAAAGTCTTGTTCAGCTTGGCGACGGAGGCGGACCAAGCCAGAAGCAACAAGTCGCGGACAACGCCCGTTTCATGCTCAATGTTCTGTTTGATCAAGGCCAGTCCGGCCAATTGGCGAGGGGTGAACATGTCGTGAAAGCACTCGGCGTCCGAATTGCGCGGCAGCCGGATGTTTTCCGGCAGGGGAAGCTTTCTGAGCCATTCTCTGGCGGCGTCCTCGTTTTTTTCGATTTCGTGAATTTCCTTGGAGCAATTTTGTTCCACGCGCTCATAGCCCGCTCGAAGCGGCGCGGTGGAGGCCAAGGTGGTGTCGGCAATGTTGCGCGCGATGAAATTTGCGAATGGATTCAGGTCGTTTTGGATCCCCGAACGCCCAAGCAGGAATGCCTCAATGGCGGTCACGCCCGTGCCTCCAAAGGGATCGAGCACCACGTCGCCCTCTTTGGAATAGCGTTCGATGTAGGCGCGCACCACGTTGGCCGGACGCCGCGTGAAATATGGATGCACACCGTAATGTCGGGTGAATTCCTGTCTGGCGGCGGGAATTGACTGGAGAATCGGTTCGATGTGGGCGCGATTCATTTAGCGGCAAAGGTAATCCGCCAACGCGGAAAGTTCGAGAACATCAACTTGGTCGGGCGGATTGACCAAATCATGCTCGACACATAGAACAACTGCCCGCGGAAGCTCTGCATAACGCAATATTTGATAATCAAAGCGAGAGGAATTCTTCTTGATTTCAACAGGGCAGGGATAGGTTGGGAGGCCGGAGAAAGCAAACACGCTCTTGGGACAATCATATCCCTTTGTGAGATAACTGCTCAAATCGAGTCCGATCACAGAGAGCGCCCCCGCCGCGCGCAGAACGTCCGCTTCATGCACATATTTCGCATCGGCATCCCGATGGTCGGTGACGACCCTCCTTATCTGGGAACCAGCCCAAGCGACCTCGTTCGCCGATTTTTCGCGGCAGGACTCAATTTGCCTCTTCCAAAATTTGCTTTGGTAATCCCGGTGAAACGACAGCGGGTAATTCACTTTTTCCAGAGTTCGCGGCCGGTTTGGCCCGCGCATCCGCACGACGGTCGGAACAAGAATAAAATGACCATCGGGATGGATTGTCGCCTCCATATCAATCCGCTTGAATTCGCTTCCTCCTTTGAGTCCATACCAATGTCGGATTGCCTCACCGATGGATTCCTCTCCTTGAATTCGGTCATGTCCAACTCTGCCGGCGATAGTCTTCCCGGTCTTGGAAATTTTGTGATCGCGTCCAACTGCCATGAATGAACTGTTGGCGATGCCGTACGGCGTTTGTAAAAGCACCGGACACGCCCCTCGCGCGCGGAGGAACTCTTTGACGTGGGGTGCAACGTCGTGAAGGTAATACTGCGGCCCACCCGTCGCGAGACTTTCAGCCTTGGTTTGCTGGATGTGCATAATTGGGTTCAGTATCCTTCACGGACAGGTCGTCTGATTCTTGAATTCTCGGTTGTCGGAACGGCAAAAGCCTGGCTGTGTGGTTTCCAAATCGCACACCCGCGTCACAAGCTTACTGCGGCTCCGCGGCGGGTTTGACAAAATGAACCGCGTCGTCATGTATCCCCGCCTCTTTCCCCTTGCCCTGGCGCAGCGTGATCAGCTCCGCTCCGGCCATCAGCATCGGCCCGTAGCCGTGCGCCGCGAAGGCACTGGTGGGACGGTAGGCGTAAAACATCGGGTCCCAGCTCAATCCGGTGCCCACACACGTGCCCTCCACCTGCCCCTGCGCGTTGACCTTCTGCGCCAGCGCGTTCCAACCCAGCGACACCATCGGGCCGTATGCCGCCGCGTCAATCCAACCGCGATTGATGGCGCGGGCCGCCGCGAACACAAACATGGCGCTGGCGGAAGTCTCCTCGTAGGTCTCGGGGCGGTCGAGCAATTGGTGCCAAAGACCGTGGATGCCCTGCGCCGCCGCCAGGCCCCGCATGTGCGCGCGCAATTGCGCCAGGACCGGGGCGAAACCCGGATGGTTCTCCGGCAGCACCGAGAGCAGCTCCACTTCCGCCATCGCCCCCCAGCCATTGGCGCGGCCCCAGAAGTAGTGCGGATGGTCCTGCATCCCCTCCACCAGACCGTGCATGTAAAGCCCCTTGTCCTTCACAAAGAGGACTTGGCCAAACTGCAGCACCTGTTTCACCGCGTCGTCGTAATACTTCTGCTCGCCGGTGAAGCGGCCCATTTGCGCCAGCGCCGGCACGCTCATGTAATCATCGTCCAGCCACACACTGTTGGGCATCGGCCGGTTGCGCGCCAGCGTCCCGTCCGGCAGGCGGAATTGTTTGGTGCTGATGTAGTCCAGCCCGATGTCAATCAAGGGCCGCAGATCGCCGCCCACGCCGGCCTGTTGGGCCTTCAGGAAAGCCGCGCACATCGCGCCGCAATCATCCAGCGCGGCGGGCTTGAGCAGGCCCCGCACCGGATTGGGATTGGCCGGGGCGCGACCCGCCGCGGTGGCCGCTTGCACATGGGCCGCGACCGCGCGGATGGCGTTCAGGCGCTTGGCGGCAAACTCCTTGAAGCGCGGATCCCCCGTCGCGTCCCCCGCCAGGAGCATCCCGGCGTAGGTCACACCCCATTCATAGCCCACAAGGGCAAAATCGCCCCGCTGAAGGCCCACATTGTTGGGCAGCTTCTCCAGATCCGTCACCGCCTGCTGCGTGTCCGCGTCCACCACCTTGACCGGACTCGCCACCTCCAGATAATCCACCACCCGGCCCAGCACGGCCTTGATGTCCGCCACCTCCGCAGGAGGGTAGGGGAACGGGTAGGCGGGCGTGTATCTTCTGGGGGCGGGCGCCCCTGGGCTGGCGGGCGTGGGGGGCTGGGCGCAAACCGTCAAGCCCGCGCACAGGAGCGCGCCGCAGACGGGGACGATTCCGGGACAAAGCTGGAGACATTTCATGGCGGAAGGAAAGCACATCCCGCGAAAAAAAGCACCGCAAAATTTTCATCCCCAAGAATCCGGCCCGGTTCCAAACGAAATCCCTTAAGCTCTCAGCCCCCAACCCCGGCTGGTCCGCCCCGCTGATATTCCTCGATCAAATCCTTGATCCGCCGCGCGTCCGCCTTGGTGTGCCCGTGGCTTTCGATCGGATCGCTGCCCCCGGAGGACTCAATCAAAATCTTCGACCAAATCATGCCCGTTTTGATGTGAATGGAGGCGACTTTCTGAACCGCGATGCTCATCTCGTCCACGTTGAACCAGGCCCGTTTGCGGCGCATCACCGATTTGTCCGTCACCTCGATGACCGTGGGGAAAATGCGGTTGCCCTTTGTCCACCGGCTGGCTTGAAAAGTTTCGGATGGCATGGCGTGATTTGGAATGAATGGTTAAGCCTTCAACCTGGCGAGGGTGGCGCTGGTGGATTTGCCGGGCACCTCGGGCAAAATCACAATGTTCACCCCCAACTTTTCCAGCAGCCGCCGTTCCACCTGCACCAGCGTGTCCAGCGTGTAATCCCCCCCCTTGGCATACACGTCCGGCCGCGCTGTTTCGATCAAATGACAGGCGTCCGGCTCCTCAAAGACCAGCGCCGCGTCCACCGACTCCAGCGCCGCGACCACCGCCGCCCGGTCCTCCGCGGGGTTGACCGGCCGGCCGGGGCCTTTGAGCCGGCGCACACCCGCGTCCCCGGTGATCCCCACCAGCAACGCGTCTCCCAGGCCGCGCGCCTGCTCCAAGTAGCTCACGTGCCCGGCGTGCAGCAGGTCAAAGCAGCCGTTGGTGAGCACCAACCTCCGCCCGCGCCGCCGCGTCTCCTCCCGCCACCCCGGCAGCGTCGCCGCGTTCAAGATTTTCCGCCTGAAATCCACAACGCCCACTGTGGCTCAATCCCGCGCCATTTGGCAATCCGCAATCCGACATTCTCAATTCCGAGTTGTCCCCGAAATGGTAGTGGGGCAGTTTGAAACTAGTTAGATCAGGGGGATGGCTTGGCTTCATAAACTCTCGACAACCATCCAAGAGGTTGGCTCGTATAGTTGAAGAGAACGATCTTCCTACCAAGATTCGTATCAACAAGGGCGGCTGTGGTCGCTGGGGGATGTAAATCGAAAGATCTGGTCGGAATGTGAACTTGCCGAATCTCCAGAATTTTAAGGCTCGTAACTCCCTGGAAGCGACTCATCTGCAAAGCTTTTAATACGACTTCCTCTGTTGGAGCGGTGTCTGGCAAACCTAAAATTGGAAAACCGCCGCTACTCCAACCGCCGGTGCTCGATTCCCGAACTGAAGGATGATCGGGCGAAGTTGGGGAAATCGGTGGAGGTGGGGATGGTGACAGCTTCGCAACGAGATCATCAATTGAATCATACACCACCTCATGATCTACCAACGCAGGCGGCTCGGAGGCCGTAACATGCGGTTTCGAAGGGGTGGCGCATCCCGCAAGCAAAAATGCAACAGCGAAAATAAGGCTTGGTGCATGCCGGGCCACATCTAGAATTGAGGCACTCCTTGCGCACTATGTCAATGCGCAAATCGAGACAACGGGTGGATGCAAGCGGAAAATTGCAGGCTGGCGGTTCAAACTGTACCATGTACCATCACCCTGGAAATCAGCGGCTTGTCTTTTTTCCGCCCAGCCTTACCATGTCCCCATGAAGAGTGACGTCCTGGCCGTGGAAATCCGCGGCATCCTGCCCGCCAACAGCGGCTGGGCCATTTTTGTCGGCAACAACCAGAAGGTCTTTATCATTCAGGTCGAGCACAACATGGGCGTGGTCATCGGCTGGTTCTTGCGCGACACCCCCAAGGAGCGCCCCCTGACCCACGATCTCATCAACAACATCTTCAAGGGCTTCAGCATCGCCATCGAGCGGGTCGTCATCACCGAGCTCAAAAACTCCACCTATTACGCCCGCCTCATCCTCCACCAGGAAAACGAGCTGGGCCGCAAGATCGTCGAGATTGACGCCCGCCCCAGCGATTGCCTGGCGCTGGCCGTCGCCCAGAAACGCCCCATCTACGTCGCCGCCTCCCTCTTCGCCCAAGTCGAGGACATGTCCGCGACCCTGGACCGCATCAACGAATCCTCCGGCGAATCCGAGGAGCCGGAATAGTCCCCATGCCCGCCGCCGCCGCGCCAGACTCCCCCGTCCTCCTCATCTGCGGCGAGGACGAGTTCGCCGTCAAACAGCGCGCCCGCGAGGTGTTCCAGCAATGGGGCCGAAAGGCGGGCGGCGTGGACGCGGAGACCATTGACGCATCTGTCAACAATAGCGGCGAGGCCCTTCGCTCCCTGGCCCAATTGCGCGAGGCCCTCCAAACCCTCCCCTTCTTCGGCGGCTCCAAGGTCGTGTGGCTCCAAAACTGCAATTTCCTCGGCGAGGAGCGCTCCGCCGCCGCCCGCGACGTCACCGACGCCCTCGCCTCCCTGGCCCGGGAGCTGAAGACCTTCCGCTGGGAGAGCGTCCGCCTTCTCGTCAGCTCCGGCAAGGTGGACAAGCGGAAAGCCTTCTACAAAGCCCTTGAACAAATCGGCCGGGTCGAGACCTTCCCCGGCTGGGCCGCGGAGGACAAAGAATGGGCCGCGCAGGCCGAGGACTTCGCCCGCTGCTCCCTGAGCGCCTTGGACAAGGAAATCTCCGACGAGGCCCTCGCCCAACTGGTCGCCAGCGTCGGCCCCCACATCCGCATGTTAAGCTCCGAGGTGGAAAAGCTCGCCCTGTACGCCGGCTCCCGCCCCCGCCTCGGGGCCGGCGACGTGGAGGCCATCGTCACCCGCAACAAACAGGCGCGCTCCTTCGCCCTGGGCGACGCTGTGGGCGACCGCAATCTGGTCGCCGTCCTGCGCTGTCTGGACCGCGAGTTGTGGGAGATCAAGCGCGACAGCAAGCGCAACGAAATCGGCCTCCTCTACGGCATCGTCGGCAAAGTGCGCGCGCTGGTCCTGGTCAAGGAAATGCTCGCCCAGAAATGGCTCCGGCCCGGCCAGGATTTCGCGCGGTTCAAATCCCAGTTGGACCGCGTTCCGGCCGACGCCATGCCGGAGGAGCGGCAGTTCAACCCCCTGGCCTGGAATCCGTTTGCCGTGTTCAAATCCGCCGGCCAGGCCGCCAACTATACCCTGGCCGAATTGATCCAGGCCATGGACCTCCTGCTCCAATGCAATCAAAAACTCATCTCCCGCAATCTCGACCCCTCCCTCCTCCTCCAACAAACCCTGGTCCAAATCGTCTCCCGCCCGGACTCCGCGCCCCTCCGGGCCGCCGCTTGACTCCTTTGGCCGCCAATCCGATACTTATACTGCAATGTCATGGATGATTCCTGCGCAAAGTTGATGGTGGCTGTGTTTGACCGGACGGTCTGCGTCCAGATCAGCGGGCGGGCGGATTTTACCTCCAGCCTGGACCTCAAAAAGCTCATCACCGAACTCTGGGAGCACGGCTACAGCCACTTTGTCTTCGATCTCTGCCAGTGCCGGATGATGGACAGCACCTTCATCGGAGTTTTGTCCGGCATCAGCAAGCAATTATCCAACGGGAACAACGGCCAACGCCCCCTGGAACTCCACAATCTCAACCCGCGCATCTCCGAAACCCTGGAAAACCTCGGCGTCGCACAGCTTTTCAACATCACCGACACCCCGGCGCCCGACACCGACAAATACCAGCCCCTGGCCAAGAGCGACCCCACCACCCAGGTCGAGCTGGCGCGGACCTGTTTGGAGGCCCACCAGACGTTGATGGGCATCAAGCCGGAGAACGTCCAAAAATTCAAGGACGTCGCCCAATTCCTGGCCGAAGACCTCAAGCGCCTGGAAATCGGCCAGAAGTAATCTTAACGGCCCGTTACCAACGGGCTGTCAAGCCCGTCGCACCCATGCTCAACCCACCCCAGCGGCTGGCCGTCGAGACCACCACCGGCCCCGTCCTCATCCTCGCCGGCGCGGGCACCGGCAAAACCCGCGTCATCACCAGCCGCGTCGCCCATCTCATTGCCAAAGGCGTCTCCCCGGACCACATCCTGGCCGTCACCTTCACCAACAAAGCCGCCCGCGAAATGCAGTCCCGCGTCCTCCAGCTCCTCCCCTCCCGCCCCAAGCCCTCCT
>JBEKAN010000203.1:0-8034 GCA_050015895.1 Verrucomicrobiota bacterium
TGAGGCTGCCCGCCGGCGTTGACGCGAGCCGCGATCTTCGTTTGCGTGTGCGCTACACAGGGGACGTCATTCGCGCGTATCATGGAGACAAGTTGCTCACCGATGATTTCTACAGTTCCCGGCCCTTGGAAATCGGCCTGCGCCGCTACGGCCCCGCCGTGTATCGGGACGGTCTCACGCTCAAAATCCTCCCTCTGCGTCAAGACGCGCCCATTTACCTCCCCGTTAGTTCCAACCTCAAATTCGACGACACCCACACCGCCCTTGCCCTCGAAGGTGTCGAGGTTGTCGAGACGCGCGAAGTGCGGCTGGTGGCGGGAAGTTAGTAAACTCCAATTGGATTCACACTCATCCTATGAAAACCCCATCCTCTCGATGTCAATTCATCAAAAAAACCGCGCTGTTCGCCGGCGCCGGCCTCGCCCTGCCGCTGTTGCCAGCCGACGCGCAGGAAACCAACGCGTCTTCCGCGCCCCCGGCGCCCGCCCTGCCGCCCGCGCCAACGCCGACCAACATGATGACTCTGGACGGCACGTTCTGGGTGGAGGACGGAGCGCCTTACATGGTCTTTTGCAACGAGTGGGTGCAAATCTCCGACGGCACCATCGAACACATGCCGCTCAAGGACGACCTGTCGGAGGCCGTCGGCGCCCCGAAGAGGATGTTTCGCGGCAGTTCGGCCAAGTGGAGCGAGTTGATCGAGGAGGGGGGACACGTCACCGACGGCCCCTATCTCTGGAAGGGCAAGACGGGCAAACTCCATATGATCTGGTCCAGCCGCGACGACACCCAGCGGTACATGTGCGGCATCGCCATTTCCGATTCCGGCAAACTGGCCGGGCCGTGGCGGCAGCAGGACGAGCCGGTTTTCAAGGACAACGGGGGCCACGGAATGATTTTCAACTCCTTTGACGGCAGGCTGATGCTGGTTCCGCACGCCCCCGACTGGCGCGGCCCCCAGCCGCACATTTTCGAGATTGAGGACACCGGGGAAACGCCGCGCATCCTCAGGGAATTCACCGGCGCTGAACAGTGAACGAGTGGCGCTGTCAACAATCCATACAACAAACAACAAACAACGAAACACGAATCCAAATGAGTCCTATGAAAACATTGACAATCCTGACGGCGGTGGCGTCGGTCGCTTTCGCCGCCTCCTCGCCCGCCGCCGACAAGACATTCATTGATTACTTCCAGCCGACGCCGATTATCGGCTCGCTGACCACCAACACCTGGGGCGCCGCCGGAATTCTCCCGCGGGACACCCAGAACGGCCTGGAGGACGCCAGCTTGAAGGATCTCCCATTGGTTGCGACAAACGGCCAGCCGGGCGCCACCCCGCAGAAATGGTATTATTGGGATGGGCAGATCATCAAGTCGCCCAACGGCAAGTATTATATGTTCGCCAGCCGATGGGACCAATCCAAGGGCCACAGCGGATGGGGCAACTCGTCGGCTGTTTACGCGGTCAGCGACAATCTTTTTGGGCCTTATATTGACAAGGGGCTGGTCTGGCCCGACGTGGTCAACGGTGTGGCGGGAAGAGGCCATAACGTGACGGCGCTGGTATTGCCGGACGGGCGTTATGCCGTGTTGATCAGCGAAACCCGGCCCGGCAGCATATACATTTCCAAGACCCTGGACGGGCCTTGGGAGTTTCAGGGGCCGATCACATTCACCACCAATGAGTTCAACCGAAACGGCGGGAGACTGGGGTCCAACATGAGCATCATGGTCCGGCCGGACGGCAGCTTCGAGATCGTGCAGCGGTCCGGACTGGTGTTGATCAGCACCAACAGCGTCATGGGACCTTACGCGGTTCAAGGTCCCAGTGTTTATCCCAGGACGATTGACGGCAAACCCGTTTCCAACCTGGAAGATCCGGTGGTCTGGCACAGCGGCGGGCTGTATCACATCGTGGTCAACAGTTGGAGCGCCCGCAAGGCCTACCACCTGACTTCCACCGATGGAATCCACAATTGGACGTTGCGGGGATTGGCTTACGATCCCTTGACGGACTTTGTGCGCTACACGGATGGAACCGTCAACCATTGGAATAAGATGGAGCGCCCCGGCGTGTATATCGAAAACGGCCATGTGATGGCGGTCACCCTGGCCAGCATTGACATCCCCAAAGAGCAGGATCGGGGGAACGAGCCTCACGGCAGCAAAGTGATCGTGGTTCCGTTCGACGGGGCCGCGTTGGATCGTGATTTGCAGAAATGAGCCGCCGACCCACAAAGGGCCATCGGGCGTGAAACCCTCTGGCGAATAAACCAACCAACTATGAAACCATTGCGTCGCCGACCGCCATTTTTGAGTTCGGTCATCCTGGTTGCCTTCGCGATTCCGCTGCTGGCGCAGGATGCCGCTCCGGAGCGGCCGGCGGTCCCCGTTGTCAATCCGAGGCTGGTCATCCAAAAGTGATGGCGGGCGCGGCCATTGGCAAGAGACCGGTTTTCATTCGCCAATATATGCCAAAACTAATTCCCAGCAATTCGTCCCGTCAGCGGTGGCTTGTCGAAATTGGGGTTGCTTCGCCCGGTGCTCTGGAATTGAATCAGCCGCAGTCAATCTCACCAATATGACCCAGAAGATGCGTTTGGCCCTTTTATCGGCGGCGCTGGCGGGTTTGTGCCCGGTCTGCCAGGCGGCGGCGGTTTCGCTGACGGTCCAGGCCGGCCGGCCCGGCGCGGAAATCAACCCGGCGATGTGGGGGATTTTCTTCGAGGACATCAATTTCGGAGCGGATGGCGGGCTGTACGCGGAGTTGATCAAGAATCGCGGGTTCGAGTTCCCCGACCCGATGATGGGGTGGACGAAAATCAGCCCCAGCCTGGCCAAAGGCCAGTTGTTCATCCGCGACGAGGATCCGTTCGACCCCGCCAATGCGAAATACCTCCGCATCCGATCCGAGGGGACGGCCCACTTTGGCGTCTCCAACGAGGGATTCCGCGGCATCGGGGTGAGGGAGGGGGAGACGTACGACTTTTCGGCGCAGATCCGGGGTGTGGAGGGGGAGCCGGCGCTGAGGGTGAACCTGGTTGGCAGCGACGGCGCAATGCTGGATTCTGTGTCGCTGAAGGATTTTTCGACGGGATGGAAAAGTTACAAGGCGGAGCTGCATCCCAACGCCACGGACGCCAAGGCGCGTCTGGCGCTGATCCTGGAAAGCGGCGGGTCGCCGGAAACGGTGGACGTGGACATGGTCTCGCTGTTTCCCCGCCACACCTGGATGGACCGGCCGGGGGGCTTGCGGGCCGACATGGTGCAAATGCTGGCGGATTTGAAACCGGGGTTCATGAGGTTCCCGGGCGGGTGCATCGTGGAAGGGGCGCGGTTGGAGGGGCGCTACCAATGGAAGAACACGATCCTGCCGGTGCCGGAGCGCAAAGTGCTGGTGAACCGGTGGAATTATGAGTTCGAGCACCGGCCCACGCCGGATTATTACCAGTCGTTCGGGCTGGGGTTCTTTGAGTATTTCCAGTTGTGCGAGGACATCGGGGCGCAGCCCCTGCCGATCCTCAACTGCGGGATGGCCTGCCAGTTCAATTCGGGGGAACTGGCGCCGCTGGACCAATTGGGGCCGTATATCCAGGACGCGCTGGACTTGATCGAGTTCGCCAACGGCCCGGCCGAGAGCGTGTGGGGCGCGAAAAGGGCGGCGATGGGGCACCCGGCGCCGTTTCATATGAGGATGATGGGCGTGGGCAACGAACAGTGGGGCCAGCAGTACATTGACCGCTACGCGGCCTTCGCCAGGGTGCTGAAGGAGAAGCACCCGGAAATTATGCTTGTCTCCGATTCCGGGCCGTCGCCTGGGGACGAGCGGTTCCACTTTCTGTGGCCCAAGCTGCGCGAGTTGAAGGCGGACATCGTGGACGAGCACTGTTACGACTTGCCGAAGTGGTTTTTGAGCAACGACCACCGCTACGACAACTACGACCGCAGCGGCCCGAAGGTTTTCATGGGGGAATACGCGGCGCAAAGCGGGGCGGTGGTCAGCCCCAAGAACCGGAACAACCTGGAATGCGCCCTGGCGGAGGCGGCCTACATGACGGGCCTGGAACGCAACGCGGACGTGGTGCGGATGGCCTCCTACGCGCCGCTCTTCGCCCACGCGGACGCCTGGCAGTGGACGCCGGACTTGATCTGGGTGGACAATCTGCGCGTCTATGGCACGCCCGATTATTACGTGCAACAACTCTTCAGCCGCAATCGCGGGGACCGGGTGCTGCCGTTGGAGTGGAGCGGGACGGAGGCGCCCGGCGGCGCGGCGCGGCGGCTTTACGCCAGCGCGGCGTTCGACAACCAGACGCATGAGATCATCCTCAAAGTGGTGAATCCGGGAGACGCCCCGACGGAGACGGAAATCGTCCTGGCGGGAGTGGCTGGTATTGACTCAAAGGGCAGGAGCGTGGTGCTGGCCGGCGGCAGCCTGGCGGACGTCAACTCCTTTGAAGAACCGCGGAAAGTGGCGCCGGTGGAAACGCAGATTGGGGTGGCGGGGCCGCGTTTCCAGCGGAGCTTTGTGCCGCGTTCCTTGACGGTGTTGCGGTTGCGCGAAACCGCCGCGCCATAGCGCCCGAAACGCGGAGGGGGATTCGCCGGGGCCGCATTTGCGCGGCAAAACCGCTTTGGGAGGCGCGGCTGTCCGGGACTTTTTCTGGTCGCGCTTTTCCCAAAATTGGGGGAATTGAATGGCTGTCCGACATGGATTCGAACCATGACAAAGGCCTCCAAAGGGCCTTGTGCTACCGTTACACCATCGGACATCGCGCACCCAAAATTACCCCGCCGCCGCGGGACTGCAAACCAAAATGAAACAACGGGGCCGGCGCGCGGAACTGTTCACCCCATTTTCACCAGGGCGGTCCAGATTTGGGGGCCGAATCTGGCTTTGAATTTTTCCAGCAGGCTCCCGGCCGCGGCCTGGGAGGCGGCCAGCGCGAAAGAGGAGGATCCGCTGCCGGACATCAACACCGCCCCGGCGCCGTGGTCGCGGAAAAACTCCTGGAACAACGCCAGCAGCGGATACTTGCGCAGGACGGGCGCCTCCAAGGAGTTGAAGAACTGCCTTCCGGCGGCGGGCAGGTCCACGGTGCGCAACAGGGAAATCAGGTGTTGCGCGCGTCCGGGTTTTCCGTGGAGACCGTCCGGCTGGCGGTCGAGTTGTTCGTAGGCCCAGGCGGTGGAGACGCCAAAGCCGGGATGGACCAGCACAAGCCAGGAACCCGCCAGGGCGGGAAAGAAATCCAGGGGCGTGATGATTTCGCCCCGGCCTGTGGATAGCGCGGGGCGGTCTTGCAGAAAAAATGGAACGTCCGAGCCAAGGGCGGCGGCCAGTTGGAGGAGGGCGTCCGGGGCGAGCGGGTGGCCGAAGAGTTCGTTCAAGGCCAGGAGCGTGGCGGCGGCGTTGGCGCTGCCCCCGCCCAGGCCGGCGGAAATGGGAATCCTTTTTTCCAAGTGAATGCGCACCCCTTCCCGGATGCCGGCGGTGTTCAGGAAAAGCCCGGCGGCGGCGAAGACGAGATTCCTGGAGTCGGTCGGCAACAACGGGTCGTTGCAGGAGAGGCGGGTTCTTGCGCCCTGACGCTGGAAGGTGAGGGAATCGTCCAAGCCGACCGGATGAAGGACCGTCTCCAATTCGTGGAAGCCGTCGGGGCGTTTCCCCAGGATGTTGAGCAGGAGATTGACCTTGCAGGATGAGTGCTTTTCCAGCGGCATTGGCAAATCGCGGGGAGAGGCCGGCGCGCGGCTCCAACTCCTTCCCGTCACACCGGCCACTTGGCGGTCACTGGTCGAAGACGTGGAAGCGGCTGCCTGGAACAAACGGGATCAAGTCCCCGCCCCCGAATCCCAGCGAAGTGTCCGGCGAGGTGATCTGGTCGGAGAGCATCGCCGGTTTGTAACTGTCGGGATAAACCGGGTCGGAAATGTGCAAAGCGGGGGGACCGGAAAAGAAAATCGGGTCGTAATTCTTGGGCGAATGATTGGGAAAGGGGAAGGTGGCGATCTCATAGAATCCTGCGGCCGTCCGGCGCATGGTGCGGTCCATGCCCTTGATGGCTCCGCCGGTGAACTCGGAATCCGGGTTGTTGAGCACCGCGGTTTGCTCCATGGAACGCCGCAGTTCGCCCAGGCGGGCGATTTCCAGGATGTTGTTGACGCCGCGGCCGAGTTTTTCCTGCGGACCGGCGCAACCGGCCGCGAGCAAAACCAAGCCCAGCAACGGGAACCAAGTTGAAGTCAATTTGCGCATAATGGGTCTATTTGGCCTAAAATAACGCTTTGCCGGGGTTTGTCTAGCCTTTTTCCGCTTTTTTCTCCTGGCGCTCCCAATACCAGGCAATCCAGACACTGGCCTCATAGAGCAATTGCAGGGCAACGGCCATGACGATCTGGGTCAGGACCTCCGGGGTGGTCAGCAGTCCGCCCAGGATCAAATTGCCGACAATCATGTAGCGGCGCATGGCGGCCAATTTTTGGTAACTGAGAATGCCGATTTTCACCAGCGCCAGCAGGACGACCGGCAGCTCAAACCCCAGCCCCATGCCGAGCATGAATTTGACCATGAAGCCCATGTAGGATCCGAACTTCCAAATGGGCACCTTGACACCCATCCAGAGGGAGTATTGCTGGGCGAATTTGAGGGCGGTCGGCATGATGACAAAATAGGCGACAGCCACCCCCACGAAAAACAAGCCGGCACCAATGGCAAACGCGCGCAGGAAATACTTCTTCTCCCTGATCTTCAAGGCGGGCATGAGGAATTGGCCGACATAATAGAGCACAAAAGGCGAGGCCAGAATCAGCCCGGCAAAGAACGCCATGTGGATGGAGGAAAGAAACGGCTCGGACGGATCCATGAACACCAAGTCCGGCCCGCTGTTGTCCGCCGCGTCGGGCGGGTCGGGAATCACGCGCCAGGAAAGGAGTTGCTGGCCCCCCAATTGAACCGGCTCCAGGAGCACGGTGACGCTCTGGTTGGTGCCCAAATCCAGCGCGCCCACATGGTTGGTCTGGAGATCCATCGCCGGAAGCCGGGCGGAGCCGATCTGGAAGGTCACCATCTGATTGGTGCTGTCGGGAAGAAGAAGGAGATGCCGTTTTTCGGCGCGCACCAAGGGCCATTTGAGGACCGCCACCAGCCGCTGGACATTGAAGAGGCAGACCATCATGGCGATGAGCGTGGCCGCCGCGCTCTTGATGAGCACCCATCGCAGGTCCTCCAAGTGTTCGAGAAAGGTCTTGACCGCGCCGCCGCCGACTTCCTCAACGTCGGGCCGGGGTTCGTCGCTGCCTTCTGCCATGAGAATGTTCCCCGAACGCGGTCAGGCTTTGGGAACGGTGGAAGAGGGGGCGGGGTGGGCGGGGGTTTGGGAGTTGTCGGGCGGGCGGGCCGCTGGAGGCGTTGGAGGCGGCGGCGATTCGTTCATGGAATTGTGGATTTCATCCGTGACTTCGCGGGACGCTTTCTTGAATTCCTTGATCCCCTGCCCCAGGCCCTTGGCGAACTCGGGAATTTTCTTGGCGCCAAAAAGCACCAGGATGACTACCAGGACGACCATCAACTCAGGTCCGCTTAAAAAGCCGGCATTCGATATATTCATAAAATACGCTCTCTGACAATTAAAGTAGAGCACGCCGCCCCATTAGTAAAGCCCGACTTTTTAGCGCAAAAAGGCTTCTGGCCCCCGGCGGAATGCATCACCCTATCGGGGTAGGGCGAGACTCTGTCGAGCCGTGACTTTTCCCGAAAAAATCCAGTCACGGCTCGACAGAGTCTCGCCCCACCTCTGCCCTTTTTCCCTCAAGTATTGCCCCCCGCCGACGCCGCTACTTCTTGGGGGTCCAAAGAATCAGATCGCCGCGGCGGTTCTTCGCCCAGGCCGCCTCGTTGTGGCCGGGGTCGGCGGGCTTTTTCGCGCCAAAGGTCACCGTCGTAATCTCCCGCGAATCCATGCCCAGGGTGACCAGATACTCCCGCACCGCCAGAGCGCGCCGCTCGCCCAGGGCGAGATTGTACTTCTC
>JBEKAN010000204.1:0-8026 GCA_050015895.1 Verrucomicrobiota bacterium
CATGTGGATTGACGGCTGGCCCAATGGAGGAACGGAGGGCAGAAGCGGCGACACATCCCCCGTGAATTTATTCACTGGCGCGCCGCACAGGCCGGTCACGGCCGGCACGATGATTTGGCGCTGGTGCATTGAGCGGCATGGCGTGGCTTTTATCCCGCAAACGGCGTCGGCTGGAGCGGCGGTTGCAACCGAGCCGTATCCCGGCGGCATCCACATGGTATTGGCCGACGGCCACGTGGAGTATTCGACCTTGGACGATCTTTGGTCATTATACTACTGGAACGCGCTTTCCGTGCCGCAGCCCCGCGCCCCATGAGTTTCTGAACTTGAGAAAGCTTCCGCATCAGCGCGTTTTGCCGAACTCGCAAGATTCCGATCCTCAGATTTGAGCCGGTTACCCCTTTCACGTCCCTGCCACCACTGGCGCGCCCCAGCAGCCGCGCATGGTTAAAAATCCACAAAAACGACAATTAGGCTTGAAATGCGCGGGGGATTCAGGCGAAATGCGGGAGCGATTCTATGAACCTTGCTGATATTTTGGTTTCGAGCAAAAGCATCCTGCCCGGCATGGAGGCGGGGGACCGATGGGCGGCGATTGACGAACTGGTGGGCAACCTCATCGCCACCGGGCGGATCAAACCGGAAAACCGGGAGGCGATCATCGCCGTGGTCAAGAAGCGGGAGTCGTCCATGAGCACCGGCATCGGGTTTGGCATCGGGATTCCGCACGCCTCGACCGATCTGATTCCCGACGTGGTGGGCGCGCTGGGGCGGTCGGCCAAGGGGGTGAATTTCGAGGCGCTGGACAATCAGCCGGTGAATCTGGTGATGCTCTTTCTGGTGCCCCAGGGCCAGTTCCAAAAGCATCTGCACACGCTGGCGGGCATCGCCAAGCTGCTTCACATCAAGGAATTTCGGCAGGAGCTCGAGCAGGCCCCCGACGCGGAGGCCATGTTTCAAATCATCAAGAAATACTCCGCCGCCCGCTGACGCGGCCGCGGGGTTCCGCGAAGGGACCGGGTTTGCCGCGGCCCCGGGGATCTGGTTGGAGTTGAGTTTTTATTGTGCTTGACAAAATCCTGGAACAACGCCTGCAAGAGGCCATCGCCGCCGTGCTGCCGGAGGCGGACCCGGGCGGCGCGCGTGTGCGGCCCTGCCCGGATCCACGCTTCGGCGACTACCAGAGCAACGCGCTGATGGCGCTGGGGAAGGCGGCCAAGATCAATCCCCGGAAGTTGGCGGCCGACGTGGCCGCGCGGTTGGACGTGGGCGAGTGGTGCGAGTCGGTGGAAGTGGCCGGGGCGGGCTTTCTGAATTTCTGGCTCAAGGTTTCCGCCATCGCGCGGGCCCTGCAAGACTTGGCGCGCGGGGAGGGGGCGCCGGTGGAGAAAACCACGAGGCCGCGTTGCATCGTCATTGATTTCAGCTCCCCGAACGCGGCCAAGGCGATGCACGTGGGGCATATTCGCTCCACGATTCTGGGCGATTCTCTGGCGCGCGTCTCGCGGTTGCTGGGACACCGGGTCATCACCGACAATCACCTGGGCGACTGGGGCACGCAGTTTGGGAAACTGATCGTGGGCTGGAAAACCCACCTGGACGCCGCCGCGCTGGCCCGCGATCCGATCGGGGAGATGGAACGACTTTACAAATTGATCAACGCCGCCGGCGAACAGGACCCGAAGATTCTGGAGAGCGCGCGGCGGGAGCTGGTCAAACTGCAAGGAGGGGACGAGGAGAATTTGCGACTGTGGCGGGAGATGATCGCGTTATCGCAGGAGCAGTTTGACCGGGTGTACCGCAGGCTGGGGGTGAAGTTCGACCACACTTATGGCGAGAGTTATTACAATCCGCGATTGAAGGAAGTGGTGGAGGACTTGAAACGGCGCGGTCTGGCGCGGGAGAGCGAGGGGGCGATGGCGGTGTTTTTCGACGACGTTCCCGAATTGAAGGGACAGCCGGCGCTGGTGCGAAAAAGCGACGGCGGCTTCAATTACACGACCACCGACCTGGCGACGCTGCAATTCCGGATGGAGGGCGGAACGTGGGGCGCGCCGCCGGACGAGATCATCTACGTGACCGACGGACGGCAGCAACTGCACTTCAAACAGCTTTTCACGCTGTTCCGCCGCTGGCGTCCCGAGGCGGGCGTCAAGCTGGCGCACGTCTGGTTTGGCTCGATTCTGGGGGAGGACGGCAGGCCGTTCAAGACGCGGGCCGGCGAAACCGTCGGTCTGGAAGATTTGCTTGACGAGGCGGAGGAGCGCGCGTTCCGGGTCGTGACGGAAAAGAACCCCGAATGGGACGAGGCGCAGCGGCGGGAGATCGCGCGGGTCGTCGGCCTGGGGGCGGTCAAGTACGCCGACCTGTCGCAGAACCGGCAGAGCGATTACGTGTTCAGTTGGGACAAGATGCTCTCCCTGCAGGGGAACACCGCGCCGTATTTGTTGTACGCCCACACGCGCATCCGGAGCATTTTCCGCAAAGGCGGCGAGAGCGCGGCGGAGGCGGGAAAGGGAGGTTTCGCGCTGGGCGCGCCGGAGGAAATTGCGTTGTCGCGGCGGCTGCTGGATTTCGGATTGATCTTGGAGGCGGTGGCGGAGGAGCACCGGCCCAACTTCCTGTGCGGCTACCTATATGAGCTGGCGGGCGACTTCGCGCGCTTCTACGAGAACTGCCCCGTGCTCAAGGCGGAGCCGGCGTCGCGCGCCACCCGGCTGGCCCTGTGCGACCTGACCGCCCGCGTGCTGCGAGAGGGCCTGGACGCGCTGGGCATCGCCACGACCGAGCAGATGTAGGAGATCGCGTTTATGGACACACCCCCCTTTGTCAACGAAGACCAGCGGCAGAGAGACAACGAGCACATCAACCTGCTGTCGGTGTTTCATTTCGTTCTGAGCGGTCTGGCGCTTTTCGGGATGGCGTTCCTTTTGTTGCACTATTTTATCATGCGCAGCTTCTTCACCCATCCCGAAAGGTGGCCCACCAAAGGCGAGGCCGGTCCGCCCAAGGAGTTTTTTGATGTCTTCGTCTATTTTTATATTTTCATGGGGGTCCTGCTCGTGACCGCGTGCGTTGGGAACGTTCTTTCCGGCGTGTTTCTTCGACAGAGAAGGCACCGCATGTTCTCCCTGATTGTCGCGGGTCTGGACTGCGTGCAGATCCCCTTCGGGACCACGTTGGGGGTGTTCACGTTCATAGTGCTGCTGCGGGACTCTGTGCGGCAGTCGTATGTGGAGTGAGAAAAGCACCGAGCACTCATGCACACCGCGCTACAGCTCCTGGCGTTATGCTCGCTGGCTTTCGTAACGCTCTGCGTGGCGCTGGTGTTGCTGAACATCTATGATGGCGTGATCGGAAACGACCTCACCTTGCATAGTGCCGGCAAAGAGGCCGCCATCGCGGGGGTCGCCGCGCTTGTCGAGGGGGCGGGGCTGTGGATCGTCGTGTACTTTGGCCCTGTCGCCACCCGCGCCTTAGTTGTTCCGGCCCTGATCGTGGCGCTGATTTACAAGGTTGGCCACCTGGAAGACTGGAGCAAGGGCGACGTTCTCATGCTGCTGGTCTTCCAGTTGGCGATCGCATTTTTCGCCGCGTTGCTGATTGGCGGTCAATTCCAGGCGGCAGTCCTTGTCCTGCTGGTGTTTGCGGCTTGTTTGGCCGCGATTGCCAGTTTCGCGAAGAACTTGTGAAGATTGCCGCGGACCGGTCACGGACGAGGCGGGGCGGGGACGTCCTCGATCTTGGCGTATTGGACGAGGAGGTCCACCACTTTGTCATGAAGGATTTGGCGGTGGAGGTCCTCCAGGCGGTGGTTCTTCTCCAACTCCTTGTAGAGCTTGTCCACGGGCATTTTGTTCTCCGTGGCCAGGGCCTGGAGGCGGTTGGCGATTTCCAGTTGCTCGACGCGCACGCCCTCCTTTTCGGCGATCTTGCGAAACACGAACTGGGCCTTCACCCGCTCCTTGGCGGCGGCATTGGCGGTGGCGTAGATTTTGTCCTTCTCCGCGTCCAACACCTCCTTGGGAATGCCGCGCTGCTGGTTGTCGCTGACAATGCCATAGACGATGGCGCGGGTCTCCTCCGTGACGAGGGTTTCGGGCAGATCGCATTGGACGCCCTGAAGGAGGGCCTGGGTGACTTGCTGGCGCATTTTACGGCTCTGGGTCTGGTTCCACTCGTTCTGCAAATCCGAGCGCACGCCCTCGCGCAGGGTGTCCAAGTCCTTCGCGCCCCAGGATTCGGCGAACTTCTGGTTGACCTCCGGCAGAACCTTCTCCTTGACCTCCACGACTTCGACCTCATAGACGGCCTTTTTGCCAGCCAAGAGCGGGATCATGAAATCGGGCGGGAAGTCAATGTTGACGGCGCGTTTTTCGCCCGCCTTGGCGCCGAGGAGTTGCGGGCCGAAGCCAGGTAGGAAGGAGTCCTTCTCGGTTTCAATCCAGAAGGCCTTTTTCTCTGTCAGGCCCCTGGCCGTGGGGGCGATGTCGGTGAGGGGTTTGCCGTCGCAGGTTCCGGTGTAATTGACGACGGCGATGTCGCCCTTGCGGACCTCGCGCGGGACCGGGAGATAGGCGGCCTGGCGCTCGCGGAAGAGTTGGAGGGCGCGCTCGATGTCCTGCGGCGTGGCGCCGCCCATTTCGCGGTGCGCGGGCAGGCCCTTGTATTCGGGCAGTTGGATATCCGGGGCGGTCTCCACCGTGACGGCAAATTGCAGCGCCTGGCCGCGGGCAAATTGGATCTCCTCCACATCCGGCGCGAGGACCGGGGTGATCTTCTGCTCGGCGACGGCTTTGCGATAGGCGTCGGAGATGAGCTTGCGTTTGGCCTCCTCCTGAATCTCCTTCTCAAACCGCTTGGCCACCATGTCCTTGGGGGCCTTGCCCGGGCGGAACCCCGGGAGCCGGACCTCGCGCTGATAGTCGCGCGTGACCTCCTGAAAAGACTCCTCGACCTTTTCGGGTTCGACCTCCACTCGCATCAATTTTTTGCAGGGAGCCAAAATCTCAACCGTAACATTCACAAAACGCCTTTCGGTGCGACGGGTCAAACCGACCAATCGAGCTTGGAACCCTAGGCACTGGCGGGCGCGGCGTCAAGCTTATCAGGTGTTGTTTTGGATGCCGGCCGCGGATGAAAGATAAGTGAAAAAAGGGCTTGCGCGGGGCGGCCCCGCTGGTAGGTTAGGCACCCTTGCTTTTATGAGAGCCAAGATTCATCCAAAATATGTGGAGGCGGAAATTCGTTGCGCCTGCGGCAACGTGATCAAAACCCGCTCCACCAAGCCCAGCATCATGATCGGCATTTGCAACGCCTGCCACCCCTTTTACACCGGCACCCAGAAGTTCGTGGACACCGCCGGGCGCGTGGACAAATTCCAGCAGCGCATGGTCAAGACCCAGGCGGCGCAGGCGGCCCATGCGGCCAAGAAAAGAAAGAAGTAGCCCCTTTCCGCCCCACCGCCCGCAAGAGGAGGCACTTTTGCGGGCGGTCGCTTTTTTTCCATGAGCCGCACCCATTGCATTCGCGCCGAGAGCTGAACGCCACCCCCGAGTCCGGGGGGCGGCCGCCGCCCATTTTTATTTCCATGGATTTGCGCCCTTACATCGAAAAATTCACCCGCCGCCACGTGGAAGTCGAGGCCGCGCTGAGCGACCCCAAATTGTTCGACAATCCGGCGCGAGCGCAGGAGTTGTCGCGGGAATACGCCCGGCTGAAGGAGCTTTTGACCACCGGCCAGCGCTATTTGAAAGTCCTGGCGGACCTCCGGCAACACGCCGAAATCCTCAAGACCGAGCCTGGGGAGAGCGAGTTGGCGCAACTGGCGCGGGAGGAAATCGGCGCGCTGCAGGCCGAGGAAAAGAGCCTGGCGCGGAAGCTCCACCTGGCGCTGGCGCCGGCGGACCCGGCGGACTCGCGGAACACGATCATGGAAATCCGGGCGGGAGCGGGCGGATCGGAGTCGGCCCTTTTTGCGGCGGACCTGTACCGGATGTACACCCGATACGCCGAAAAGCGGGGATGGAAGGTGGAGAGCATGGACAGCAGCCCGTCGGATTTGGGGGGATTCAAGGAAATTATTTTCGGGGTCGCCGGCCAGGATGTGTTCAAGCGTCTCAAGTACGAGAGCGGCGTCCATCGCGTGCAGCGCGTGCCCGCCACCGAGGCGCAGGGCCGCATCCACACCAGCACGGCGACGGTCGCCGTGCTGCCGGAGGCGGGGGAAGTGGACCTGCAAATCCGGCCGGAGGATTTGGAGATCAACGTGTGCCGGGCGTCGGGCAAGGGGGGCCAGGGGGTGAACACGACCGATTCGGCGGTGCAGATCATTTACAAACCCACGGGGATGATCGTGCGGTGCGCGGACGAGCGTTCGCAGCAAAAAAACAAGGCGCGGGCCATGACGGTGCTGCGCTCGCGATTGCTGGAGCTCAAAGTGAGCGAGGAAAACGCCAAATACGCCGCCCGCCGCAAGGAACAAGTCGGCAGCGGGGAGCGCAACGAGCGCATCCGCACCTACAATTTCTCCCAAAACCGCGTCACCGACCACCGCGTCGAAGTGACGCTCTACAACTTGTCAACCTTTTTGGAGGGGGACCTGGACAGCCTGATCGAGCCGTTGATGGCGAACGACATGGAAGAGCGGCTGGCCGCCGCGGACCTGTAACGGCCCAGAACCCCGCATGCCCGTAATCTTGATCTTGATCCATTCCCTCCCACCCCCACATGCCCATTCAAGCCCTCATCTTCGACTGCGACGGCACGCTGGCTGACAGTATGCCGATGCACTGGCGCGCCTGGAAACAGGTGACCGACGAGTATCAACTCCGATTCCCCAAGGACCGCTTCTACGCCATGGGCGGCGTGCCGGCGCCGGACATCCTGAAAATACTCGCGGAGGAGCAAGGCCGCGAACTGGATTATCTAAAGGCGGCCAAAGAAAAGGAGGCGGCGTTCGCGCGGCAGATCCCGGAAATCCAGGAGATCGAGATGATCGTGGGAATTGCCCGCGAGCACTACGGGAAAATCCCCATGGCCGTGGCCTCCGGCGGCACCCGGCGCGTGGTGACCGAAACCCTGCGTCATCTGGGAATCGCGAGTTTATTCCAGACCGTCGTCACCACCGAAGACGTGGCCCGGCAAAAGCCGGCCCCCGACATTTATCTGGAGGCCGCGCGGCGACTGGGAGTCGAGCCGCAAAACTGCCGCGCCTACGAGGACACCGACCTGGGCCTGCAGGCCATCCGCGCGGCGGGCATGGAAGCCATAGACGTGCGTCCGCTCCTGGCTTCCACGCAAGGAGCCCAGGCAAGGTGAATGCCAAGTTTCCACCTCATGTGGGCGCATCCTGGGACGACCCACATTGGATGGAACGAACCCCTCACCCTGGCCCTCTCCCCGCTTCGCGGGGCGAGGGGGGCGCGGGAAGTGAGAAATCGCCTGGTGGTGTCAAGACGCGCCCAACCCGCATGTCGTCGTCTTTTGGAAGATCCATCCTCCTGGCCGCGCTGGCGCTAGCGGCCGGATGCGCCACTTCCAACCCCCGCGCCCGCTACCTGCAGCAACTGGAGCCCGCGAGCCTGACGAACTTGGTGGCCTATCGGACCGACACGAATATCGAGCTGCGCATCCCTTTCCCCGGCAAGGACGCCTTCGCCCACGCGAGTTGGCCTCGGGTGGAAGGCGCGGCGCCGGATTACCAGCGGCAGTTTGCGGTGCTGACCTTCGACAAGGAGGAACGGGCCGCCCGCAAAACCACCGTCACCAAAACCAACCTCCTGCCCCTGCGCACCCCGCAAGAGTGGCGGCAGTTGGTCCAAAAAATCTTCGCCGGTCTTGCGCCAACCCAGCCGGGGCATGGCGTCCTGCTGCTGGCCCAGAACCAGGAGATCATCGTGCTCCGGGATGCGGCCGGCAAACTGGGCGTGGTGAAACTGGAGAACAAGCCGCCGGAGATTGTGGTGGATCACACTTATGAGGACTCCGACTTTTCGCGGGAGGCGCTGGGCCTGCTGGAGACGGG
>JBEKAN010000205.1:0-8025 GCA_050015895.1 Verrucomicrobiota bacterium
GGGCTGGTGATGATGGCGGGAGTTTTCGTGTCGGAGTCCAGGGGCGGCAATGTGGCGATGGCGGCGACGCTGGCGTTTTTTTGCGTGGTGCTGCTGTTTCAGCGGGATTATCGGCGGCGCGGGATGCTGGCATTGGTGATGCTGGCGCTGGCCGGGATGGCTTTGTTCCAGCATTTTGGGAAGGTGGCGGAACGGATGGACGCGGCTGGAGGGCTGGCGGCGCGCGGCGACGGGCGGGTGTTCTATTGGGACGTGGCGGAGCGGGTATTTCACGAGCACCTATTGTGGGGGGCTGGGCCGGGCCAATTCCGGTATCAATATCCCAGGTTTGCGGCGGTCTGGGGGCAGCCCAACCCGTTGAACGCGCACAACGACTACCTCAACACGCTCTGCGAGTGGGGTTTGGCGGGCTTTGGCCTGATCCTGGTCACGATGGGGCTGTTGTATGGGGGGGTCTGGCGAGTCTGGCCGTATGTGAGGAGGAAATCGAATGAACTGGGGCGGCGGAACAGTTCCAAGGCGGCGTTTGTGCTCGGCGCGTCGCTGGGCTTGATGTCCATTTTGATCCATTCGGCGGTGGACTTTAACATGCGGATTCCCGCCAACGCGATCCTTGCGATCACCATGATGGCGTTGTTGAGCGCGCACTGGCGGTTTCGCACCGAGGGGTATTGGGTCAATCCGGGGAAGGTGGGGAGAACCCTCTTGGCGGCCACTGTGCTTGGAGCGGCGGGGTGTTTGGGGGCGCAAGGGGTGCGGTCGGGGCGGGAGTTCCACTGGATCGAGCGCGGACTCAGCGAAAAGGTGTCGTGGGACCAGGCGGTGGCGGCGTTGAAGAAAGCGCATGAGATAGAGCCGCGCAACTACCTGACGCAGTATGAGTTGGGGATGTTTTACCGGGTTCGGGCCTGGCAAGGCGGTCCGGACAATGAGGCGCTGGCCACAGAGGCGATGAAATGGTTTGAGGGTGCGATGAACTTGAATCCTCTGGATGCATGGTCGCCGATGTGGTATGGGATGTGCTTGGATTGGCTGGATCGGCCCAACGAGGCCTCGGCGTACTTCGTCCGGGCGCTTGAATTGAGGCCCAACAACGCCACGGTTTACTTTTATATGGGCTGGCATTGCATGGATATGGGGAATTATCCGCTGGCCGGGCATTGGTTCGAGTTCGCCCTGCAAATGCACCCGCCCAGCGACCAGGCGGCGGAATACCTGCAGGTTGTCAGGGATCGAATGGCGGCGGGGGCCAAGGAAGCCCCCGGGCGATGAGGAGGGGCAAAAAATGGGGTAAAACGGGCAAAAAAGGGGGTGGGAAGGGGCGAAAATAATCGAAAATAATAGCGCAAAAGCAGTTGACAATTGCCGGGCAAGGAGTAATCTCGCTGTGTAAAGCAACATTTCAAACAAGAATTTTATGAATAGAATCAAATCTGTTTTGATGTGGGGTGTGGTGGCGGCTTTCGCCGGCGCGCCGATGATGCTCATGGCCGCCGCGGCAAACAACAAGGCCACCGCGACCGTCCGCGCGGTGATTGGCAAGGCGTGGTACTCGGAACCCGGCGGGCAGCCGGCGCCCTTGAGGCCCAATGCGGTGTTGAATGAAGGGACGACGATCACAACCGAAGCGGACACGACTGTGGATGTTCAGGTCAACGGGCACACCTCCACCGTGAGGGTGACGGCCAATACAACCATGAGTTTGAAAACGATGCTGGATTTGGGGGCCGGAGACTCGGAAACGATGCTGGATCTCGACAAGGGCACCGTGATTGGAAGCGTGAGGAAGATCTCCAAGGCTTCCACGTACCGAGTGAGCACTGCGCGAGGCGTCGCCGGTATCCGCGGGACGGATTTCGCGGTGTCGTCGGTTCCAAACCCCACTGGCCTGCCCACGGTGACTTTCAGCAGCGTGACCGGGACAGTGTATTGCGTGGCCAATATCGTCATTAACAATGTCATGACCCCCGTCTCAAAGACATTGACCACCGGCCAATCATGGACTCCGCCTGAAACGGCGACGTCTCCCACTGATCAGAGCGTTGTGGCGACAACGCCAACGCCTGCTAACTACGCACCCCAGGTACCCCCACCGCCGACACCGCCGCCAGCGCCAGCACCGCCGCCGGCACCGCCCGCACCGACCCCAACGGCTGGCGCGGACAGTTAGCAAACCGCCGCCGCTCTTGGAGCGGGGTTCCGCCGAGACAGAAGGTTGGTGGAGTATTTGATTCTTTTCAGCCCGGAGCAGCTTGTGTTGCTCCGGGTTTTTTGTTTAGCATGGGGAGGTGCGCCGAAGCTCTCCCAAAAGACAGAATTCCCCCAAGCCGCCCCGCGTCTGGCTCCAATACAAAGAGTGGCGGGCGAGGCTGTGGGATTTCGGGACGGGAGCGATGGGAGAGGGCGCGCAGGGGCGCAGATGGCCTGTCACCCTCATCGCCGCCGTCGTGGTGGCGGGGGTCTGCCTGCTGGATCTGGCCAACCTCACATGGCTGCGACGGCTGGAGTGGATGACCTACGACGCGCGGGTGAAACTGGCCAGGCGTGTTCCCGGGCCAAACCAGCTCCATGCGACGAATTTGGGGCTGGTGGAAATCACCGACGAGACCATTGACTCCGTCAACAATGGGGAGCAGGAACTGGGATTCAGTTATGGTCTTTACTGGCCGCGCACGGTCTATGCCCTGGCGCTGCGGGAGCTGTCGCTGGAAGGGGCCAGGACGGTGGGCTTCGACGTTCTGTTTAGTGGATTGCGACCCAACGACCCCAGCCCCCCCGAGACGGTGAAATTGGGGACCGGGGCCCACCCCACCAACGCGGATGAGTTCTTCGCGGCGGAGTTGGAGGAATGCGGGAACGCCATTTTGGCGGCGGACGAGGGAGTTCTGCCGGCGCCGCTGTTCCGGTTCCCGGGGTCGAAGCTGGGCAACATCACCACGGACAAGGACCTGGACGGGGTTTTGCGGCGGGAAAGGCCCTATGAAGAATTTCGGGAATGGCAACCCCTCATCCGTGAAATGGCCCGCCAACTGGATTTGGAACTGGAGGCGACGGTCATTGGCCCCACCAACATCACCTTCTTTCGCAAGCGGGGGGACGAGGCGATCACGCTGCCAACGGACAAGGATGGTTTCATTGACACCAGGACGATTGTCGGGGATGCGGGGGGGGCGCTGAAGATTTTGCCCTTCACCCCCCTGCGGGTCTGGAGCATGGGAATTGTTCTGGCGGCCAGCGAGTTGAAGCTGGACTTGGACAACGCGCAAATTGAGCCGGAACATCATCGGATTGTGCTGCGCGGGCCGCAGGGGGTCAGCCGGGTCATCCCGCTGGACGCGGACGGCTGCTTCCAGATCAATTGGGAACTGGACGTGGACCATCCGGCGCTGGCCAGCGGGTCGTTGGGGGAATTGTTGATTGCCCGAATGGAACGCGGGCGCCCCAACGGCGAGGAGGTGACCAATCGGTGGAAAGACAAGCTGATCATGATCGGCTCCACGGCGACCGGCAGCGATCTGTCCGACCTCGGCCCCTCGCCGCTGGGGAGCCAGACCCACCTGGTGACCAAGCATTTGAATGTGGCCAATTCCATCATCGCCAACCGCTTTGTCAGCACCAGCCCGCGCTGGCTCCGGTGGGCGCTGATTGCCGCGATGGGGGCGCTGGCCGCCTGGATCAATCTGGCCGAGGCGCGGCCGCTGACGGGCATGGCGCTGATGACGGCGGTGGTGGTGGTATATGGGAGCGTGGCCTGCTGGCTTTACGTGGAATACCGGTTTTGGCTGCCGGTGGTCCTGCCGCTGGTCTGTTCCGGCTTGGTCACCCATGGTGCGGCGCTGACTTACCGGGTGCGGGCGGAGCAGTCGGAAAAGAAGCGGGTGAAGTCGGTTTTCGCCAGGATGCTGGCGCCGGAGGTGGTGGACGAGTTGCTGGACGTGAACAAGAAAGTGACGCTGGGCGGCCGACGGCGGGAGATCACCGTTTATTTCGCCGATGTGCGGGGGTTCACCTCGTTGACGGACCTGACGCAGGCGCGGGCGACCGAACACGTGTCGGAAAACCAACTCAGCCCGGCGGAGGCGGAGGCTTATTATGACAAGCTGGCGGAAGAAACCCTTTCCACCGTGAGCGCTTACTTGGGGACCATCGCCGGAATGATCAAGAAACACAACGGCACGCTGGACAAATACATCGGGGATTGTGTGATGGCTTTCTGGGGCGCGCCGGTGGAGAACCCGCGGCACGCCTGCGACGCGGTGCGGGCGGCGATTGACGCGCAACGGGCGGTGCTGGCGTTGAACGTGAGCCGGGACAGGGAAAACAAGGAGATTGAGGCGGCCAACACCGCGCGCGCCGCGCAGGGGCTGCCGGCCGAGGCGCCCAAGCCGCTGCTTTCCATGGGCACGGGGATCAACACCGGATCGGCGGTGGTGGGGCTGATGGGGTCGGAGGCGCACGGGCTGAGTTACACGGTGTTTGGCCGCGAGGTCAACCTGGCCTCCCGCCTGGAGGGCCTGTCCGGCCACAGCCGGATCTTCATTTCCGAGGCGACGTATCAGAGGTTGGTGCGCGACGATCCCGCCCTGGCGGCGATGTGCGTGGAACGGATGCCGGCCGACGTCAAGGGATTCCGCCAGGCGGTGAAGAATTACGAAGTGATGTGGAGGACGCCGGATTTGCCGGAGGAGCCCGAGGCGCTGGGCCGCCAGGCCTTTGGCACCGGGGGCGAGACGGCGATGTATTCCCGGTAGCAGGCGGAATTGCATGGGTGGGGTGGAGGAGGCGGCGTTCGGAGGGATTCAGGGGTGGGACGGACTGCGCCAGGGGCTTTGGGGGGGGCTGGAGCAGTTAGAAGGAATAGGGCATTACAAGGTTATCTGAGCCATTTTCTATTGACAGCAGGCGCCCGCGCTTAACGCACATCTTCCGGATTTGGGACGGCGGAGAGGGAGCCGTCCGCCCCGCGGACGATGACCAGCCCCGCTTCTTGCTTCAACGCTTCCTCCAAAACCTGCCGGGCCTGGCTTTTGGTCACGGGTGCCTCGGTATAGACGCGCATCACCGGGGCGGGATTCGGCATGACCTTGATCGTCACCTTTTCCCCGGTCAGGTGCTCATAAATTGAGAGCAATTCTTGCAAAGAGAGTCCGTGGAAGTTGTACGATATCATTGGGATTTCGCCCGGGGCGGGCTGGACAAGCGGCTGGCCCACAGCGGCGGGGACCGGCTTGGGGGCGGCCTCCCCGGGGCGGGCCAAGGGCGATGACTCTTGCAGGTAGTCCAACGCGGATTGAATCCGGGCTTTCCTGTTTGGATCGGTCTCCTTTTCCAGCAGCCGCTGAAGCTGGAACAGGGTCATCTCGCACCCTTGGACTGACGCGCAAGTGGAAACGATGAAATCGGGGTTGTTCTCTTCCGCGACGTCGTCGAGCCACTCCGGGACGCCCGTCGTGCCAATGGACCGGGCGCTCAAGTTCTTCAAGATCCCGATGGCGGATTGAATTCGGTCCCTCGTTTTTTGATCGGTGGCCAGATCCGCAAATTGTTGAAGTCGGAATTGAGTCAAGTCCCGCCCTTCGATTCTGTAGCAAACCAGAACACATTTGGCGGTGATGTTCGTTTCGTCGGTTTCGGCGATTCTGTCAAGCAACGCCGGAATGGCGGGCAAACCGATCTTCCACAAGGCGCCGCTGACCGATTCCGATTCCAGCAACGCTTCCCCAATCCCGCGCAGAGATCCCATGTACGACATTTGACGGGGATACACGTCGTCCAAGTTGAAATGACGCACCAGCCAGGGAATGGCCTGGTCAATGTGTTCCTGCCCGGCGACGATCACCGCGTCCACTTTCACGGCATCGGAGTTGGTGCTGTTGAGAATCGCCATCAATCTGGCCGCCAACTGCACCCGAGGGGTGTTCAACGCACGCACCGCGTTCAACCTCTCGCTTCGGTTGGTCGAAACGAGGGCGTCCAACGCGGCCTCCGGGGACATCGGCTGGGAAGACAGCCTCACAGGGGGCGCTTGAGAATAAGTGGAACTCGATACCAACAATAGGAGGACCACCAGCGTGAGGGCTGATCGCTCGGGCTTCATAGGACTCCGATAGTCCCCCCAAACCCCTGGTGGAACAAGCGGAAAAGGCAGCCAGGGCGACAGCGCGAGGTGCCGCTTTCCGAGCTGGCCCCCGGCATGGTGCTGGGGCAGGGGATTTACAGCGAGAACGGGGGTGCTGCTCATTCCCGACGGCCATCGGCTGACCGCCGCGCATATTGACAAGCTGATCAACTACAACCGCAGCAACCCCATTTCGCAGTCGCTGTTGGTTTATTGTTGGCGTCAGACCGATTTCAATGATTCGTCGGCACGGCGGCTGGCATTTGGCCGACTTTGAGGTTGGTCCGCCCGCCGCCGACGGCGATGATCCGATCGGGGATCAAGGCGTTGGTCTGAGTGTCCGGCGGGGCGATGTGGATGAGGTTGGTGTCGCCGGCCAGGCCCAGGGTGGCAATGTAAATGTCGAAACGGGTCTGGTCGCCCGGGGAGAGGGTGTCGCCGCCGGTCGTGTCGTCGGGGAGAGCCTGGACTGCGTTGGCCGTGTGGTAAAAGCCGGCGGTGTTGGTCTCCAGCGAATCCCATCCGGTGTCGGTGGGGTCGGCGCCGGTCGCGTGGTTGAGAAACGCGTCCCAGCCGTTGGCCTTCATATCAACGCGGTTGGTGTTGTTTTCAAGGGCGTCCCAGCCGGCGGCCGGGTTGTCAACGCCGTTGGTGTTGCTTTCAAGAGCGTCCCAGTTGACGGGCGTGTGGTCGCTTTGGCCGCCGCTGAAAAGCGCATTAGAGCCGGCGGCGGTGTTGCTGCCGCCGGTCGCGTAGTAGAGGCCGTTGGAGTAGCTGCGAAGCCCGTACCATGCGTTGGCGGGGCTGGAGTAGGTCTGGGGCCCTCTTGGATAGGCGGACGCCACGCCCTGGGCGGGCAGATGATTCGGGACCGCCAGGAGGGTTGGCGTGAGAAGAAGGGACAGGAATTTTTTCATGCGCCTTTTGTTTTTTGTCAAGCGACCCCGACAGGCGACAGGGTAGCGCGGCATCATATCGTTTGCAAACGCGGATTTTTTCCCAACTCCGGCCAGCGCTGGCGGCCGCGAGCAAAAGTGAATTGGCCCGGACTGGGGGATTGCCGCAAAAGAACACAAGGAACTCAAAGGGGATGGTCTGAAGTTCCTGATTCTTGACCACGGATTGAGGGGAAAGGCGCAACCAAAGAAACACGATTGGGTCTCCGGGCGGCAGCCACAGGATTCATATTGCATTACCGGTATCCTTCCCTCCACCACTGTCCAGAACTTTACGAACCCCACATGCGGCTCGGGCAAGTTCGAGACGGCGGGCAGGGAAAGCAGAGATGTTTCAGTCGCAGGAACTTCCATAATCGTCCGGCGGTATTTTTGCGTTCTCTGTGCTCTTTTGCGGCAAGTGCATCATTATCAGGGAGTTGTGAGGCTGCTTTTTCGCGTGGTTCGAGTATTTCGCGGTAAACAACTCCTGAATTCCTCTTTTGAGCGTTTTGAGCTTTTTAGCGGCAAGTGCTTTATTATGAGGGAGTTACTCAGCCGGTTCGATTTCTGCTTCCTGCCAGCGCCTCCTGCGCAACTCGTCTTGTTTTTCCAATCTTCGGGATTTCTGCTTTGGACCCCCTCCATTCCTTTGCCTGACGGGTCGCTGACGGCAAGCTGACGGGTTTCTGACGGGTCCAAACTCAAAAATGCCCAATTTTTATAGGGGTGCTGACGGGTTGACGGGTAAAAAGCCCTGGAGGCACCCCCTCCAGAGGAAATAGGGATGCGGCGGTCATCGGAGTGACCGCCCTACCTTGCCCGCCGTGGCGAAGTCGGATGCTTTCCGCTTATCCCTCTTCCCGTTTCTTGGGGGAGAAGGTGTGGGTGGATTGATTGTAGAAGACTTCCGCCGCCTCCATGATCGTCTCGGACAAGGTCGGATGGGGATGCACGCTTTCCGCCAGGTCG